>DASUGM010000185.1:0-5112 GCA_036274055.1 Vicinamibacterales bacterium | reverse complement strand
GATACGATCCGCCGCGATGCCCGACTTTCGCCCTACACCCGCGGACAAGTTCACCTTTGGCCTCTGGACGGTCGGCAACCGCGGCCGCGATCCGTTCGGCGAGTTCGTCCGGCCGGCGCTCGATCCGCGCGAGTCGGTGCGCCGCCTCGGCGCGCTCGGCGCGTGGGGCGTCAACCTGCACGACAACGACCTGGTGCCAATCGACGCGTCGCCGGCCGAGCGCGATCGCATCGTCCGCGAGTTCACCAGGGCCCTGAACGAACACGGCATGTGCGTGCCGATGGCGACGACCAATCTGTTCTCGGACCCGGTGTTCCGTGACGGCGCCTTCACGTCGCACGACGCCGGCGTCCGCGCCTACGCGCTGCAGAAGACGATGCGCGCGATGGATCTCGGCGTCGAGCTCGGCGCCTCGACCTATGTGTTCTGGGGCGGCCGCGAAGGCGCTGAAGTCGACGCCGGCAAGGATCCCGTCGAGGCGATCAAGCGGTTTCGTCATGCGATCAACTTTCTGTGCGACTACGCCCTCGACCGGAAGTACGAGTTGCGGTTCGCGCTCGAGGCCAAGCCCAACGAACCGCGCGGCGACATCTACTTCCCCACGACAGCGTCGTACCTCGCGTTCATCCCGACGCTCGATCATCCCGAGATGGTCGGCGTGAATCCGGAAGTCGCCCACGAGCAAATGGCCGGCCTCAATTTCGTGCACGCGATCGCGCAGGCGATCGATGCCGGCAAGTTGTTCCACATCGATCTCAACGATCAGAAGCCCGGCCGTTTCGATCAGGACCTGCGCTTCGGCGCCGAGTCGCAGAAGGCGATGTTTTTTCTGGTCCAACTCCTCGAGTCGGCCGGCTACGACGGCCCCCGCCACTTCGACGCGCACGCGCTGCGAACCGAGAGCGCCGACGGCGTCTGGGACTTCGCTGCCGGATGCATGCGAACGTATTTGATCCTGAAGAACAAGGCCGAACGGTTCAGCCAGGACGCCGAGATCCAGGCGCTGCTGGCCGAGATTCGCGACGGCGGCGCGGATGCCACAAGCGACGGCATTCTCGATGGAGACTACTCGCGCGCGGCGGCGGATGCGATCCTGGCGCGCACCTTCGATCGCGCGCAGCTGGCGGCGCGCCCGCTGCCGTACGAGCGGCTGGATCAGCTGGTCGTCGAGCTGTTGTTGGGGGTCAGGTAGAGAACCGTCTTGGGTCTTCGGTCTTGAGTCTTGGGCCCTGGGCCGGGGGCCTGGGGCCCTGGCCCTGGGGCCTACGAGCTGAGGGCCCGCTTTTCAAACGCCGCGTGCTTCCGCTTGAGTTCATCGTAGACGGCGACGTGCGCGGAGATCGGCGCCACCGCCCCGCCAGCCACGGGCTCGACGAAACCGGTGACGACCTCGGGCCACGGCGCGCCGGTGTGCGACTGGTAGGCGCGCAGCGCGGCGCCGAGCGCCGCCGAGTTGCTGATCCGAAACCGTTCGACGCGCGCGCCGAAGACGTCGGCCATCACCTGCAGAATCTCGGTGTTCTGTGAGGCGCCGCCGGTCGCGTGAATGGTGTCAACGCGAACGCCCATCCACGCCGAATGGCGGGCCATGGCCATCATCTGCCCTTCGACGACGGCGCGGACGTTGGCGTGCGCGTCGTGCGGATCGAGATCGTGGCGGCGGACATCGGGCGCGGTGGCCGCGGGCGTGATCTCGGGATCGAACCACGGCAGCATCAACGCGCCGTGGTTGCCCGGCGGCGATGTCTGCAGCAGCAGCGAAAACGCATCCCAGTCCAGGGCGTAGGTGTCGCGGATCCGCTCGCGGGCGAGCGATCCGTTCTTGAACACGGTGATGCCCATGAACCCACCGGTCGGCGATCCGAACACGTGGCCGATGCCGGCGTCGCTGACCCGTGGCGCATCCATCGCGCCGAAGATCGTGTCGCTGGTGCCGAGCGAAATCGCGACGCGGCCCTCGCGGATCAGACCAGTGCCGATCAGGCTCGACGGGTTGTCGCCGGTCCAGGTCACGACTTTGGTCGCCGGCGAGAAGCCGTAGCGCCCGGTCCAGTAGGCGCCAAGATGGCCGATCACCGTCGACGCCGGCGCGAGGCGCGGCAGCTTTGATCGCAGACCCGGCGCCGTGGCATCCAGCGCGGCATCCGACCACTCGCCGGATGCCAGATCCATCAGGTTCATGCCGGCGCCATCGCCGGGATCGATCGGCGCATCGACCGCGGCCAGCAGCGACGCCAGAAACGAACTGACCAGATGGATGCGGACGGTCGCCTCGTAGCGTCCCGGATGATCCTTGGCGAGCTTGCGAATCTGCGGCCCGGTGAACCGTTCGCAGGCACGCGAACCGGTCAAGCGCGCGGTCACGGCCGGGCCGCCGAGTGCGGCATCGATCTCCTCGCACTCGGCCGACGTCGACGAGTCCATCCAGATCGGCGACGCGTCCCGCGTAAACAGTCCATCCATCTGCGACGCCAGAGCGGCGCGCTCGTCCATCGCGGCCAGCCGCGCCAGTCCATCCTGCGACAGGTAGACGCTCCCGTGCTGCTGGCCGGCGCCGCTGATCGCGGCGATCCGTGACTTGTCGATCGGTCGCTCGGTCGCGATCCGCGCCATCATGCGGTCGAGCGCGTCGGCCCACATCGCCGGCGACGACCGCACAACGCGCGGATCGGTGTTCTGCAGCACGCCGTGCCGCGTCCCGTACTCCGGCAAGTCGCGGTCGTAGTTGATGGTGTGCTGCCAGACGACGTCGCGTGATGTCCCGGAGACGGCGATGATGACCGCTGTCAGACCCTGCGTGCTCGAGTCGAGACCGAGAAAAAAAGACATACGGATCTCTTATGAACTGACTCGCCCATTGTCGCTTAGACTCGCGCCCTGGGACACCGTAGCCTTGGCGGAGGTGGCATGCGCATTACTCGACGACGGGCTCTGAAAGATCTGGGGCTGGCGGGCGCAGGCCTTGCCGTTTCCGGCGGTGTGATCCGCGGACAATCGGCCGGCGAGATCGTCGTCTCTGGCCAGCCGGTAGAGATCGCTGTCTCGTCGGTCAGTCCACTGACCGTGCGGGTCACCCTCCGTCCGATCCGCGACGGCGCGCCGGCGCCGATTGCGCAGACCGGCCATCTCGTCCAGGACGAATTCGGCAAGCCGCTCGTGCAGGCGCGGGACCAGTCGCGACTGACGCAGGTCGCCGCCGGCGGCTTCGTCGTCAGTTACGCGCCGGGGCCACCGACGGTGCACATCAAACGATCGTCGGGTGAATCGATCCAGACGTTGACGCTCGATGCGGTGGCGCCCGGCATGTCGTTTCTATTGCCGAAGGGCCCGTTGCTCGGCCTCGGCGAAGGCGGCGTGCAGTTCGACAAGAAGGGCTCGACCGATCAGATGCGCAACGGCCAGGTCAACGCCGACGCCGACGGCTATCGCCTGGCCACGCACGGCACCCGCGCGCCGGTGCAGTGGCTCGTCGGCACCGACGGCTGGGCGATGTTCATCCATCAGCCCTACGGCGCCTTCGACTTCACCGGCGCCGCAGGCAAGTTCATGCCGCGCGCCGATGCGGCACTCCCGCTCGACGTGTTCGTCGTCGCCTCGAAGGATCCGGTGGCGATCATGCGCGAGTACGCGCGCATCACTGGCTTGCCGGAAATGCCGGCGAAGTGGACGTTGGGCTACATGCAGTCGTCGCGGACGCTTGCCGGACCGGACGAGATCCTGGGCGTCGCGCGCACGTTTCGCGAGAAGAAGCTGCCGTGTGAGACATTGATCTACCTGGGCACCGAGTTCACGCCGTCAGGCTGGAACACGCGCAACGGCGAGTTCGCCTGGCATCCGACCAACTTCCCCGATCCACCGAAGATGCTGGCCCAGCTGCATGACCAGCACTTCAAGGTGGTCGTGCACATCGTTGTCGAAGGAAGACGGTTCAGCGGCACCGTCAGCGATTCGTGCACGGCGGCGCCGCTGCCGCCGGGGCGTGTGCCGAATCCTGACAATCCGGCCAGCCCGGGCAATTGGCCGCCCGACCGCCAGGTGTCGTGCTACTGGCCGGCGCACAAGCCGATCATGGATGCCGGCGTCGACGGCTGGTGGCCCGATCAGGGCGACGGCTTCGACGGACCGTCGCGGCTGCTGCGCCATCGCATGTATTGGGAAGGCACGCAGCTCTACCGTCCGAATCAACGGCCGTTCGCGCTGCATCGCAATGCGTCGGCCGGGATCCAGCGCTACGGCGGATTCATCTGGTCGGGCGACGTGCAATCGCGGTGGGAGACGCTGAAGCTGCACGTCGGCGTCGCGATCAACACCGGTCTGTCGGGCCTGCCGTACTGGGGCACGGACATCGGCGGTTTCAATCCGACTGCGGAGTACACCGGCGAACTGCACGTGCGCTGGTTCCAGTTCGGCGCGTTCAACCCATCGTTTCGATCGCACGGCCGGCAATGGCACTTGCGGTTGCCGTGGGGCTGGGATGGCGGCGACGGCGGTCCAGCCGGCGACGGCAACTGGAAGGCCGATCCCGCAGAACTCAAGAATCCGAACGTCGAGCCGACGATTCGCAAGTATCTCGAGCTGCGGTCGCGCCTGATGCCGTACCTCTACACCGCCGTGCGCGAGTGTCACGACACCGGCCTGCCGATCATCCGCGCGCTCTGGCTGCATCACCCCGACGACCCGACGGCGGTCGCGCGCGGTGACGAGTACCTCTGGGGACGCGACATCCTCGTCGCGCCCGTCGTCCTTAAGGGCGCGACGAGCCGCAAGGTGTATCTGCCGGCTGGCACGTCGTGGATCGATTTCTGGACGGAGGAACGCGTGGCCGGCGGCCGCGAGGTCGACCGCGCGGTCGACCTCGCGACGATGCCGCTGTACGTGCGCGCCGGCGCGGTCGTGCCGATGGGACCGGTGAAACAATACGTCGACGAGCCGAGCGACGCGCCGCTGGAGATGGTCGTCTACAGCGGCGCCGACGGCACGTCTTCGGTTTACGAAGACGACGGCCGGAGCTTCGACTATCGCCAGGGCGCGTGGATGCGCATCGACGCGCGCTGGGAAGACAGCGCGCGTCGGCTGACGCTGTCGCTGGCGCCGGGCGGGCGGATGCTGCCG
>DASUGM010000184.1:0-3177 GCA_036274055.1 Vicinamibacterales bacterium | reverse complement strand
CGACGCGATCAACGCCCGGCACGGCGACTTCGTGGTCTTGAAAGGCGTCGAGGCCAACATCGACGCCGACGGCGGGCTCGACTTGAGCGCCGAAGAACTCGCGACCTTCGACCTGGTCCTCGCGGCGCCGCACGCGAAGTTACGCAAGACCGAAGACCAGACCGAGCGCCTGCTCCGCGTGCTCGAGACCGCCGGCGTCCACGTGCTCGCGCATCCGAGCGGCCGCAAACGTGGCGAGCGGGCCGGGATCGTCGCCGACTGGGATGCGATCTTCGCGCGCGCGGCGACGCGGCGGATTGCGATCGAAATCGACGGCGATCCGTCACGTCAGGATCTGAACTTTGCGATGGCTGCGCGGGCCCGGGACGCCGGCTGCCTGTTCGCGCTCGACAGCGACGCGCATGGCGCCGACCAGCTCGTGTACGCCGAGACAGCGATCGCCCATGCGCGTCTGGCGGGAATTCCTCCGGCGCGCGTGATCAACTGCTGGCCGCTGGCGAAGCTGCGGCGCTGGATGCGGGATCGTCAGTCGCGCTGACGCGCGGCGGCGGTGCACTCGCGGAGCATCCCGACGATTTGATTGAAGTCGGCGGGCTTGATCAGATGCGCGTCGAAACCTGCCTGACGACTGCGCGTGATGTCTTCCGGCGTGCCGTAGCCGCTCAGCGCAATCATCAGTTTCGGCGTCCACGACTGCTCTCTGACGAACTGCGCGACGTCGTGGCCGCTGCCGTCGGGCAGGCCGAGGTCGCTGATGACGACGTCCCACGGCTGCGCCGCCAGCGTTTTCGCGCGCGTCACCGAGCTGGCGACCTGCACCGCGTGGCCTTCGAGGCCGAGCAGGGTCTGAAGCGTCTCGGCCGAATCGGCGTGATCCTCGACGAGCAGGATATGCAGTCCGACGGCGCTCGGCAGTTCGGCGATCGGGACCGCGGCAATCATCGGTGGCGCCTTCATGGTGGGAATCTCGACCTCGAACGTCGAGCCTAGCCCCGGGCCTGGACTGCTCGCCCACAGACTGCCGCCGTGCGCCTCGACGATGCCCTTGGAGATCGCCAGGCCCAGTCCGAGTCCGCCGCCGGTGTGCTTGACATCGGCTTGCGCAAACGGCTCGAACAGCGCCGGCAGCGACGCTGGATCGAGGCCGATGCCGTTGTCCTTGACGGCGACGCGAAGGATGCCGCTCTCATCGTTGACGCTGCTGACGACGATGCGCCCGCCGCGCGGGGTGAACTTGATCGCGTTGCGAATCAGGTTCCAGAACACCTGCCGCATCCGCAGCCCGTCGGCGTTGATGCAGATCTGCGAGGCCGTCAATTCCTGCAGCAGCGCCAGCCCCTTGGCCTCGGCTTCCTGGCTGCAGCTGGCGATGCTGTCGCGGAGCAGCGCGTGCGCGTCATGCAACCGGCAGTCGAGCGGCAGCTTGTCGCGCGCGATTCGCGTGACGTCGAGCAGGTCGTCGATCAGCTTGGCCTCGAGGGCGATGTTGCGCTTGAGCAGGGCGAGCAGCTTCGGCGCCCCGGCCGGCAGCGCCAGGCGTTCGAGCATGTCGACTGAGAACAGCGCCGGCGTCAGCGGCGTCCGCAGTTCGTGGCTGAGCGTCGCCAGGAAGCGGTCTTTCGCCTCGTTCATATCGCGCGAGGCGATCTGCTCGGCCTCGGCGCGCGCCTTCTCGGCCTCGGCGCGGTACTTCGCTTCGGTGAGACGCTCGCGTTCGGTCTGGTCGATGATCACGCTCCAGCACAAGGTCTGATCGGAGAGCAGCGAGCGCCGGCTGGAGATCAGGACCGGCACCGTCCGGCCGCGAGGCTGCTGCAGCAGCAACTCGTCTTCGACGGTCCCGGTCGCCACGCGCACACGGCGCATGTGGTCGAGAAACGTGTTGCGGTGACCCCTGGCGACGAACACGAGCAACGGGCGATCGATAACGGCGCGCGGCTCGATGGCCAGAATCGCCAGCGCCGCCTGATTGACCTCGCGGACCACGCCGTTGAGGTCGTGGAGCAGGTAGCCGACCGGCGCCCACTTGAACAGATCGAAATAGCGATCCCAGTCGGCGACGAGATCGTCGCGGTTGACCCAGGTGGGTCCGGACGCAGAGAGATGCTGCGGCGCCGGCGTGTGCCGCCTCGCCTCGGCCTTCGCCCCGGGCATCCGTGCCACCGCCCCCTTACGCCGCATCGTCCTTCACCACGACGATATTCCAATGAGTGCCGTCGGCGAAACCAGCGCGGTGCGCGTGCAGACGGACGACCCGCTGTTGCCCCGAGGCATCCTTCATCGTCGTCGGCGCCGAGACCAGCGCCTGTTCGGTGGCCAATCCACTGACCAGCGACTCGACCGCGCTGCCGATCGTCCACTGGCCGCGGCCGAACTCGGCCAGGGAGGTGCCCGCCGGGTTGTCATCGACGCCGAGCAGGTCGGCCAGCGCGCGGTTCGCCAGTTTCACGACCATGTGTTCGTCGACGATGAAGGTGGGCTCGCGTCCGACCGCGACCTCTGCCGCGAGCCGGTCGCGGGCCGCTTCGACGTCGATCCGATGCTGGTAGCGCTTGGCGACGGAGATGTCGACCAGCGTGAGCACGGCGCCATCGACGCGGTTGTCGATATTCTTGTACGGGCGGACGCGCAACGAGTACCAGTGGCCCTGCTTGTCCTGGACCTCGCGCTCGTGCGCGCTCATCGTATCGATGGTTCTTCGCGTCAGGGTCTCGAGACTGTCGACGTTGAGGTTCGGGTTGATCTGACCAATCGGCCGGCCGACGTCCGTGGGGATGAGGTTGAGGACCCGTTCGGCCATCGGCGTGAACCGGCGGATGCGCAGATCGTCGCCGATGATCAGAATAGTGACGTCCACGGTCGCGAGCAGATTCAGCAGATCGCTGTTGACGCGGCTGAGCTCTTCGTTGCGGGAGTGCAGTTCGTCATTGAGCGTATTCAGTTCCTCGTTGGTGCTCTGCAGCTCCTCCTTGGCGGTGTCGAGCTCTTCGTTGGTGCTCTGCAGCTCCTCGTTGCTCGAGAGGATCTCTTCGTTGGCCGACTGCAGTTCCTCGTTGGCCGCCTCGAGTTCCTGGATGATCGACTGCATGTACTCGCGGCTCGCCGCGAGCTCGTGGGTGAGGCCGGCGACGCGCTCATCATCGTCACGGTCTCCGCGGCGGCTTTGGCCGCCGCGCC
>DASUGM010000183.1:0-10014 GCA_036274055.1 Vicinamibacterales bacterium | reverse complement strand
GCCGGCTACGCGCCCGCCGGCTACATGCCGGGTGTGGAGCCGGTTGCCTACAACATGGCGCGGCCTATCTACGCGTCCGATCCCGTCTACATTCCACCCGCGCGGGTGCGGACCGTCGCCGCACGGCCGGTGACCGCCGCGCGCGTCGAGCCGAAGCGAAACTGGAAGAAGACCGCACTCGTGATCGGCGGCTCGGCCGGGGCCGGCGCCGGCGTCGGCGCCATTGCCGGCGGCAAGAAGGGCGCGCTCATCGGCGCGGCGATCGGCGGCGGGGCGGCGTCGCTCTTTGAGGCGTTTCGAAAGCAGTAGACCGCTGACGATTGGCTATTTGTAGTTGGCGACTTGGTATTGCATTGGTTGTTTGCGGATCGGTGACTGACGGCCCAATCAGCCAACCCCCAATAACCAATGCAATCACCAATCGCAAATTGCAAATCGCAAATGTCACTTGCCGTCGGCGTGATCGCTCGACGGCGGGACAATCCCCTTCAGCCGCATGTACACCGCCATGTAGCCGTACATCTCGTTGTTGTGCGAGATGAGCGAACTGACGGTCGACACGTACGGGACCTGCAGCGTCACTTTCTGACCGTCGCGCGTCGGCGTGATCTCGTAGGTCGCACCGCTCAGCTGCGCGTTGGTCGTCTTGTTGAAGAACTCGTCGCAGACGGTGAACGAGTCGTTGATTGCCTTGACGACCTCGGTCTTCGCGACCAGTGTCTTTTCCAGGTTCTGACCGGTGAACGGATTCGGTCGTCCCATCATGCTGGCGCACTGTGCGGCGTTCGACTGGATGATGTGCCCCATATTGGCGGCGAACGTCTTGATCTCCGGCGTCGGCTGGAACGAGTACAACTCGGCCGGCATCTTCTCCGCCATCTTCACGAGGTTGCCGCGGACGTATTGGTACTGCGACACGAACCGCGCCTTCATCGACATGTCGGGCAGCGGCGCCGGGGCCTTCGCCGGCGTCTGACTCGGCGGCATTGCCGATTGCGCGTCGATCACGATCGGGAGCACGGCCAGCATTACCACGGGAATCCATCGCTTCATTGACTCACCTCATCGGGCGTCGGGCGCCCAGCCGCGACAGTAGGTGTGCGTGGGTGTGCGATGGCGGGCGTTGCAGCCGGGAGCAGCGTCTCTGCAGCCAGCCGAGGGAAAACGTGTGCAATTCACGACACTCTTCTCGACCGACAAGGCTGTTAGCGGCTGGCATGATTGTTGGTTAGTCAGACAGTCATGGCGAACCCTGGCACCGAATCCCGCGATCTTCTGACCTGGCGATTTCAGAACGGTAACCGGCAACTCACTTGCGGCATCAGCGCGCGCGGACAGCGCGCGTTTGACGTGATCACGCTGCCGCACTGGAATCTCACCGCCGCCGCGGTCGAGTCGTTCCGCAACGCCGCCGAGGCCATGCGCCGGCACGCGACGATTGCCGCGAGCCTCCGCGACGCCGGCTGGAAAGTCGCGACCTACTCGCGTTAGTCGGCTCAGGGCTTACGGCTCACGGCTCGGCGTTCTCGGTATCCAGGCGTATCCTGTGTCGCCGAGCCCTGAGCCGTGAGCCCTGCGCCGACCCGTCTTTCCTCCGTCGATGTCCTGAGGGGCGCGACGATGGCCGCCATGGTCATCGTCAACACGCCGGGCGACTGGAACGCGGCGTACTGGCCGCTGCTTCATGCGGAATGGCACGGCTGGACGCCGACCGACCTCATCTTTCCATTCTTCGTCTTCATCGTCGGCGTTTCGATCGTGCTGTCGTCGCGCCGGGCGGCCAGCGTCGGCGCGATCGTCACCCGCGCCGCGGTGCTCTACGGCCTCGGCCTCCTGCTCGCCCTCTATCCGCGCTTCAATTTTTCGACGGTGCGCGTCGTCGGCGTGCTGCCGCGGCTGGCGTTCTGCTATCTCGCCGCGGCGCTGGTTTACCGCGGACTGCAGCGCCGCGACGAACGCGCGCGTCTGACATGGACGCTGTCGCTCAGCGCGGCGCTGGTCGTCGTCTACTGGGCGTTGCTGCGTTTTGTTCCGCCGCCCGACGGCGTCGCCTACGATCTGACGCCAGCGGGCAACCTCGGCGCGTGGATCGATCGCACCGTCATCGGCGAAGCGCACCTGTGGCGGCAGTCGAAGACCTGGGATCCCGAGGGGCTGCTGAGCACGGTTCCGGCGATCGCGACCGCGCTCACCGGCGTCGCTGCGGGCGTGGTCGTGACCGGCAGCGCTTCGCCATCGGTTCGGGGGATGCGGCTTGTCGTCGCCGGCCTCGCCGCGGCCGCGGCGGGTCTGCTCTGGGATCTCGAGTTTCCGATCAACAAAAATCTCTGGACGTCGTCATACGTCCTGTTCACCAGCGGGCTCGCCGCGCTCGCGCTTGCCGCGCTCTACTGGTGGATCGACGTCCGGGAACACCGCCGCGGCCTCCGGCCGTTCATCGTGCTCGGCACCAACGCGCTCGCGTTGTTCGTGATCTCCGGCTGGCTGGTGAAGACGATGCTCTTCTTCCAGGTCTACGACGCGACCTACCGGCGCGTGTTCGCGCCACTGGGACCGCCGAAGTTCACGTCGCTGCTATTCGCAGTGGCGGCGCTGGGAGTGCTGTACGGATTGCTGGAGGTGATGTACAGGCGGAAATGGTTTTTCAAAGCCTAGATGATTGACCGATTGACCGATTGACCGATTGACCGATTGACCGACTGACCGACTGAGTGGTTGTGTTTTCTGCGATCACCACGGCGACGGCAGATCGCAGTTTCTTCAACCTCTCGACTGACTTCTGCCGTTTTCCGCGGGAAACCGCGGCTTGCCATCTGGCGCGCTACGTGCGTTACCGCGCGCATATGAACTCAGATGATCTGCAAGCAAGACTGGACACCTTCGCGGTCGCTGTCCATGGATTTGCCCGGGGTCTCTTCGATCGCGCCGATGGCCAGAATGCAGCGCGGCAGCTAATCAAGGCGAGCAGCGCGATGGCCCAGAACTATTCAGCCACCTGTAGCGCAAGGTCACACAAGGAATTCACCGCAAAAATGGGCATCGTGCGAGAGGAATCGAAAGAGACGTTGAAATGGCTTCGTTATTCGTTTGACACGGGGCTCGCAACCGGATCCCAACTGAAGGAAGTGATACGCGAAGCCGGCGAGCTCAACGCGATCGTGAGTGCTTCGTACCGGACGGCGGAAGCGAGGGAGAGAAATGGACTCCGATCCAAGGGCTCGCGCGAAGACGACCCCAGCTCTCGCCCAGAGTAGCTCGGTCAATCGGTCAATCGGTCAATCGGTCAATCGGTCGATCGGTCGATCGGTCAATTACGAGGCTTTTTCCTTCTTCAGCTGCGCCTGTCTCTGATCTTCAATGAAATCCGCGATCTCCAGCCGCAGGTTGTTCGGATTGGTCGCGTAGCTCATGCCGACGTCGAGTGAGACCGTGCCGGCGCGGATCAGCTTGTCGAGCTCGCCGTCGAAGTGCTGCATGCCGTCCTGCTTGCCGTCCTTCATCGCGTCGAGCAGCGTCTTGCCGCTGGTTTCGCCCATTTCGATGTATTCGCGCGTCCGCAGCGTCGACTTGAGGATCTCGAGCACGGCGATGCGGCCGGAGCCGTCGGCGCGGGGCAGCAGCCGCTGCGAGATGATGTACTGGAACGCCTTCGAGAAGCGCGTGCGGATCGCCTGCTGGTCGCCGAGCGGGAACGTGCCGACGATGCGCTCGACCGTCTTGGCGGCGTCGATGGTGTGCAGCGTCGACATCACGAGGTGGCCGGTCTCCGAGGCTTCGATCGCGATCTCGATGGTCTCGCGGTCGCGCATTTCGCCGACGAGAATGACTTTCGGCGCCTGACGCAGCGCGGCGCGCAGCGCCAGGCTGAACGTCGGCACGTCGCCGTGCAGTTCGCGCTGGTGGATCGTCGCCTTCTTGTGCGCGTGCATGAACTCGATCGGATCCTCGATGGTGAGGATGTGAATCGCGCGGGTCTCGTTCATACGGTCGACGACGGCGGCGAGCGTCGAGGACTTGCCCGATCCGGTCGGTCCGGTGACGAGCACGATGCCGTTGCGGAGCGGAACGATTTCCTGGAGCACCGGCGGCAGCCGCAGATCGTCGAACGACGGCACCGATGACGGGATGACGCGCATCACGATCGCGCACGACGAGCGCTGGCGGAAGATGTTGACGCGAAACCGCGCCACGCCGGTGAGCGCGTACGAGAGGTCCGCCGACCCGCTCTTGGTCAGCTGCTGCGTGGCAATCTGGTTGGCGCCGATGAGGTCCTCGGCGATTTGAATCGTCTGCGCGGGCGTCAATTGCTCGAGGCCTTCGAACGGCAGCTCGATCAGCTCGCCGCGCTCTTCGACCTGCGGGGCGCGTCCGGGCGAGAAGATCAGGTCACTGACGCGGTCGCGGCCGTGCAGCATCGATCGGATCAGCTGCTGCGTCGGCACGCGGACCGCGGGCGATTCGGTAGACAAAGTGCTCATGTCGGCCGGTCAAGGTGCACGAGGTATGCCAGAAAGTGCCGGTCGATGACGGAGCCGGAAACATTGAGGTTTTCAGCAGAAACCACCCGCTAGTGCTACGTCCGAGAGGAGCGTTTGCACGCGCCACGTGCACGTCGGCTCGTTACCGCGCTTGCGAAATTGTTAGCGCCGCGAGCGCGGTAAGATCGGGCGCAAATTCGCGATGTTTCGACCATCCGACGACCTTGCGCGACGATCTGCCGTTTGAATTACGAGCCTATGCCGCCTGTGTGGCCGACCGTGTAACGCTGCCTGACTGCCAGTGGCGGGTGAAAGGCGTGCAGCTCGGGCGCGATGGTACGATGACGGCCTCAACTGAGGTGAATAAGTGAACCAACGTTTGCGATGGACCGTGTGCTGCGCGGCCCTGGCCGGGCTGTGCCTGGTGACGCGTGGAGTGACCGCCTCTCAGCAGACTGCAGCCGTCCGCGTCTTGAAGATGAGCAGCGGCGCCACCGGACAGGAACAGAACGGCTCGTTCGTCTTGACCAGCGAGCGCTCTGTGTTCAATCGGACCGACGACAAACAAGTGATCGTATTGTTTCAGTGGGAAGGGACGCCCGGAGCGCACAAACTGATCGCGCAGTGGCGGAGTCCCGACGGCGGGCTGACGTCAAACTCGGCGATTGACTATCAGGCGGCCGCGGCGCGCTTCGGCGCCTACTGGACGATGCCGATCACCGCGACGATGTCGCTCGGAATCTGGTCGGTTGAGGCGACCGTAGACGGCGTGCCCGCCGGGCGCTTCTCGTTTGAGATCACCGACCGCACTGTGCCGTCGGCGATCGTCAAGCGGCCGATGACCCAGCCGGAGTTGTATGAGCGCCTCAGCCGGCAGTTCGTAGTCATGCAGCGCCAGGGCCCGCCGGGCGTCAAAGATCTCGACTCGTTCGCGGGACTGGCGATCGGCGGCGGCCGCGTCGCGACTGCGATGGCGACGTTCGACAATGCGGAGCGGGTGCTCGTGTTGCCTCCCGGCGGCACGGCCACGCCGGTGGGCGCGTTGCTCGCATGGAATCGTCAACAGGACTGGGCGGTGTTCGAAGGGGCGCCGCCGGCGATCACGGCAGCTCCGGCCGCGGCCGAGCCGGTGAAAATCGGCGACCGCTGCTATTCGATGGAAGGCGATGCGAATGGCGCGCGGGTCTTGGCTGAGGGATCGATCACCGGTCAAGGACCGGCCGGTGGTCCGGCGTTCGTCGCGAATTTCGTTGGCGGCAGCGGCACGCCTGGAGCGCCGGTGCTGAATGAATTCGGCGAGTTGATCGGCATGATTGGAGCGGCGGGCGTGCCGGGCCCGTCGCGGCTGTTTGAGTTGATGCGTTTTCGCGCGCAGCTGCGAGGCGCGCCGATCGTTCCCGCGGCGCTGCTGATTGTCGGGGCCGCTCCCGCGCCGACACCAGTCGCGGGCCTTCGCGGCCGCGGTGAGATCCTCGCGCCCGTCGCGCTCGAAATCCACGTCCTGATGGGCGGCTTCACCCGCGCGATGACGAAGGATGAGATGCGCGGCCCGACCGACACGCGCGAGGATTTCTCGCTGCGCGAGCCGTCATTCGCGGTCTACCTGCAATGGCTGCCGCGCGACCGCGTCCGTGGACAGATGATGCTCAGTCTTTTCGACGGCACCAGCCAACTGGTGGGCACGAGCAAGGCGTCGAATGTCGACTTCCGCAAAGGTGCGTCGACGCTGTCCCAGTGGCAGATGCCGATGGTTCGTGCGCCCGGCATCTACCGCGCCGAAGTCGCTATCGACGGAGCGATCGCCTGGCGCGGGTTCGTCCGAATCACGCCATAGCGCCGCACCGACGTCACCTCACGATCACCGGCTGCGTCCACGCTAGCTGCCCGTTGCTTTCGATAATCTTGGCGCGGACATAGCCCTCGCCGCCGGCGAACGTGTAGGTGGCGGAGGAGTCGGCGACTTCGCGCAGCAGCTTGCCGCCCTTGCCGATGAACTGAATCCGGTACTTCGAGAACGCCGTCGGCTGCACCGTCACCGACACGCTCGTCGGCGTCGATGTCAGATCTTTCAACACCACACCGGTGGACGCGTAGAAGTCGCCGCGTTCGAGCGCCGCCAGCAGTTCGCGTGCGTCGAGCCGCGGCGCCCGCACCATCACCCAGCCGCGGCCCGGCCCGGCCACTGCGGGATTCCCCGGATCCTTGAACGTATGCGCGTCGTCGACGGCAATGCCGTAAAGAAGGATGCCGTTCGAGAGGATCGCGTCCCACACTTCCTCGACACCTGGGACGCCGCCGCCGCCGAGGTTGTTGACCTGCGGGTGGCCGTTGAAGATCTCGAACAGCTTGTTATTGCGGACCTGCTTGAGCTGCTCGGTCGTGATCGACCAGCGGAAGTTCGGATGGTTGATGTGCGGCACGCCGTCGGCGGCGCGGATCGCGTCGACGTTGCGTTGCAACACGTCGACCACGGTCTTGCCGCCCTGCGGATCGACCTTCCGCGAGACGTCGAGGCCATTGATGTGGATCGACGCCTCACCCAGCGTCTCGGTGACTTCTTCGCCGCGGACGACGAGAAACTTTTCGTCGAGCCCGTGCAGCGCGTTCAA
The DNA here is from genome assembly GCA_036274055.1 of Vicinamibacterales bacterium. Taxonomy (GTDB): domain Bacteria; phylum Acidobacteriota; class Vicinamibacteria; order Vicinamibacterales; family SCN-69-37; genus DASUGM01. The sequence continues at coordinate 2,927 of DASUGM010000183.1, read as the reverse complement.
TCCTTCGACCCGGGTGAGGACGTTGTGATCGGTCAGGACCAGGAAGTTATAGCCGTGCTCGCGATACCAGCGCACGACGTCGTCGGGGGTGCTGTCGCCGTCGCTGTTGAGGGTGTGCGTGTGGGTATTGCCCTTGAACCACCGCGTCGCCGGCGCCGGAGACTGCGCGGCGAACTCGGGCACGATCGCGGCGACCAGACCGGCGGCGACAAGCAGGCGCAACACCGTTCGCATGTCGCGAGACGATAGCAGGCCCAGGGCCCAGGGCCCAGGGCCCAGGGCCCAGGGCCCAAGGCCCAAGGCCCAAGACTGAAGACTCAAGACTACTCACGCTGTATCGCCTCCACCGGCGTGAGGCGCGAGGCCCGGAGGGCCGGATAGAGTCCCGCGCCCAGGCCGATCCCGATCGCCGCAATCGCCGTCAGCCCGAGCGATGGCGCGGTCACGGCGACGTAAAGAGGCGCCTCCGTCTGGGCGCGAATGTAGGCGGTGACCGCGAACGCGCCGCTGAAGCCGAGCGCCAGGCCCACCGCCGTGCCTATCAACGCAATCGTGATCGATTCGACCAGGAACTGCCGCCGGATGTCGCGGCGCCGCGCGCCCACGGCCTTGCGCACGCCGATCTCGCGGGTGCGTTCCAGGATCGACGCCAGCAGCACGTTCATGATGCCGATGCCGCCGACGATCAGCGAGATCGCGGTGAACGCGCCCATCAACAGCTTGAACACCAGAATTCCTCGCGCCAGCTGTTCGAGCCGCTCCTGGCCGAGCGCCTGGACGATGTACCTGCCGTTCCACGATTGCGCCGAGGCATAGCGTTCGACGGCTTCCCGGACGGCCGGCACTCGTTCGACCTGCTCGACGTGAACGGCAATCGAGCGCGGCCGGGGCGCCGTCACCGCAGTCATCGACCGATCGGCGCCGGTGAACGGTACCAACACCGCAAAAAAGCGCTCGGTTGGATTGGCGGCGATGATGCCGACGACCTGACGCGCACCACCGTCAAGCGCGAGCATCTCGCCGACCCGGCCGCCCGGTTGACCGAGCCGCGTCAACTCGTCGGCCAGCTTCTGCGAGATGACGACGACGTCGGCGCCGCGCCGCGATTCGTCTTCGGTGATCGCGCGGCCCGCGGTCGGCGCCGGCAGCACGTTCGAGGGCAGATGAACGCCGAGGACGCCGCGGACCCGCACCGCGCGCGGCCGATCGCCGGCGATCGATACCGAGCCGGTCCCGTCCATCGTCAACTGCACGCCGATGCCCGGGCCGGCGGCCGCGAGCAGCCCGTCGGCGGTCCCGACGTCGAAGAGGGGAAAGCCGGAGAGCGGCACGCGCAGGCCGTCCTGCGTCGCGTCGGTTTGCGGCCGGAGGACGATGAGCTGCAAGCCCTCACGCTCGATCGCGCCCCGCGCGAGCCGCTCGCCCCCATCAGCCAGGCGCCAGGACCGCCGCGAGCGACGCCGCGCCCATGATGATGCCGAGCGTGGACAACGTCGTGCGTAACGGGTTCAGGCGGAGGGTCTCGAGCGCCACACGGGCCGAGGCGAGCACATTGGACATCGCCCGTCAGGACGGCCCGCGCCCCGCCGGGGTTCCGCTGGATGTGTCATTTGGGGCCAAGTGGCTGTCTAAGCACGACGGAGGCACGATGATGGCTTCGGTTCTCGTGGACACGGCAATCATTCTGTTCATGGCGATTCTGACGCTGGGTCTCGGCGCGCGCACTCAGCCCCGTTAGAATTAGCGTGTGCTCCGCGAACTGGTGCGCACGCCGCTGGTCACGGCCTACGACTACCGCTGTGCGCACACCGCCGACGACGCGCCGTTCGTCGAGTGTCACCGGGATCATTCGATTTCGTTCGTCCGCAAAGGCGGCTTCGGCTGCGTCGTCCGCGGCCGGTCCTATGAACTCGTAGCCGGCTCGATCATGGTCGGCCATCCCGGCGACGAGTACACCTGCACGCACGACCATCCCCATCCCGACGAGTGCCTGTCGTTTCATTTCTCGCCCGCGGCGATTGAGGCCATCGGCGATCGCCGGCGCGTCTGGCGCGCGGGCGGCCTGCCGCCGCTGGCGCCGATGATGGTGATCGCCGAGGCGGCGCAAGCCGCCGTGGACGGTCGCGTCGACGCCGGGCTCGAGGAATTGTCGCTCTGGCTCGCGGCGCGTTTTGTCGATGTCGCGTCGGGCGAGGTCGCGGCGGTCTCGTCCCCATCGCTGCGCGAACGTCGCCGCGCCGTCGATGCGGCGATGTGGATCGACGATCATGCCAGCGAGCCCCTCGACCTCGCTCGCGTCGCCGCGCACGCCGGCGCGAGCCCGTTTCATTTCCTGCGCAGCTTCAGTCAGGTGCTGGGCGTGACGCCGCACCAGTATCTGGTCCGATCACGCCTGCGCCGCGCCGCGCGGCTGCTCGCCGAACCCGGGCGCGCGATCACCGACATCGCGATGGATGTCGGCTTCAATGACCTCTCCAACTTCGTCCGCACGTTCCACCGCGCCGCGGGTGTCTCGCCGCGCCGCTTCCGGAAAGCCGCCCAGGGCGACCGCAAGATCTTCCAAGAACGCATCGCCGCCGGCTCGATACGCTGATTCTCGCGGAGAACGCGCTGACCCAGGATGCGCTCTCGGTGGAGGGATCAAAATGAGCAGCACACAGACAAAGAAGGCTCCCGTCATGGCGGTCACGCCGGCGCTCGCCAGGCGCATTCTCGACGAAGGCTACGGGCCCGGCGCGTGGCACGGTAACGACATGAAAGCGGCGCTCGCCGACGTGACGCCGAAGCTGGCGTACTGGCGGCCCGGGCCGGGCCGGCACAACATCGCCGAGATCGCGATTCATCACGCCTTCTACCAGCACAGCGTGCGCGGGCGCCTGACCGGCGCGACCCTCGAGCCGTTCGTGCTCGAGGGCGACGACTGGTTC
>DASUGM010000182.1:0-3932 GCA_036274055.1 Vicinamibacterales bacterium | reverse complement strand
CAGGAGATCTCGACGCACGCGCTGGCCGACGGATCGTTCGTCTTTCCGATCGTGCCGTCCGGCGTTTACGAACTGCGTGCGGTCGTCGACAGCAGCGCGTCGCACACGCCGCCGCCCGGGCCCGCGCCGCCCGCCGATCGCCGCTGGGCGCGTCAGAGCGTGGTTGTCGGGAACGGCAACGTCGAGCGATTGATGGTGACGCTGCGTCCGGGCATCGTCGCGCGCGGCCGGCTCGACTTCGACGCGGCACCGGCGCCGTCGGCCGACGCGATCGCGGACATCCAGGGCACCGTGCTCGCCGCCGGTCTCGTGGCGACGTCCGGCACCCTGAAAATCGCTTCAAATGGATCCTTCGCGTCGAGCCCGATGATGCCGGGCCGCTACACGATCCGGTTGTCGAATCTGCCGGATGGCTGGACGCACGGCTCGGTCGAGGTCGGCGGAAGAGATCATAGCGACGTGCCGTTCGACGCCAGCGGCGATGTCGGCAACATCGTCCTGCGGCTGTTTCAGCACCCGGCCGTCGTCGCCGGCACGGTGCGCGTCGAGGGCGTCGGCAATTCGCTCCCACCGGCCGCGGTCGTGCTCTGGCCCGCCGATCGGTCGGCGTGGGGCGCGAGCGAGTGGTCGTTGAAGACGATCAAGGTGCGCGTCGACCGCGGCCGCTATGAGGCGACGAACCTGGCGCCGGGCGACTATCTGATTCGCGCCATCGACGACGCCGAATTCACCGGTTGGCCGGCGGCGCATGTTGTTGAGCGACTCGCGGCGGGCGCCGAGTTGATCACTCTTGTCGGCGCTACGCGCCTCGAGCGGGCGCTGGTCGTGAGGACACGCTGATGCGCGGCCGCATTGTCCTTGCCGCGCTGTTGTCGTGCTCGATTCCGGCGGCTGCCGCGATGCTGCCGCAGCAACGCGACCCGCGCGCCGTGATCGCGACGGCGCAAACAGGCACCGGATCGATCAGCGGTGTCGTTACCGATCGGCGTCAAAGCCCGCTCGCCACTGCGATTGTCCGCATCGCCATCGAGGGCGTACCGACCAAACGTGAAACGGTGACCGATCCGGGCGGCCGGTTTCGGTTCACCAATCTGCCGGCGGGACGATACGCCGTTTCGGCGCAGAAGGCCGGCTACATCGACGAGTGGTTCGGCCGATCGGCAGGCGGGCCGGCGAACGAACTGCTCACGCTCGGGCCAGGACAGGCGATTGCCGACGTCTCGATGGTGTTGACGAAGACCGGAGCGATCAGCGGCATCGTGACCGGCGAGATGGGTGAGCCGATTCGCGCGCAGGTCAGGGTGATGCCTCGCAACCAGGCGCTCCAGCCCTCGGCGGTCATCGGCAGCGGCGCCGTGACGACGGACGGCCGCGGGCGCTATCGCATCGGATCGCTGGCGCCCGGAGAGTACCTCGTCACCGCGCACTCGCTCGAAGCCACCGATGCCCGAAAGACTGGCGCAGACGGGCGGGATCGGGAATTCAGCTTCGTCGACACCTACTTTCCGGGATCGCTCCGGCCGCAGGACGCCGCGCCCGTGCGAGTCAACGAAGGTGACGTGATCGGCGACATCGACATCCAGGTATCCATCGCACCGGCTGGGACGGCCGAGGGGCAGCTGACGCATGTCTCCGGGCTGCCGATTCAGGGCCAGCAGGTGGTGTTCGTCGCTCGGAATGGGATTCGCTTTTCAGGCGTTCCGATGGACGGCGGACGGTTTCGCATCGCCGGCCTGCCCTATGGCGAATACGAAGTCTTCGCCTCAGGCGCGGTGAAGCCGGAAGGCGCGCCGATGCAGATCGGCTGGGCCCGCGGCGCGGCGGTGATTGGACCGGACCGGGTCAATCTGGCGCTGACGCTCGCGCCCGGCGCGGGCATGAGCGGACGCGTGTCGATTGAGGACGGTACGTCGACGTCCGCGATCAAGATGCGCGCGACGCCGATCGGCTTCTCGCCGACGTCGATCAACAGTCAAGGTCTTCTCGTCGCGACGGTCACCAACGACGGCGCGTTCGCCTTCGCCAACCTCGCTCCGGGAAGATATCTCATCAGTCTCGATCTGCCGCCAAAGGTCCCATGGTCGATCGAGCGTGTCGCGATCAGCGGCCAGCCGGTGACGGACGGGACGGTCGAGCTGGTTGGCGGGTTATCGCTCGACGGTGTCCAGGTCGCGCTGATCGACACACGCGCTGAGATCTCGGGTACCGTGACCGCGAGCGACGGCAGCCCCCTGGCGGGAGTCCTCGTCGTTGCGTTTCCGGACCGCGGGTTCGTGCCGGGCGGCCGGACCGTGAGCGCCACGACCGACGCCGCGGGACGGTATCTGCTGACAAGCGTCCCTCTGGGCCGGCACCGGGTCGAGGCGGTCGTGCCTCAAGGCGCCCGGCCGGAGGCGATTGGCGTGGTCATCGACGCCCGCGGCCAAAAGAAAGTGGTCGATATCCGCCGGTAAACACGGGGGGTCCGGCACCTGCCATAGAATTGCCTTTCGTGGCCGTTCCCGTCATCGTCCCGCGCGCGGACCATCGGATCTCGCGCAAGGACATCGATCCCGACGCTCTCAAGGTCCTCTACCGGCTCCACGAGCACAAGTTCGCGGCCTATCTGGTCGGCGGCAGCGTCCGCGACCTGCTCCTCGGCCGGCGGCCAAAGGACTTCGACATCGGCACCAGCGCGCATCCCCAGCAGATCAAGAAGCTGTTCCGCAACTGCTGGATCATCGGACGGCGCTTCCGGCTCGCGCACGTCAAGTTCGGGCCCAAGACGATCGAGGTCGCGACGTTCCGGCGGGTGGTGCCGGCGGCCGCGGCGAATGAGTCCGACGCTGAAGTGCCGCCGGTGGTGGCGACGATCGGGCCGGACGGCATCGAGATCGACGAGCCGACCGGCGAGGAGATCGCGACCAAGCTCGCCGACCGGGCGAAGGCCGAGCAGGAGCTCGAAGCCGCGAAGGCGGCGATCGTGGAGCATCACGGACACGGCGGTGGCGGCCAACAGACTGGCGGCCGCCGCGATCCGCGGCGCGAGCCGCGGCGGGCGCGCGAACGCGACGACCATCACCACGACAACACCTTCGGCACTCCCGAGGAGGACGCGTTCCGCCGCGACTTCACCATCAACGGCCTGTTCTACAACATCGCCGACTACTCGGTGATCGATTACGTCGGCGGGCTCGGCGATCTCGAGGCGCGCGTGGTGCGATCGATCGGCGACCCGCGGGTCCGGTTCGTCGAGGATCCAGTGCGGATGCTGCGCGCCGCGGTGATGTCGGCGCGGCTCGGCTTCGATCTCGATCCGCTGGTGATCGAAGCGATCGCCGAGCACCGGCATCTGATTCAGACCGCGTCGCCGGCGCGGCTGCTCGAGGAGTACTTCAAGATTCTGCGCTCCGGCTACGCGGAGGCGACGTTCCGCGCGCTCGGCCGGGCGCGGCTGCTCGAGTTGATGACGCCGGAATTGAAGGAGCCGTCGGAGGCGATCTGGGAATCGCTGGCGCGGCTCGACGACTTCCGGCAGCGATCCGCAGACGCGCCGGCGGAGTTCACCAACACGTTGCTGATTGGCGCGCTGCTGCGGCCGCTCGGCGCCCTCGATCGCCGCGTCGCCGCCGGCAATGCCGACCCGCGCGGCGAGCGGCTCGATTTCGGGATGCTGCCGATCGCGCGCAAGGATCTCGAGCGGCTGCGGCAGATCGGCCAGATCACGCCGCGGCTGCTCGACGAAGCGCTGCCGCCGCGGGTGGCGCGCTCGTTGCCGCACCGGCCGGCGTTCTCAGACGCGGTGACCTGGCTGGAAGTGTTTGGCGACGTGCCGGAGCTGGTCGAGCACTGGAAACAGGCACGGGTGCAGCGCGCGGTTGAGCACCAGGATCGGCCGCCGCAGCCGCACGACGGCGACCCGGCCGGCGCGCCGGGCCGGCGGCGCCGTCGCC
>DASUGM010000181.1:0-20548 GCA_036274055.1 Vicinamibacterales bacterium | reverse complement strand
CGCGATCGGGCGAAGGATGAGATGAATCTCACTGCCCTGCCGTGCTGGCTGTGCGCATCTCGCCCTTCGCCCAATCGCGCGATCGCCGATGCTCTGCCATGGCCCGATCACCCGATCGCCCATCGCCCATGACCAGCATGGCTAGAATGGCCGCATGGAAAGGATGCTGCGCGCGACGGCGCGCAACGAGGAGGACCATTTCTGGTTTCGCGGCCTCCGTCGCCAGGCCCGGCTCCTGCTCGACGCGGCGCTCGACGGACGCGAGATCGAACACATCGTCGACTGCGGCGCCGGCACCGGACGTAATGCTGACTGGCTTCGCGACTACGGCCACGTCGTCGCCGTCGAACGATCGCAGACCGGCCTTGACGCCGGCCGCGCCCTGGGAAGATCGATGGTGCGCGGCAACGTCACCGCGCTGCCGCTGCGTGACGCAAGCATGGACCTGGCCACGTCGTTCGACGTGCTCTACTGCCTCGACGACGCCAGCGAGACGCAGGCGCTTCGTGAAATGCATCGCGTGCTCAAGCCCGGCGGGCTCGTCATCGTCAACGTCGCGGCGCTCGACATGCTCAAAGGCTCGCACTCGACGTTGACGATGGAAGTACGCCGCTACACGCGCGCGACCCTGTCCGACAAACTGACTCGGGCTGGATTCCGCGTCCGTCGCGTGACGTTCACGAACTTCACTCCGTTCCCGTTTGCCCTTGGCGTCCGCGGGCTCGAGCGCCTGCGCGGCCGCGCCCACGAAGCCTCGGACGCCGACCTGCAGACACCGGCGGGGCCCGTCAACGCCGTCTTCGATTTATCGCTCCGGGCCGAGGCCGCGTGGCTGAAGATCGCCAATCTGCCAATCGGGACGTCGGTGATGGCGGTCGCCGAGAAGTGAAGCACCCCGTGCGACTTGCGCCAAATGCGCCGGTGCGCCGGTGCGCGTGCGCCGTACGCCGTGCACTTCCTCTGCGGCAGATTGCTTCGCATTCGGATGTAAACCCGACGCGGACGCCACCTGGATGGCGACCGAGAGATGCACGGGGCACACGCATTGGCGCACCGGCGCAGTTGGGCGCAAGGCGCACGGATCTATCGCACGCGCACTGAAAACAGCTTCAGTCCGAGCTGCCGCCGGTCCGGGCTGTTGTGGCGCTCGCCGGGGACGAAGACCAGATCGGTTTCGATCGTCACCCGCCCGTTTGCCGCGGTCAGCGCGTCGAGCGGCAGCGCGATCGTCTGTGTGAAGTCCGCCGACGGGCTGAAACGCGCCAGCTCGCGGTCGCCGGCGCGGACGACGACGTTGGGCGCGCGATCGAAGGATTTCAGCGGCGATTCACCGACGAGCGTCAACGTCCGATCGCGATTACCGGGCCAGATCAGCAGCGTGCTGCGCCGGCTGGTCCATCGCCAGGTGACGCCGTTCTGCGGGTTGCTTTCGCTCTCCAGCCAGCCATCGGCAAATGCCATCGTCACGTCGGTCAGCGGCGCGGCGTCGAATTGCTCGAGTCCGACATCCGGCACCGGGGCGTCGGGGTGCGCCGCCGTCACGTGGATCAGCAACGACGCGTACGGTGACGCGCCCGCCGGGACTCCATGCGGCAACTCGATCGGGCGGACGAACCAGTTGGGCTCGGCCGCCACCGTCCAGCGATCGATCGGCGTTCCGTCAAGTGTCGCGGTGACGTCCGCGACGCTGCCGCCGACGCCGCTCAAATAGCGCCCGCCGAGGACGATGCGGATCGGCTCGGGCGATCGTCGAAGGAGCGCCAGGGCGCCGTCGCGACCGCGCGCCTTTTCGTCCGCCTTGGTGACGCCGGCGAGTTCGGTGGTGAGCGACCAGCCGCGACTGAGCATCCAGGCCGGCGGCCCGATCCGCCACCACGCCAGACCATCGAGGCGCGCGCCGCCGACGAGCTCACGGATCCGCGGGGAGAGCTCGTAACGGCCGCCAAGGGTTGTGGTTCGCGGGTCGAACGCCGCGATGTCGGTGCGGGTGAGGTCCGTCAACATCCACACCGGCGCCGTCCTGCCGCGCGCGAAATGATCGACGACGCCGAGCCACTCGCGATCGCCGGGGTGCGGCTGCGGTCCGGTGTTCCAGGTTTCCCGGTACCAGTCGAGGACGCGGCGCACGCCCCACCAGACCTGATGGTGCATCGTCAGCACCGGCCGTTGGCGCTCGGCCGACAGGGCCGCGTGCATCGCCTGAAACGCGCGGAAGATCGGCGCGCCGTCGGCGGCGTAGGCGTGCAGTCTCGGCTGGCCGATCGCCAGGCTCACCGCGACAATTGCCGCGGCCGCCACCGCGCTCAGTTGCATGCCGAGTTCCGACAGCGCAATCACCGCCAGGCCGGTGATCGGCACGACGATCGGCAAGGCATAGCGGAGGGTCACGGTTTCCTGGAACAACAGATGAAATACGATGTACGGCGCGAAGGCGAGCGTGATGACGAACAGCGTGTCGCGATCGCCGCGCCACAGACGGATGGCGCCGATGATCGCGAGCACAACCATGATCTCGCCGAGTGCGGCCGCCTGCCACGGGCCGAGGAACGTCAGCGACAGCGCTTCGCGCAGGAGGCGCCAGGTTGGCTGCGTCCAGAGCATCCTGACGCCGGTGAAATCCTGGGCGCCCTGGTTCGACAAGGCGGCGAGATACGCGCTGACGCCGCCGGTATCGAGGACCAGCGGCACCGCCCACACCAGGGCGCCGGCCGCGGCCAGGAGGGTGAGCCGTCCGACGTTACCGGCGCGCCCGGCGCGCAGCAATCGCACCGCCGTCCACACCAGCAGAGGCCCGGTCAGCCACAACGTCTGCGAACGCAGGCCGATGATCAGCCCGGCGCCAAATGCCGCCCACGACCAATCCGCAGGCAGCACGGTCGCGTCGGCGCGCCAGCGTTGAAACCCGCGCAGGACGAGCGTCTGCACGGCGAGCGCGGCGACGAGGCCCGCGGTGTCGCTGAGTGGCCGCGAGGCGGTGAACCAGAACAACGGCGACGAAATCGCCACAATCGTCGTCAGGCTCGCGGCCGGCGCCGTCAGCCCGACGGCGATCCAGAACGACGCCAGCACGAACGCGGCCAGCGCGCCGGCGATGACATTCCAGATCGCGAGCGCCACCGCGGCGCGCCGGTCGCGATTCATCGACGGCGCGAACGTCTGCAGGGCGCCGTTCGACAGTTTGGCGAGGCCGATGAAAATCGGATAGCCCGGCGGATGCGGTTGATGCGCGGCGACCGAAAAGGACTCGATGCCGAGCGCGAAATTGATCGAATCGAGGTCCTCGAGCGTACGCGGCAGGTCGCGCAGATGCGCGGCCAGAAACGCCAGCGCGAGCGCGCCAAGGAGGAGCCGAAGCCGGGAAGTCACGTGGGGAGCGCGCGACCCGAGCCGCCGTCGAGGCGACCCGTGCCTACACCGGCCGCAACGACAGCCCTTCGTTCAGGCTGCCGAGCCGGTATCCTTTCAGATCGAGCGCGACGTATTTGAAGCCGAGCGCTCGCAAGGCCGTGTCGATGGCGGCCGCGACCGGGGGGTCGATCGCCCGCGCCATTTCATCGCGCGCCAGTTCGAGACGTGCGACATCGCCGTGGTGCCGGACCCGCAGCACGCGAAAGCCAAGCGCGCGGACGGCCTCCTCCGCGCGCTCGATGGCGCGAAGCTTCTCTTCCGTCACTTCCGAAAAGTACGGGACGCGCGACGACAGACAGGCCGACGCCGGCTCGTCCCAGGTCGGCAGTCCGGCGTCGTGCGAGAGCGCGCGGATGTCGTCCTTGGTCAACCCGGCTTCGTCGAGCGGGCTGATGATGCCGAACTCGCGCGCGGCACGGCGGCCGGGCCGGTAGTCGCCGCGGTCGTCGGCGTTGCTGCCGTCGGCGACGGCCTCAAAACCGCGCGCCCGCGCCAGCGCGGTGAGCTCGGTGTAGAGCTCGTGCTTGCAGTAGTAGCAGCGGTCGCCGTGGTTCTGGCGGTACTCGGGGCGCTCGAGCTCGGCGGTGCGGATGATTTCGTGATGCAACTGGAACTGCGCGGCGATATTCAGCGCCATCTGGCGGTGGCGTTCGGGATAGCTGGCGCTGTCGGCGGTGACGCACAGCGCGCGATCGCCAAGCACTTGAGTCGCGGCCCAGGCGAGGAACGCCGAATCGACACCGCCGCTGTAGGCGACAACCAGGGACGACAGGCTCCGCAACCGCGCGGTCAGCGCGGCTTCGCGCGAGGCAAGCGAGGTCGCCGGAGGCGCGCCCGCGTCAATCATTCTTCCCAGTCTCCACCGCCTTCGTCGTCGTCGCTGTCGGCGTCATCGTCGTCATCGTCGGCATCGTCGTCGTCCGAGGCTTCCTCCTCGTCGCTGTCCTCGTCGTCGTCATCCTCGTCTTCGTCATCCTCGTCGTCGTTGTCGAATTCGAGCGGTCGAATGCTCGAGACGCGGAGGTGGCTGCCGCACGCATCACAATCCCACGGATCGCCGACTTCCATTTCGTCGAGATCATCGCCATCGATTTCGAGTTCGGCGTCGCATTCGGGACAAGTCGCCATACGTTCTCCTGGTTCCTTCAATTCCGATTATATCGACCGCATCGAAACCGCCGTCAAGTAGATCGCGCGATTACGGTATCTTGGGGCAGCACACGTGGCCGGCATGTCGACGAAGACCATCCTGATTGCCCATCGGTCGGCGGCCGTCCGCGACCGGTTTGCCGCCGCCCTTGCCGATGCGCGTCATGCGTTCGTCAGCGTCGGATCCGAGGCCGAGGCGCGGGCGGCGGCGCAGGCGCCGGCCTCGCCCATCAACCTGGCGCTCGTCGACCTCGCGCTGGCCGAGGACGGCGCGGCGTTCGTCCGCGATGTCCGGCAGCGGCCGGATCGCGTGGTCCCGGTGGTGGTGTTTTCGGGGTCCCTGCCGAGCGCGGCGCTGGTGCCGGCGCTGGCGGCCATGAACGTCGCCTACATCAACGAGCACGCGAGCACCCCGCAGATCCTGCCGGCGCTCGCGCCGCACCTGTTCCCGGACAACTTCAACCGCCGCGCCAGCCTGCGCATCGCGCTGGGCGTGCCGGTGTCGTATCAGGCCGGCCAGACGATCGCCGGCGCGGTGACGCTCGACGTCAGCAAGGGCGGCGTCGCGATTCGAACGATGAACCCGCTTTCGAAAGGCACCAGCGTGCTGGTCAAGTTCCGCCTCCCGGGGACGCCGTCGGAAATCGCCGCGCAGGGACACATCGCCTGGAGCGATCGCAAGACCGGGATGGGCGTGCAGTTCGAGAAAGTATCGCTGATCGACCAGCGGATGCTCGAGCGCTGGGTGGACGAACGCGGCTAGCTCACCTCGCCATGCTTAGCGCTTGGTGCTGATGCTGGGTGCTTGGTGCAAGTGCTCGTTGCCTCGTGCAGTTAGCATCCGGGCAACGTCAACACGGAAGATATCTCGGTTTCGTACGGGCCGACGCGTCGACCGCACAAAGCATCAACCACCTGCACCAAGCACTCAGCATCAGCACCGAGCATTAAGCAAACCGTGCTGAGCTATCTGGTCCGCAGCAGCCGCAGGCTGTTCGCGGTGACCAGCAGCGAGGCGCCCGTATCCGCGAGCACCGCCATCCACAGCGTGGCAATCCCTGAGGCTGCCGCCACGACAAATGCCAGCTTGAGGCCCAACGCCAGAATCAGGTTGATCCGGATGTTGGTCATCGTCGCGCGGGCGAGCCGGAGGGCGTACGGCAGCTTCTCGAGTTCGTCGGACATCAGCGCGACGTCGGCGGTTTCGAGCGCGATGTCGCTGCCGGCGGTGCCCATGGCGATGCCGACGTCCGCGGCGGCGAGCGCCGGCGCGTCGTTGACGCCGTCGCCGACCATCGCGACGCTGCCGAACTCGGCCCGCAGCCGGGCGATGTGCCGCACTTTGTCGGCGGGCATCAGGCCGGCGTGCGCGGCGTCGAGGCCGGCGCTGGCCCGAATCGCTTCGGCGTTGGCCGGCGTGTCGCCGGTGAGCAGCTCGACGCGCGCGATGCCCTCGTCGCGCAGCCGCGCGATCGCATCCCGGCCTTCGCCGCGAATCTGATCGCTGACGCGAATCACCCCCAGCGCCGATCCGCCGTGGCCGACGAGCACCGGCGTGCCGCCGCGTTCCTCGACGTCGGACGCGTGCGCATGCAGCGAGGGCGTGCACAGCTGCCGCTCCTCGAACAGACGATGGCTTCCGACAATTGCCGGCGACGCGGCGACCAGCGCCTCGGCGCCAAGCCCGGGCAGCGCACGGAACCCGTCACCGGGCAGGATCGCCAGACCGATCGCATGCGCGCGATCGACGATCGCCCGGCCAATCGGATGTTCGGAGCGCAGCTCGAGCGCGGCGGCCACCGAGAGGACGCCGTGCGCCGAGACGCCCTCGACGGTGAGCACGTCGGTGACCATGACGCGGCCCTGAGTCAGCGTGCCGGTCTTGTCGAACGCGATCGCGCGCACGCCGCTCAACCGCTCCAGGTGCGCGCCGCCTTTGATGAGCACGCCGTTGCGCGCCGCCGACGTCAGCGCCGAGACGAACGACACCGGCGTCGAGATCACCAGCGCGCACGGGCACGCGACGACCAGCAGCGCCAGCGCGCGATAGCTCCACGTCGCGAACTCGCCTGACCAGCCGGATACGCCGCCGGTCGCGAGCGGCCCGACGACGACCATGGCGACGGCGAGCCCGACAATCGCCGGCGTGTAGCGCCGCGCGAACCGCTCGACGAACGTCTGCACCGGCGCGCGCTGACTCTGCGCCGCCTCGACGAGATGAACGATGCGGGCAATCGTGCTGTCCGACGCCGGCCGCGTCGTCTCCACCTCGATCGCGCTGTTGCCGTTGATGCTGCCGGCAAACACGCCGTCGCCGATGGTTTTCTCGACCGGCACCGACTCTCCAGTGACCGGGGCCTGATTGATCGCGGTGGCGCCGGTGACAACGATGCCGTCGACCGGAACACGATCGCCGGGGCGGATCACCACGACGTCGCCGACTTGCACCTGCGCGACCGGCACGGTTTCGTCACGTCCCCCGCGCCGCACGATCGCCGTCGTCGGGGTGTCCGTCATCAGCGAGCGCACCGCGCGCCGGGCGCGGACCATGCTCAGCGTCTCGAGCCACTGCGCGATGCCAAACAGCCACACCACCGCCGCCGCTTCCATCCAGTCATCGAGCAGCACCGCGCCAACGACGGCGATCACCATCAGCGCGTTGATGTCGAGCGATCGCTCGCCGACCGCGCGCCAGGCGCGACGCAACGGCTGGGGGATCGAGAGCGCGATCGAAGTGGCGTAGAAACCGACCGCCGAGCCAGGGTTGCCGAAGTACGCCGCGACTGCCCCCGCGGCAATCAGCAGCCCTGAAGCGACCACCGTCGCCGTCTGCCGGCCCGAGAGCGCCGCGGTCGCCGCCGCGTGGGCGTGCCCACCATGTTCGCCGGAGGACCCCGTCCCGGTCTTCTGTTCGCTGGGATCGCACGCGCCCTGTCCGCAGCAGGCGTCGCTCACGATGCGGCCTCTTCGACGTGCTTGCGCGTGTCGTGCAACAGGCCGACGACGTGATGGTCGTCAAGCGAGTAAAAAGCCATCCGTCCGGTTCGGCGCACCCGGACGAGCCGCGCCGACCGCAGGAGCCGCAACTGGTGCGATACCGCCGACTCGCTGATCCCGACCAGCGACGCCAGGTCGCACACGCAGCGCTCGCCGTGACTCAACGCGTCGACGATGCGGACGCGGGTCGGATCGCCCAGAAGCTTGAAGACGTCGGCGACCGATTCCACCGTTCCCGACGCCAGCAGTCGGGCCTGCACGGCAGCCAGTGCCTGCGGGTCAAGCGCATGGCGCTCCTCGCACGTCTGATCCCTCAGAGCCGCGGCGGCATCGGGTTTCCGAACGGTCGTCGAGCTCATAATGTATGAATATATGAACAGCTATTCATACGTCAAGTGTTGACAGGTTTTCAGGCCTTAAATACGATGCGTGGCTGCCCCGCCTCGGGCGGTTTTCCACAGGTTTTAACCCGCTTGGGAAGCTCTCAGCAACGAAGAGGAACACATGATTGAGGTGCAACACCTCACGAAACGGTACGGCCCCTTCACTGCCGTCGACGACGTCAGCTTTCGCGTAGAGAAGGGAGAAATCCTGGGTTTTCTCGGCCCGAACGGCGCCGGCAAGACCACGACGATGCGCGTGCTCACCGGGTACATGCCCGCGACCGACGGCAAGGCCATCGTCGCGGGGTTCGACCTGTTCGAGAAGCCCATCGAGGCCAAGGAGCGCATCGGCTACCTGCCCGAGACCCCGCCGCTCTACCCGGAAATGACGGTGCGCGAGTACCTGAATTTCTGCGCCAGGCTGCGGCTCGGCCAGCTGTCGAAAGCCGAGCGCCAGCAGCGCGTCGAGACCGCGATGCGCAAGACGCACGTCGACGACATGGCCAACCGGCACTGCGGCAAGCTCTCGAAGGGCTACAAGCAGCGGGTCGGCCTCTCGCAGGCGCTGCTGCACGATCCGGAAGTTCTGATCCTCGACGAGCCCACCGCGGGTCTCGACCCGAAGCAGATCATGGAGACGCGCGACTTGATCCGCGGGCTCGGCGGCGATCACACGATCATCCTGAGCACGCACATCCTGCCGGAGGTCGCGCAGACCTGCCACCGCGTCGTCATTATCAACAAGGGCAGGGTCGTCGCCGTCGACACGCCGGAGAACCTGACTCATCAGCTCAAGGGATCGGCGACGCTGTACGTGCAAGTCGAGGCCGACGGCGACGCCGGCGCTGCGCTCGCCGCGGTGCCGGGCGTGCGCGTCGTGACCGTGGCCGATCAGCACGCGCGGATGACCGGCTTCGAGATCGAAGCCGAACCGAACGTCGACGTCCGCCGCGAAGTCGCGCGCGCGGTCGTCGATCGCGGCTGGGGCCTGCTCGAGCTGCGGCCGAACCGGCTCAGTCTCGAGGAAATCTTCCTGCAGCTGACCACCGAAGAACAGCGCGATCAGGCGGCCGCGACGGTGGTTGACGCGCCCGCAACGCAGGAGGTGGCCAATGGGTAATCGCGTCCGCAACATCTCGGCGATTGCCGGCAAGGAAATGCGCGTCTATTTCGGCTCGCCGATCGCGTGGGTGATGATGGGGCTCTTCGCCCTGATCTTCGGGTACTTCTACGTCGCCTACGTCGATCTCGTCGCCTCGGCGGCAATGCGCGCGCAGTTCGGCGGCGGCCCGGTGAAGCAGAACGTCAACAACGATCTGATCCGGCCGCTGCTGCAGAACGCCAGCGTGATCATCCTGTTCCTCGTGCCGATGGTGACGATGCGCACCTACTCGGAAGAGAAACGCTCGGGGACGATCGAACTCCTGCTGACCTCGCCGATCACCGATCTCGACATCGTGCTTGGGAAGTTCTTCGGCGCCATCGGCCTCTACCTGGGGTTGCTCGCGGTCACCGCGGTCTACGTCGGCATGCTGTTCCTCTACAGCCGTCCGGAGATCACGCCGCTCATCTCCGGCTATCTCGGTCTGCTGCTGCTCGGCGGCTGCTTCGTCGCCATCGGGTTGTTCGTGTCGAGCCTGACCAAGAACCAGATGGTCGCCGGCGTCGGCACGTTCGTCGTGCTGCTGCTGCTCTGGATCATCAACTGGATGGCGGACAGCGCCGGGCCGTGGCTCGGCGAGATCATGCGCTACCTGTCGATCACCGAGCACTTCGACGACTTCGGCAAGGGCGTCATCGACACCAAGCATCTGGTGTTCTATCTGAGCGTCATCGTCTTCGGGTTGTTCCTGACCCTGAAGTCGGTCGACAGCGAACGCTGGAGGGGCTAGTCGTGAAGCGCATTCTTGGGTTGCTCGGCTGGCTCGGCGTCATCCTCGTTCTCGCCGCGGTCGCACTCCGGTTCACCAAACCGGAGCTGATCGAGTGGTATCAGGGCCTGGCGATGGCCGGCCTGGTGGTGACCGCGCTCTACGCGCTGTCGCAGTGGCGCGACATCGCGCGGTCGTTCTCGGGCAAGAACGTCAAGTACGGATCGGTGGCGATTTCGAGCGTGCTGCTGTTCCTGGCGATTCTCGTCGCCATCAATTACATGTCGCGCCGGCAGGGCTGGAATCATCGCTGGGACCTGACCCAGAACAAACAGTTCTCGCTGTCGGATCAGACGCGGCAGATTCTGTCCGAGCTGAAGCAGCCGGTCACCATCAAGGCGTTCCACGCCACCGGCGATCAGCAGAGCGTGCTCGATCGGCTGAATGAGTACACCTACCTGTCGAAACAGATCTCGGTGGAGTACATCGACGCGGTGCGCTCGCCGGTCGAATCGCAGAAATACGAAATCACCCAGGTGCCGACGATCGTCGCCGAGTACAACGGCCGCAAGGAGCGCACCAGCCAGCTCGACGAGCAGAACGTCAGCAACCTGCTGAAGAAGCTGGTCATCGGCGCGGCCAAGAAAGTGTATTTCGTCACTGGTCACGGCGAACACGATCCGAAGGCCACCGATCCGTCGGGCTACAGCGGCATCGCTGACGCCTTGAAGAACGACAACTTCGAAGTCGATGCGCTGCCGCTGGCGCAGTCCGGCAAAATCCCCGACGACGCCAGCGTGGTCGTCGTCGCCGGTCCGAAGACCGATCCCTTCCCCGCCGAGATCGAGATGCTCCGGGCGTTTCTGAAGAAGGGCGGCAAGGTGCTGATTGCGATCGATCCGCCGGAGAAAGGGACCGGACCGGAACCGCTCGGCCTGATCGCGCTCGCCAGGGAATGGGGCATCAACGTCGGCAACGACGTCGTCATCGACGTCAGCGGCGTCGGCCGGCAGATCAACGCCGGCCCGTCGGTGCCAATTGCGGTGCCGCTGCCGCATGCGATCAACAAGGACTTCACGCTGGCGACGGCCTACGAGCTGGCGCGGTCGGTGACGCCGATCGAGGGCGGCGCCAGCGGCAAGTTCGCGCAGAAGGTCGTCGAGACCAGCGCGCGCAGCTGGGCAGAGGCCGACATCAAGGGCTTGTACGTCGAGAATCCGAAGATCGAGCCGAACTTCGACAAGGGCGACAAGCAGGGCCCGATCTCGCTGATTGCTGCCGCGTCCGCGCCGGCCGAAGCGGCAGCGCCGGCGGCGGCGCCGGCCGACGCCAACGCGCCGAAGCCGGAGGCGCGCATCGTCGTCGCCGGCGACAGCGACTTCGCCTCGAATCGACTCAACAATATCCAGGGCAATCGCGACATCTTCCTGAACATCTGCAACTGGCTCGCGCAGCAGGAAGATCTGATTGCGATCCGGCCGAAGGACCCGTCGGATCGGCCGCTGGAAATGACGGCGGATCATTACAAGATGACGGTCTGGGCGGCGCTGCTGATCATCCCGGGCCTGCTGTTCGCCAACGCCGTCCGGGTGTGGTGGCGGAAGCGCTAGTTTTCGCGGAGGCTTTGAAATGCGCGGCGGCCGTTCGTTTCTGATCTTGCTCGTCCTGGCACTTGGGCTCGGCGGCTACGCCTATTTCGTCGAGTCCAAGCGCGATCTCACCGATCCGAAAACCGTCAAGGCGAAGGTCTTCGGCCTCGAAG
The DNA here is from genome assembly GCA_036274055.1 of Vicinamibacterales bacterium. Lineage (GTDB taxonomy): Bacteria > Acidobacteriota > Vicinamibacteria > Vicinamibacterales > SCN-69-37 > DASUGM01. Next base: position 8,978 of record DASUGM010000181.1, on the reverse strand, counting down.
CCGGCAAGATCGAAGAAGTGAAGGTGACGTCGGCGTCCGGCGAGACGACGACGCTCAAGAAGAGCGGCACCGACTGGCAAATCGTCGCGCCGGAGCCGATGCCCGCCGACACCGCTGCGGTCGGCTCACTGGTGTCGTCGCTCGAAACGCTCGAGCAGCAGAGCGTGCTCGATGAAAACCCAACCTCGCTGGACGCCTTCGGCTTGAAGCCGCCGAAGACGACGGTCGCGTTCAAGGTCGCCGGCGAAACCGCGGAGCGCAAGCTGCTCCTCGGCAACAAGACGCCGACCGGGTCCGACCTCTACGCCCAGGTGGAAGGTCAGCCGCGCGTCATTCTGATCTCTTCGTATCTCAACGACACCTTCAACCGCACGACATTCGATCTGCGCGACAAGACCGCGCTGAAATTCGACCGCGGCGCGGTTGACGCGATTACCATCGAGGCCGCCGGGGCGCCGACAACGTCGTTCACTCGCAAGGGCGACCAGTGGCAAATCACTGCGCCGGTCAACGCGCGCGCCGACTTCGCCGCCGTCGACGCGATCGTCGGCAAAGTGCAGCAGGCGCAGATGAAGTCGATCGTTGCCGCCGACGGCACCAAGGACCTGAAGACCTACGGCCTCGACAAACCGCAGGCGACGGCGACCTTCGGCGCCGGCTCCAACCGGGCGACCCTTGCCATTGGCGCGAAGAAGGACGACAACGCCGTCTACGCGCGCGATCTGTCGCGGCCGGTGGTGTTCACGCTCGAGCCGTCGGTGCTCACCGACATCAAGAAGAAACCCGAGGACGTCCGGCTGAAGGACATCTTCGAGTTCCGGACATTCACCGCGACCGGGCTCGACATCACCCACGGCGCGACCGCGCTGACGATTGCCAAGGAAAAGGCGGCGCCGCCCGCCAAGGACAAGCCCGCTGAAGCGTCGCCGGTGCCGGCACCGGCGCCCGCCGAGGTGTGGAAGCAGAAGAAACCGACCGCCAAGGACCTGGACCAGACGGCGGTGAACGATCTGCTCAACGGCGTCTCGACTCTGCGTGCCGAATCGTTCGCCGAGAAAGCCCTCCCCTCTGGCGAAGACATCGTCATCGTCGCGCGCTTCGGCGACGCCTCGGCACCCAAGGAAGAGCGCGTCACACTGCGTAAGTCCGGCGGCGTCGTCCACGCGATTCGCCCCGGCGATCCGGGCGCGGCGGTGATCGCGCCAGCCGAGTTCGACAAGATCCTCGGCCAGCTGAAAGCGATTTCAGAAAGCAAGTGAAGCCGCGCCGCGCGCTCGCGCGCCTGACGATCTCGCTCGCGTTCGCGCTCGGCGTGTCAGGTCTTGGGCCTTGGGCCCTGGGCCTTGGGCCTTTCGCACTGCGCACCGCGCATGCCGCACCCCGCACGGACCTGGGCGCGGACCTCGACGGGATTTTTGCCGATCCCGTCCTGAGCCGCGCCCTCGTGGGCATTCGCGTTGAGTCGCTGCGCGACGGCACGCTCATCTACCAACGCAACAGCGACAAGCTGGTGATGCCGGCGTCGAACATGAAGCTGTTCACGCTGGCCGCCGCCGTCGATCGGCTCGGCTGGGACTATCGCTGGGAAACGCGGCTCGAAACCGCCGGCAAGGTCGAGAACGGCGCGCTCCGCGGCGATCTCTGGGTCATCGGCAGCGGCGATCCGACGATCGGCGCGAAGGACAATGGTTTCGCGCCGCTGTTTCTCGAATGGGCCGACGCGCTAGTGAAAGCCGGGATCCACCGCATCGACGGCCGGATCATCGGCGATGACGACGCGTTCGACGATACCGGCGTCGGCCCCGGCTGGGCCTGGGACTACCTCGAGGCCGACTACGCCGCGCCGTCGGGGGCGCTGTCGCTCAACGAGAACGTCGTCACGCTGCGGCTGTCGCCGGGCGCGTATCCGAACGACCCGGTGCGCATCGCGTCGTTCCCCGCCGGGCACGGCTTCGAAATCGGCAACGGCATGATCAGCGGCGAACCGGGCTCGGCGCCGAGCATCTCGATTTCGCGACGCGCGGGCAGCATGCACCTCGACGTCAGCGGCTCGATTCCCGCCAACGGCCCGGTCGTGACGCGCACCACCACGGTCGAAAATCCGACCAGGGTCTTCGTCGAGGCGTTCAAGCTCGCGCTGGCGTCGCGCGGCATCAGCGTCCGCGACGGCGCCGAAGACGGCGACGACGTCATGCGCGTGATGATGGTCGAGGACCGGCGGGTGCTGGCGAAGCATCTCTCGGCGCCGCTCAGCGAGATCGCCGGCAGCTTCCTCAAACCGAGCCAGAACTTCTACGGCGAGATGATCCTGAAAACGATCGGACGCTTCGGCGGCGAAGGCGGAACGGCGCAGATTGGAACGACGTCCGCCGGCCGTAAGGCGGCGCTCGAGTCGCTCGCGAAACGGGGGATCACCGCCGACGCGCTGGTGATGACCGACGGCTCCGGGCTGTCGCGCTACAACTACGTCACCGCCGACGGCGTCGTCACGCTGCTGAAGCAGGTGTGGGCGGACGAGAAGCTGCGCGGCCCGTTCGTCGCCGCGCTCCCAGTCGGCGGCCACGACGGCACGCTCTCGAATCGGATGAAGGACAGCGAGCTCGATCGCCGCGTCCAGGCCAAGACTGGATCGATTGCCAACGTCCGATCGCTGTCGGGGTTTCTCGAGACGACGTCAGGCGAGCGCCTGGTGTTCTCGATGATCGCGAATCACTTCACCGCGCCGGCGTCGCAGATCGACGGCGTCGTCGAAAAGGCGCTGACCAGGCTGCTTCGGTATCCGAATTGATCCGCCGGTTCCGGGGTTCCGAAGGGGTTCCGGGTTCCTAGTTCGTTCCGAGTTCTGCGTTTCTTCCGATAACGCGAGTCAGCAACCAGCCCGAACCCGAAGCGAACCTGGAACCGGGAACGAACCCCGGAACCCGGAACTCCGGAACCCGCTCAACTAAGGTCTAACCGTGATCTTCACAATCTTCGGCGGCGTCAGCGGCTTGCTCATCCCGCCATCCTCGCCCATCGTCACCGGGGTATAGGCGAGCGCGTCGACGACGTCCATGCCGCTGATGACCTTGGCGAAGATCACATAACTCGGCGGCAGGTCGTAGTCCTGCTGCATGATGAAAAACTGGCTGCTGTTGGTGTTCGGGCCGCTGTTGGCCATCGCCACCAGCCCGCGTCGATAGCCGTTTAGATACAGCGGCGAGTCCTGCTTGATTTCGTCCTCAAAGCTTCCGCCCCAGGCGCTATCCCCACCCATACCAGTGCCGGTCGGATCGCCGCCCTGGATCATGAAGTTTTTGACGATGCGATGGAAGGTCAGTCCGTCGTAGTAGCCGTGCTCGGCGAGCAGGCGGAAATTCTCGACGGCTTTCGGCGCATCCGAGGGCAGGAACTCGATGCCGATCGCGCCCTTGTCGGTTTCAATCGTCGCGTGGAGGCCGCCGGAACTCTTGGCGCCGGCGGGAACTTTCGGGTTGCCGGGCGAGGACGGGCCGCAGCCGGCGGCGAAGACGGAGAACACGAGCGAACACAACAGCAGGCGATGTCGGGTGATCTTCACAACCAATGAGCATAGATCATCCAGCTGCCTAGAGCGATTTCACAGGGAGAAGAACGAGAAGAGCGAGAGAAAGCTCTCGTGGGTTCTCGCTGCTCTTCTCGGTCTTCTCCCTGAGAAACCGCTCTGGGCAAGCGAACTTCACTCAGTTCGCCGGCAGCTGGATCAAGCTGTAACCGGATCGCGGTGGGCCCGAACGATGGCAAGTGTCAGAGCGAGGCCGAACGCAACAAGCAGCGTGAAGCCGCCCAACCGGAAATAGCCGATCGCGACGATCGTCAGCACCGCGGCCGATGCCCAGAGGATACGGGCACGCGGCGATAGTCGCATCGCCCCGTAGCCAAGACCCACGAACCACATCGTCGCGGCGCAGAGCGTCATCCGGACGTAGAGTTGTTGACGTGCCCGGCTCGCCTCCGGGACCCGAGAGGCGCGGACCAGCTGCTGTAATGGAAGTTCGTTGACGCCACGTCGGATCTCAAGAGGCATCGTCGCTGTCCGGCCAACGCTGTAGATTCGTTGCTTGAACTGCTGGTTCGCCTCCGGCATGAGCCAGCCAACCAGCGCCACTTCAACGACGACGAGGACGACCGTCAGTCCCAGCAATGACGCCCGCAATCTGGCGGCGGCGATCCCGACGACGAACGCGCTCACGGGGAAGAACGCGGCGATGGGCCCAATGGTGAGCAGCGCGAACAGGGTCGCTCGGGACCCCGACGACGGCGTTATCGCAGGCCAGACGGTGGCGGTGACGACCACCGGCACGCTGAAGGTCGCGAGAAGAACGATGACGACGGACGTCGCGTGGAGATGTTGCAGTTCGCGGCCGAACGACCCTAGACCGACGCGACCCAGCGCCACGCCGGCACGCGCCGCCGCCCAACACTGAGCACCAACCCCCGATGTGTGCGCAATCTCCTCGGTGGCATCGAGCAGCGTCTCGTCGAGCGCGCGCCGCGAGCGCGGATCGACGACGAGCGCGCGAAGCAGGTTGGCGAGGCCGCTCATGTCAGATGCTTGATCGGCACCTGTCCGGCGAAAATCCGCGCCGCGAGCAGCGCACGCTCCCCAAGCGCGGTCGGCTTGTAGAGCCGCCGCCCGTTGTCGCCGGCGCGCGAGCTGACCAGGCCCTTCTCTTCCATCCGGCCGAGGGTGACGTAGATGCCGCCGCGCTTGAGCCTGCCGCGCGACGCCTCGACCAGCTCGAGGCCATAGGCGTCGGCGCGCGCCGCGAGCAGCGTCAGGATGACGGATTCGGACTTGGCGAGCCGCACGGCGCCATAGTCTTACAAAACGTAAGACGTAGTCAATGACCGATTGACGGGTTGACCGATTGACCGATTGCCGCCTGAGGGCGCTAAAAGAGAAGAGCCGGCCGAAGCGCTACCGCCAGGGCCGGCTCAGTACGTCAATCGGTCAACCCGTCAATCGGTCAACCCGTCAATCGGTCAATCGGTCAATCGGTCAACTATTTCCCCCCGCCCTTCGGCGGCGCCGGCGGCAACGACCCGCCACCCTTCTTGGAGAGGTTCCGGTAGTACTCATCGACCAGCGACTTGTACTTCGCCGGCGCTTCTTCGGTGCCGCCGAGGAACATCTGGTCGGTCGAGGTGTCGGTGCGCTTGCGCAGATCGAAATCGAGCTTCTTCGCCTTGTCGAGCGCCGTGCCGGCGAGCTGCTGCAGACCGCGCGGATCGGGATTGCCGCCGCCGGCGCCCATCGAGCGCAACGACTTGATCACTTCGTCCACGGCCTGAAGATCGCCCTTGGTTGCGCCCGACTGCGCGAGCTGCCGGCGCAGGTCCTGGGCGTCATTGGCCAGCTGCCCCGCCTGGTTTTGCCACTGACGGACGTTGCCGCCGGCGAGGTCCGGCCGCGCGTCGCCGCCGGCCGACCGGCCTGGCGTCGCAGTGTTGCCGGTCATGCCCTCGTTGAGGCGTTGATTGCCTTCACCGCGGCCCTGCTGCCCTTGCTGGCCCTGCTGACCCTGACCCTGCTGGCCACCGGCCTGACCTTGGCCCTGACCCTGACCTTGGCCTTGGCCCTGACCCTGGCCTTGTCCCTGTTGCCCTTGGCCTTGCTGGCCCTGGCCCTGACCCTGGCCCTGACCCTGGCCCTGACCCTGGCCCTGGCCCTGGCCCTGGCCCTGGCCCTGCTGACCTTGCTGGCCCTGGCCTTGCTGGCCTTGACCCTGCTGGCCTTGCTGACCTTGCTGGCCCTGTTGACTCTGGCCTTGCTGGCCCTGCTGCCCTTGACCCTGCTGGCCCTGTTGCCCCTGGCCCTGCTGGCCCTGTTGCCCTTGACCCTGCTGGCCTTGTTGACCCTGCTGGTTCGGATCGCCGAGCTGCTGGTTCATCTGATCGTTCAGCGTCGACATCCCGCGCACCAGGTCGCTGGCCTGACCGGCGGCGCGCTGCAGACCTTGCCCCTGATCGGCCCGCTGCGCCGCACCCGCCGCCGCATCGACACGCTGCTTCAACGTGTCGATGTTCGACGTGATCTGCTCTTCCATCGGCTTCGAGTACTCCGAACCGCCCTGCATCGCCTGCTTCGAGTACTCGATCTTTTCCTTCAGCATCTCTTCACGGACGGTGCCGGCGGCTTCCTGGAACTTCCGCGCCGCGTCGCGCTGTCCGTTCGAGAGTGACTGGCGGCTCAGGTTGCCGAGCTGCTGCTCCATCTCGCTGACCTTGTTGCGCAGGTCGTCCTTCTCCGAGCCGAGCTGACGGAGCTGGTTGCTGCGCGCCTCGCCGGCCGGCTGACTGTCGAGGCCGCGCACGCGGCTGGCGATGTCACGCTGCTGCTTGGCGAGGTCTTCGGCCTGCTGCTGGATGTTCTTCGCGGTCTGCCCGGCGCGCTGCGTCTGATTCTGCTGCAGCAGCCGCTGCGCTTCCTCGAGCCGCTGCGCCGCCTGTTGCGCCTGCGCGCCGCCGTCCTGGCCGCCGTTGGCCGCCGACTGCCGCATCGCGTTGGCGGATTCCTGGAGCCGCTGCGCGGCGTCGGCCAGATCCTGACGCTGCTGGCCCTGGCGTTGCGCGTCGCGCTGCAGCTGTTCGAGCTGCCGCGCCGCCTGCTCGACTTCGTCGGCGAGCGCGCGTTGCGACGTGCCGCTGCCCTGCGCGCCCTGCTGGCCGCGGGCGCGACGCTGCTGCTCGGCCTGCTGCAACTGCCGGCGCGCGAGTTCCTTCAGCTTCTCGGCGAGCTCGTCGACCTGCTCGGCCGAGCTCTGCTCCTGCGCGCGCTGCTGGGTCTCGTACTGATTCGCCATCCGGTCGAGCTGCAGCTGGAACAGATCGGCCAGCTCGTTCGCCATCTGGCCGCCGCCACCACCGCCGCCCCCGCCGCCCTGCTGCTGGCGGATTTCCAGGTCGTAGAGCTGCTCGGCTTCCTGTAGGAACTTCAGCGCCCGGCCCTCGGGCGCCAGCGCGTCCTTGGTCTTGGCGTTCTTCAACTCGGTCTCGGCCGCGCGCATTTCCTCGGCCGCTTTCGGCAGCAGCTCCGCGATCTTGCGCAGATTTTCAGTGCCGCCGTTGCCGAGGCGCTGGCGCATCTGATCGACGAGGTTGGCGACCTCATCGCGCAGCTTGCCCTGCGACAGGCCGACGAACACCGTGTCTTCCTTGGTCTTGTCAGCCGGATTCTTGACGCGATCGCGCTCGATGTTGAACGTCGCCGAAATGATCTGACGCTGCTGCTCGGAGAGCGCGCCGGCCTCGTTCTGACGGCCGCCGCCACCGCCGCCACCGCCGCCGCCCCCCTGCGACTGCGCGTCACGGAAGTTCTGATTGAAGGGACGGACTTCGATGAAATAGATGTCGCTCGAGACCGCCTTCGGTCCCTTCACCGTGTCGGTGTCCTGGACCTTCGCGTAGTACGAGACGAAGTCGCCCGGCTTGACGCCGAGTTCTTCGAGATACACGGTGTGGCCGGCGCTGACTTCGGTCAGCGGCTTCGCGCCCTTGCCGTAGAGGCTGACCGACTTCTCCGGTCCGCCGTTGATTGAGTAGATCAGGTCGAGCTGCTTGACGCCGAAGTCGTCGCCGGCACGCGCCTGCAGGAAGACTTCTTCGACCGGACTCGCTTTGATGTCGCGCTTCGGCTTCTCGAACGCCACCGTGGGCGCCGCGTCTTCAATCGCGTCGATCGTGAACTTCGGCGACGCGTTGACCTTCTCGCCGCGCGGTCCGGTCAGCTCGACGTGGTAGTAGCCGTCCTCGGCAATCTTGAAGCTGCCGGTCAACATACCGTCGGCCTGCGTCGTCAGCGTCGAGGCCGCGCCCGGATCGAGCGTCAGCTGTCCGCCCGGCGACGCCATCGTCGGCTTGATGCGGACGCGGACTTCGGTGCCGCGAAGCGCGGCGACGTCCCCGCCCGAGTCGATCTTCTGCGGCGCGAGGCCGGTGTAGGCCGGGTAGATGTATTCGATCTCGATGTTCTCGACGGCCGGCAGCTCCACGATTTTCATCGTGTAGTTCGGCGATTTCACGCCGTCGGCCTCGACGTAGTACTCGATCGGCTTCTTCAGATCGAAGAGCATGCCCTCGAACGTCGTGCCGTCGCCGGCGGCCGCAAGCGGGAAGCGCTCGAAGCGCCCGTCGCCGCCGTCCTGCTTGACCATCAACGCCACTTCCGTCGAACGGAAGCCGGCGAGCCTGGCGCGGACGGTCTGGTCGGCGCCCTTGGCGACGGTCGCGTCACCGGGTTCGACTTTGATCGCGTACGGACTCGCCTCTTCCGCGCTCGTCGTCAGCACCAGCAGCGCCGACGCGCCCTGGCGGAGGAACTCGGGACCGATCGTCAGGAGCGCAATCGTGAGCGCGGCGATCGCGCCGAGGGCGACGACATTGCGCTTGATGGCGGCCGCGCCGACGTTCTTGCCGCCCTGAATGGCCCGGGCGCGCTCGACCGCCTGTTCGACCATGCGGTCGAGGATGACGCGAGGCACTTCGCCCTTCACCGTGCCGGAGACGGCGCCGATGTCGACGGCCGAGAGCAGCGCCGCCTGCAGCGACGGCTCATGCTCCTCGACGTAGAGGGCGACCTGCTCGTCCGAAACGCGCTTGCGCAGCGGCCGGATGAACCACCACGCGACCAGGGCGAAGAAGATGGTGAAGATCGCGATCCGGAAGCCAGTCACCGACGCCGGGCTGAACTTCGACTGCTGAAGCCCCCACGACGCCAGCGCCAGGGTCGCCAGGAACCCGGCGACGACGATGATGCCGCCGCGCAGCAAGGCCCGCATCCGCCAGCGACTGCGCGCCTGCCGGACGAGATTGACGAGCTCGTGTCGTGCGCCGCCGCCAAATCCTTCAGCCATGGATGGACTCCCTGAGCCTAACTATATGGGCGGGCCACACCCATTGAACCGGCCGGATCGCGCAAGACGCCTCTTCTTACAAGATCCGGACAAAAGGAGGTCGGG
>DASUGM010000180.1:0-5095 GCA_036274055.1 Vicinamibacterales bacterium | reverse complement strand
GGCCGGGCTCGTCCCGCCGGCCGCGTCGATGCACGAGTGGATCGCCGACCTGATGCGGGTGCGATTCGCCGGAAATAACGCCGGCGTTGTTTCCGAACTCGACGCCGCCCGCGCCGCCGCGCGCACCATGCGCGACGCCGGCACGATCCTCGTCGGCGACATCACCAACTCGCTGATCACGCCGCCGATCCTCGCCGAGGCGGGGATCGGCGGCGTCGTCTTTCACGAGCTGCTCGGCTTCAGCCTCTCGGAGCCGCACGCGTTCGTCCGCGCCGCCGCCGGCCGCGCCAGCGCGGCCGCCGCCGGTGTCGCCGCCGCCGAGCCGCGCATTCGCGTCACCATCGCCGCGCACGCGCCGTACTCCGTCTCGCCGGCGCTGTTTCGCGAGATCGCCGCGCAGGCGTCCGCGCCGCTGGCGGTCCATCTCGGCGAGTCGCCCGAAGAGATCGAGTTCCTGCGCACCGGTCTTGGACCGATTCGACAGACGCTCGAATCACTCGGCGTCTGGAACGGCGAGTGGCGCGTGCCCGAATGCGATCCGGTGAGCTACATCGCCGATCTCGGCTATCTGCAGCCCGGCGCGCTCGTCGTCCACGGCGTCCATCTGACCGACGACGCGCTCGAGCGCCTGCGCGACGCGGATGCGACCTTGATCACCTGTCCGCGCAGCAACCTCTGGGTCGGCTCAGGGCCGCCGCGGTTGTCTCACTTCTACGCGTGCGGCGTGCCCGTCGCGGTCGGCACCGACAGCCTCGCCTCGGTCGCGACCCTGAACCTCTGGGATGAACTCGCCGAAATGCGCCGCCTCGCGCCCGACGTCGCGCCCGAATGCCTGCTCGAGAGCGCGACCAGGATCGGCGCCGAAGCGCTCGGGTTTGGCGACGATTTCGGCACGCTGACCGCCGGAAAGCGCGCCGCGCTGGTCGCCGTCGACGTCCCGGCCGCCGTCGCCGATGTGGAAGAATATCTCGTCAGCGGCGTGCCGGCCGATCGCGTCCGGCGAGTCGCCTAGCCCATGATCGCGCGCCTCCAGACCTACGCGGGCTTCGTCCGCTTCAGCCACTCGGTGTTTGCGTTGCCGTTCGCGCTCGTCGGCGCGCTGCTCGCGACGCGGTTCACGCCGTGGTCGTGGACGCGGCTGTTGTGGATCGTCGGCTGCATGGTCACCGCGCGGTCCGCCGCGATGGGCTTCAATCGACTCGTCGATGCGAGCTTCGACGCGCGCAACCCGCGCACCGCCGGCCGCGAGCTGCCGCGCGGCGCGATGTCGGTTGCCGAGGCGCGCGCGTTTGTCGCGGTCTCGTCGATCCTGTTCGTCGCCTGCACGATTCCGCTCGGAACGGTGTGTTTCGTGCTCTCGCCGCTGGCGCTGGCGATCGTGTTCTGGTACTCGCTGGCCAAGCGCCATACCGCGTATACGCAGGCGTTCCTCGGCCTGGCGATGGCGGTGGCGCCGGTCGGCGGCTGGATTGCCGCCGGCGGGCCGTTGCGCGCCGAGCCGTGGGTGCTCGGGCTCGCGATCGGCACCTGGGTCGCCGGCTTCGACATCCTCTACGCCTGTCAGGATCTGGAATTCGATCGACGTGAAGGGTTGTTGTCGATTCCGGTGCGCTACGGCATTTCCTCCTCCGTGCGGATCTCGCGGGTCCTGCACGCGGTGACGCTGCTGGCGCTGGCGATCGTCGGCGGGCTGGCGGCGCTCGGCGGCATCTACACCGTCGGCGTCATCCTCGTCGGTGGCCTCCTGGTTTACGAGCAATCGCTGGTCAGCGCCGACGACCTGTCGCAGGTCAAGCGCGCGTTCGATCTCAACGGCTGGGTCGGCCTCTTGTATCTCGCCACGACCGCGCTGGATCTCTATGTCCGCTGACCGCCGCCACATCGTCGTCGCCGTGACCGGGGCGAGCGGCGCGATCTACGCGGTGCGGACGATCGCCGCGCTGCTCGAGCTTGGCTGTCACCTCGAGATCGTCTTCAGCGACTACGGCAAGCGGCTGTTGATGGACGAACTCGGGCCGGACGCGAAGGTCGATCGGCTGCTCGAGATCATGCGGGCGCGCTACGGCGATGCCGTCGAGAACGGCACGTTCGCGATCCACAGCAACAAGGATCTGGGCGCCGCGATCGCCAGCGGCAGTCACCGCTGCGACGGCATGGTGATCGTGCCGTGTTCGATGAAGTCGATGGCCGGCGTCGCTCACGCGCTGTCGCGCAGCCTGATCGAGCGCGCCGCCGACGTCATGCTCAAGGAAAAACGCCGTCTCGTGCTGGTCCCGCGCGAGACGCCGATGAGCCTGCCGGAGCTGCGCAACATGGTGCTCTGCGCCGAGGCCGGCGCGATGATCCTGCCGGCAATGCCGGCGTTCTATCAGCAGCCGAAGACGATCGACGATCTCGCCGCGTTCATTGCCGGCAAGATCCTCAACGGCCTCGGCTTCGATCAACAGCTGTTCCCGGCGTGGAAGGGGCAGTGAGCGTCTCGACCTCCAAGGAGCCGGCAAAGATCGCCGGCATGTTCGACCTCATCGCGCGCCGCTACGACACGCTCAATCATCTGCTCAGCGCCGGCATGGACAGGCGCTGGCGGCGGCGGGCGATTCGCGAGCTGCATCTGACCGGCCGGGAGCGGGTCCTCGACGTGTGCACCGGCACCGGCGACTTCGCGATCGAGGCGATGACGTCGACGCACGGCCGCGCCCGCGACGTCGTCGGCGTCGATTTCTCCGCCGAGATGCTGCGCTACGCCCAGCCGAAAATCGCGGGGCCGGCGCTGGCCGCGCGCATCCACCTGGCGCGCGGCGACGCGATGCGCCTGCCGCTGCCTGACGCGAGCGTCGACGCGGTGACCATCGGTTTCGGCATTCGCAACGTCGCCGAGCCGGTGACGGCGCTGCGGGACTTTCACCGCGTGCTGCGGCCGGGCGGGTCGCTGGCCATCCTGGAGTTCGGTTTTCCCTGGATTCCCGGGATCAAGCAGGCCTATCGCGCCTACTTCAAGCATGTGCTGCCGCTGGTCGGCCGCGCGATTTCGCGGCATAACGACGCCTATTCCTACCTGCCGGCGTCGGTGGCGGAGTTTCCCAGCAACGACGCGTTTGTGAAACTTGTGCGGCAGGCCGGGTTTGCCGATATCCGGGCCGTCCCCTTGAGCACGGGAATCGTCTATCTATACGTTGCCCGGAAGACCTAGAGCCTCGCCCGCGCACCGCCGCACCGCGTGCACCACGCACGGTATAATGACTGTAACTAGCTGATGAGCTTGGACTTCGAAGATTATCGGCCTGAAAGCCCCCGCCTGATTGCGCCGATCTCGGCGCGCGAAGGCGTGCTGATGTCGATGCTCGTCCATGCGGTCGTGTTCATCGCGTATCTGCTGGTGCCGAAGGGGTTCTTTCAGACCACCCCGGTCGCGCAGCCCATGCCACCGCCTGACCCCGTCAAGTTCGTCTACATGGAGCCGCGCGTCGATCGCTCGGTGATGTCGGTGCGCCCGGCGGAGATGTCCGATCTCGATCGCCGCAGTGCGACCCGTGAGCGCGCGCCGATTCCCCAGAACACCGCGCCTTTCTCGAGGGGCAATACACCCGAGAAAACCGAAGGCGCAACGGCGACGCCGCCCGACAAGCTGGCCGGCGCTGAGTCGTCCGCGCCGCCGTCGCCGGCGACGACCCCGCCGCCCGACGTCACAACGAAAGTGCTGCCGGCGCCGACGCCGACGACGCCCGCGCCGGGTGGCGGCCAGCTTGGCGAGTCGCTCAAGAATCTTCAGCAATATCTCCGTGGCGAGCAATTCAACAACCAGCAGGGCGGCCAGACCGACCTCGACGCCGACATCCAGTTCGACGCCAAGGGCGCCGACTTCGGCCCGTGGCTGCGGCGCTTTCGCAATCAGGTCAAGCGCAACTGGCTGATTCCGGGAGCGGCCGAGTTCATCCGCGGCGAGGAGATCGTCGTCGCGCAGTTCAACGTCCATCGCAACGGGCAGATCACCGACCTCGTGCAGATCTCGGGCGCGAGCATGCCGGCGCTGACTACCGCGGCGATCAACGCGCTGCGATTGTCGAATCCAGCTCCGCAGCTGCCGGCTGACTATCCCGACGACAAGGTCTTCTTCACGGTGTCATTCCATTACCTCAGAGGCAGGCAGGTTCCGGCGCAATGAAACTCGTGGCCGTGGTCGGATCCACAGCCACTGGCAAGAGCGCGCTTGGGCTGCACCTCGCCGAGGCCTTCGGCGGCGAGATCATCTCGGCGGATTCGACCGCCGTGTACCGCCGCATCGACATCGGCACCGACAAGGTGCCAATCGGCGAGCGCCGCGGCATCCCGCACCACCTGATTGACATTGTCGAGCCCACCGAGACGTATTCGGCGGCCCGGTTCGCCGCCGATGCGGCGACGGCGGCGCGCGCGATTGTGGCGCGCGGGCGGGTGCCGATTCTGGTCGGCGGCACCGGCTTCTACGTGCGCGCGCTCGTGCGCGGGATGTTTCCGGGTCCGGCGCGCGACGACGAGACGCGAGCGCGGTTGAATGCGGTGGCGGAGAAAAAGGGCGTCGAGTATCTCCACCGCTGGCTGGCGCGCGTCGATCCGGCGTCGGGCGTGAGGATCCAGCCGCGCGATCAGAAGCGGCTCGTGCGCGCCCTCGAGGTGCGCCTGCTGACCGGCCGGTCGCTTACGGATCATTTTGAAAACACGGTGTCGCCGATTCCGGAGTTCGCGGTGTTGACGCTCGGCGTGTCGCTGCCGCGCGACGTGCTGCGCCCGCGTGTCGCCCGCCGCGTCGACGCGCAGTTCGCGCGCGGGGTGGTCGCCGAAGTGCAGACCTTGATTGCGGGCGGCGTTCCGGCGACCGCGCATGCGTTCAGCGGACTCGTGTATCGTCAGGTGATCGAGATGCTGCGCGGTGTCCGCGGCGACGCCGAGACCCGCGCGCTCATCGTCCAGGAAAACATGCGCTACGCGCGGCGGCAGGCGATCTGGTTTCGCAAGGAAGCCGGCATTCACTGGCTCGACGGCGCCGGGGAAACGCCGGCGACCCAGGCCCAGGCCGACTCAATCGTCGACACGTTCCTGAAAACAAGTTCGGGTGACG
>DASUGM010000179.1:0-28736 GCA_036274055.1 Vicinamibacterales bacterium | reverse complement strand
TGACGGCTCGGTCTATCCGATCTGGGGCGGTCACCTGTGGCGGCTGAGCGCGACCGGCGCGTGGCAACACCTGCGGACGACGAAGGAAGCGCTGATTGCGGTCGCAGCCGGCGGCCCGTACGTCTACGCGCTCGGCTACTTCAACCACGTGCTCTACCAGTACCACACGAAAACTGGTGTGATGAAGTCGGTCGCGGTGGGATCGGCGGCCGGCCACGTGTCGCGCAACTTCGCCGCCGACACGCGCGGCCACGCGTTCGTGCCGCGAATTACGCGCGCGGCGAACGGCAGTCCGGCGGCGGCGCTGGTCGAGTACGACGCCGATCTCAACGAACTCGCCGCGACGCCGTTGCCCGAGTACTTCGAGAAAGGCAACGACGACTCGCACGGCATCGTCGGTGTTTCTCCTGGCGCCGACGGATCGTCGCTCGTCGCGACCGGCAAGGGACGCCTGTATCAGGTTGTGCCGCAAGCCAGCGGCCCGTCGACGGTCACCGATCTCGGCTGGTTCCATCCAAAGGGCTCGCGTTACGTGCCGTCGATTTTTCGCGACGACGCGACTGGAACGATTTACGGCGTCGCCTACAGCTCGAATTACGGTGACACGAAGTTCGAATGGATCAGCCGCACGACCGACGGCAAGGCGACGGCAGCGCCGCTGCCCTACGGCGACAAACCCGAGTTCCCGCAAGCCGCGCTGCTCTACGGGTCGATGACCAAAGATGCTCAGGGCCGCTTTTACGTCGTCGGCACGATGAACTACAAGCCGGTCATCCTGCAGATCACCGCGCGATGACTCCTCGTCGGCGTCGCCGCATCGGCACCGCGGCGCTCGGCGCGGCGATCGCCACCGCGATCGTCTCCGCCGGTCCGAATCGATTCGGTTTCTCCGATCGAGTCGAGCGGCATCTGTTGCCGGAAGTGACGACCGGGCCGTCGGAGCCAGTCTGGAGCCCGGACGGCAAATGGATCGCGTTCTCGATGCGCGGCGACATCTGGAAGGTGCCGCCAGACGGTGGCGAAGCCATCGCTCTGACGAAGGGACCTGCGTACCACTTCGAGCCGGCATGGAGTCCGGACGGCAGGTCGATCGCCTTCTCGATGGACAGCGGCGGCAACCTCGACATCGGCGTCGTTCCGGCGGCGGGCGGCGAGGTCCGTCGGCTCACCGAGGAACGCGGCGTCGACATCGAGCCGGCGTGGGCGGCCGACAGCAAGACGATCTTTTTCGTCAGCTCGCGCGGCCGCGGCTTCGACATCTTCGAGGTCAATGTCGATGATCGCACGGCGACGGCGGTCGTCGCCGACGGCGGCGATCAGTTACAGCCGGCGGTATCGCCGGACGGCAAGACGCTCGCCTATGTCAGCCCGGTCGCCGGGAAGCTTGGCACCGGCGGCATCTGGACGCGGCCAATCGACGGCGGCGCGCCGACGCTGGTGCACTACGAGGAATCCGAGTACCGCATGCGGCCGCAGTGGACCCGCGACGGCAACGCGTTCCTCTTCGGATCCGATGAGCGCGATTCGAATGACATCGCGGTGGTGCCGTTCGACGGCGGCAACCCGCACGTCATCACCAACGACGCGATGGGCGAATTCTCGCCGGCGCCGAGCCCGGACGGCACCCGCTTCGCGTTCGTCTCGAACCGTCGCGGGCCGATGACGCTCTTCGTCGCGCCGATCGGCGGCGGGCCGGCGACGTCGTGGCGCGAGGTCGTGATCAAGAGCCGCAAGCCGCTGCTCGCGTCGGGCCGTGTCACCGTGCGCGTCCTCGGCGCCGACGGCGCGCCGGTGGCGGCACGAATCTACGCGACCGCCAGCGATGGTCGCGCCTACGCCCCCGACGGCGGCTTCGCGCGCGTCATGGCGGTCACCGAGACGCACTACTTTCACGCGACCGGTCCGTTCGAACTCGAGGTGCCGGCCGGCGCGCTGTCGCTCGAAGCCGTGCGCGGCTTTGGCTACAGCCCGGCGATCACGAAGATCGACGTGCGGCCGGGCGTGACGACCACGGCGACGCTGCAGCCGCGCGAGTTCGCGCCGCGCCTCGAGGGCTGGTACTCGGGCGACACGCACGCGCACGATCTCCATCAGGGCCGCTTCGGTCTGACGCACAAGACGCTGTTCGATCAGTCGGTGGCCGAGGATCTCAACGTCACCAACGTCCTCATTCACATGGACGGCACGCGCCTGATGGGGCGCTGGCAGGATCTCACCGGCGAACCCGACCGCTTGTCGACGCGCACGCACATCCTGCAGTTCGCCGAGGAATTCCGCGGCTCGCTCGGGCACATCGGCATGCTCGGGATCCGGAACTACATCCTTCCGCTCACCGGCGGCGTCAACAACACGGCCTACGAACAGACCGCCAGCGATCTGCCCTACCTCGACGGCGCGCGCGCGCAAGGCGGCATTGCCGGCTTCATGCATCCGTACCTGAACGCCGGCAAGGACGCGGCCGGTTGGGCGGGGTCACTCATTCCCGTCGACGTCGCGCTCGGCAAAGGCGACTTCTACGACGTCGCGAGCCTCTACTCCGATGAGCTCGCGTCGGCCGAGATGTACTACAAGCTGCTCAACTGCGGCTTCCGCCTCGCGGCGACTGGCGGCACGGACAACTTCCCCGATGTCTTCCGGGATCCACCGCCAGGCACGGATCGCACCTACGCGAAGGTCGATGGACCGCTCACCGTCGCGTCGTGGCTCGCGGCGGTGAAAGCCGGACGGACGTTCGGGACCACAGGACCGCTGCTGACGCTCGACGTCGACGGCCAGGGCCCCGGCGGCGAACTGAACCTGACCGGCAGCGCGCCGGTGCGCGTCATCGTCGGCGCGCGCTCGATCTCGCCGATCGACCGCATTGAACTGGTGGTCAACGGCAGGGTCGTGCAATCAGCGGCGGCGGCCGCCGACCTCACCGCGCGGCTCGACGCCGCGGTGCCAGTCCCCGAAGGCGGCTGGATTGCCGCCCGGGCGATCGGTCCCGCATCGAAATACGTCGGCGACAGCTACGCCTTTGCCCAGACCACCCCGGTCTACGTTGTCCGTAACGGCCGGAGCTTCGTCTCCCCCGATGACGCGCGGTTTCTCGCCGATGTCGTCGACGCCATCTGGGCCCGCGCCGACCGCGCCCCGTGGCGGTCGGCAGCGGAGCGCGAACGGTTCAAGGGCGAAATCGACCGCGCGAAAGCCGTGTATCTGCGCCTCGCGGCCCGCTGATAGCCCAAAAGGGGGTCGCGAAAAGGGACCGGGTCGCTTTTTCCACTCGCCGAAAAAGCGACCCGGTCCCTTTTTCGCCCGGAAGTGATAACTTTCACGGTCCCATGTCGACCAACGCGAAGACCAATGCCAAGGCGCTCCCCACCGCCGAAGACGGCGGCAACATCGACAAGGTCCGCGACATCCTCTTCGGCGGCCAGATGCGCGACTACGAGCGGCGCTTCATCAAGCTCGAAGAGCGCCTGCTGCAGGAGACCTCCGAGCTGAAGGACGAAGTGCGCAAGCGCCTCGCGGCGCTCGAGCAGTTCATGAAGCAGGAAGCCGCCTCGCTTGCCGAACGCATCAAGACCGAGCACGAAGAGCGCACCGACGCGACCAAGGACCTCGCCCGCGAACAGCGCGAGAGCACCAAGGCGCTCGAGAAGAAAGCCGGCGCTCTGGACGACGCGATCGGCAAGGCGCAGCGCGAACTGCGCCAGCAGCTGCTCGAACTGCAGCAGCGGATGAGCGACGACATGCGCCAGAAGATCGACGACGTCCTGGCACGGCTGACTCAGGAGTCGAACGAACTGCGCAACGACAAGACCGATCGCGCGGCGCTGGCCTCGCTCCTCACCGAAATGGCGTTGCGGCTCACCAACGAGCTGTCGATCCCCGGCATCGACAATGGCCGCCGCGGATGACGACGACGGCATCGGATCGCTTCGCGCGATCCTGCTGGCGCCCGAACAACGGCAGCTCGAAGAGCTGCAAGTTCGCCTCGACGATCGCGACCGCCGCGCCCACGACATCGGCGAAGTCCTGCCGCTGGTGCTGCGCGAGCACGCGCACGATCCGCAGCTCGCCCGGGCGCTGACGCCGCCGCTCGAGGAAGCGATCACCGCCTCGGTCAAGCGCAATCCCAAGCCGCTGGCCGACGCGCTGTTTCCGGTCATGGGACCGGCGATCCGCAAGGCGGTGTCGGCCAGCCTCGCCAGCATGGTCGAGTCGTTCAACCGCACGCTCGAGCAGGCGTTCTCGCGGCGATCGATCCGCTGGCGGCTCGAGGCGATGCGCACCGGCAAGTCGTTCGCCGAGGTCGTGATGCTGAAGACGCTGCTCTATCGAGTCGAGCAGGCGTTTCTGATCGATCGCCGCAGCGGGTTGCTGCTGCAGCACGTCCAGGCCGGATCCGGCGTCGTCCAGGACGCGGACATGGTGTCCGGCATGCTCACCGCGATTCGCGACTTCGTTCAGGATTCGTTCAAGGTCAGCGAGACCGATTCGCTCGAGGCGTTGAAGGTCGGCGAGTTGTCGGTGTGGATCGAGCCGGGGCCGCAGGCGATTGTCGCGGCGGTGATTCGCGGCAGCGCGCCGCGCGATTTCCGGCCGACGCTGCAGGATGCGGTCGAAACCATCCACCTGCAGTTCGGCGATCTGCTCGAGCGATTCGAGGGCGACGCCAGCACGCTCGAGCCGGCGCGGCCGACGCTCGAGGCGTGTCTGCAGCAGCAGTATCGCGCCGAGGAACGCAAGCCGCGGACGACGGCGGCGTGGGCGTTCGCCGTCGTCGTCGCGCTGGTCCTGTCGGCCTGGACCGGCCTGGCGTGGCGGTCGCAAGCGCGCGATCAGCGGTATCTCGACGCGTTGCGGGCCGAGCCGGGCTTGACCGTCGTCTCATCCGAGCGCCGTGGCGGCAAGCTCGTCGTCACCGGGCTGCGTGATCCACTGGCAAAAGATCCGCTCGCGGTGGCCACGGCTGCCGGGATCGATGCCGCCGGAATCGACGGCCGCTGGACGGCGTATCAGGCGCTCGAGCCGTCGCTGGTGCTGGCGCGCGCAACCCGCATTCTGCAGCCGCCGGCGGGCGTGACGCTGTCGCTCGCCGACGGCGTGCTGTCGTTTACGGGCGCCGCGCCGGGCGCGTGGATCGCCGAGGCGCGGCGTACCGCGCCGTTGATCGCCGGCGTCAGCGCGTTCGATCCGCTGCTGGCGATGATCGCGATCATCGAGTCGCCGAGCCTGCTGTTCCACAAGGGCACGCCGATTCTCGTGCCCGGCCAGGACGCTGAAGTCCAGCGCCTGGCCGAGACACTTCGCGATTTCGACGCCCGTGCCGCGGCGGCGGGCCAGCGCTTCGCCATCGAGATCGTCGGCCACACCGACGCCGAAGGCCCGGACGAGACCAACCTGCCGCTCAGCAAGGCACGCGCCGACGCCGTCCGCGACGCTATTGCGCCGAAGCCGTTCACCAACGTCACGATCACGACGAACGGTGTCGGCAGCAGAGAACCGGCGGTTGGCCCCCGCGACTCGCCAAGCTCGCTCGGGGCAGGGCAGAATGAGGCCGACAACCAGCGCAACCGCCGGGTGACGCTGCGCGTCTCCCGGCTGACCGGCGGGCCCCGATGAGCGACCGCACATGATTCAGAAAAAGATCTGCATGCTCGGCGGCTTCGCCGTCGGCAAGACCAGTCTCGTCGCCCGCTACGTGAGCAGCATCTTCTCCGACAAGTACCTATCGACCGTCGGCGTGAAGATCGACAAGAAACAGCTCAACGTCGACGGCAAGGACGTCACGATGATGCTGTGGGACATTTACGGGCAGGACGACTTTCAAACCGTGCAGCCATCCCAACTGCGCGGCATGTCGGGCTACCTGCTGGTCGTCGACGGGACGCGGCGCGCGACGCTGGAGACGGCGCGGCAACTGCAGGCGAAGGCCACCGAGGCGGTCGGGCCGGTGCCGTTCATCCTGCTGCTCAACAAGCTCGACCTGGCGGCGCAGTGGGAAATCGACGAGCCGGCATTTTTCAAGCTCGTCGAAGACGGCTGGCGCGTCGTCCGGACCAGCGCCAAGACCGGCGAAGGCGTCGAAGAGGCGTTCGAACTGCTCGCGCGGGCGATGCTTCGCTGATTTTGTGACGAGGGAACCGATGAACGAAGCGTTACTCGCCGATCTGCTCCGCGTGCTCGACATCGCCGTCGTCGAGCGCCTGCCCAACTCGCTCTACCATCTGGTGACACCGGCGCCGGCCTGGCTGGCCGGCGCGTTCGAAGAAAAGGCGACCGGGTCGCAGCGATCGCTCGGCGCGACACTGCCGTTTCTCGATCATTTTCTCGATCAGGCTGGCGCCGCCTGGAACCGGGCGCCCGACGGCAAGGCCGAGTCCGGACCGTTCGCGGCGACGATCGGCGGCGAGGACGTGCTGCTGCGCGCGACCGCGATCACGATGCAGGCGCGGCCGCTGCTGATCATCGAGCGGCTGACCGGCGACGCCGACACGCGGCCGATCCTGCAGAAAGCGCGGGAACACCTGCTCGACCGCGAGCAACTGGCGCGTCAGGCCGGCGCCGTCCACGCTCCGGCGGCAGCGATCGACAAGGCGATCAGGGACCTTTCGGAATTCGAATTCGAAGGCGACGTGGCGGCTGTGATTTCGCGCCTGCAGCAGGCCGGTCGCGCGCTGCAAGGCGCGATCGCGCCGCTGCCGGTGCCGGCGCCCAAAGGCCGGCGGACGTCGATCCACTGAGACAAGAGCGACAGCACCGTGAAGGTGCGTGAAGGACGATTCAGGAGCATGTAGGAGCTGCTGGGTTTCAAGACCAGAGCACCTTCACGCTCCTGCAAACTCCTCCACGCTCCTTTATGTTGCTGTCGGGTCTACCTCAGAAGATGAACTTCACCGCCAGCTGCATGATCCGCTCGCCGGCGCTGCCCGTCGGCGTGCCGAACGTGGTGCTTGGCGTCAGCGTGGTGCCGCTGACGCTGTAGTAGGTGTTGTTCGCGAAGTTGAAGTTGCTGCGGTTGAAGAGGTTGAACGCCTCCCAGATCACCTGCACCTTGTTGCCGCCTACCGGCAAGTCGCGGGCGACGCGCAAATCCATCGTCACCTGAGTCGGGTAGCGGAACTGGTTGCGGGACGTTCCCGGCGCGATGTCGTTGCGGGTGTTCCCGTCGCCGTTGAGATCGACGGCGCCGACGCGCGCGGTGAACGGCTGTCCTGACGCGGCGGTGAAGATGCCGCTCAATGACCAGTTGCGAATCAGCGCGCCAGTCACCCCGGTCTTGCCCTCGGCGAGGCCATTGGTCTCATAGACCCCGCTGAGGACGAAGCGCTGGCGCTGGTCGGTGTTGCCGTAGGTCCGATCGGCGCCGAAGTCCGCGGGATTCGACGCGTACTTGCCGTCGTCGCCGGCGTTGTTGGGGACGACGGCGGTGGCGTCGGGCACGGTGTCGGTGACCTTGCCGATCGTGTAGGCAAGGCGGCCGAGCATGTGGCGCGCGAAACGGCGGTTCAGTTCGAAGGTGACGCCGTTGTAGCTCGATTCGGCCGACGACTCGAAGGCGATGACGCGGCCGAAGTTGGAGTACGGCCGATCGGCCGTCGAGAAGAAGTGATACGGAATCACCTCGCCGGTGCCGGCCACGGTGAAGTTGCGTGACCCGAGCGAGCCGAGATTGCGGTCGATCGAGCGCGGCAGGCTGCTGCCGCTCACCGAGAGGTAGGTCACGGTCAGGCTCGTGTCCGGCAGGATCTCCCACTCCGCCGCGAGGTTGCCCTGCATCAGCCGCGCGTTCTGGAAGTCAGGCTGAATGTAGAAGATGGTCGGCTTCGCCGCCGTGCCGCCGGCGGGAATCGAACTGAAGTTGTTCGGCCAGGTGGGTACCGCGTCGCCGGTGAACGTCAGCGCGATGATGTTGACGCCGTTGTTCGAGTGCGCTGTGCCGAGCATGATCGAGGGCGTGCGGCCGTAGAACACGCCGAAGCCGCCGCGGACGACGAACTTCTTCCCCGCCGGCGCCCAGGCGACGCCGAGACGCGGGCCGAGGTTGTTGGCGTCGGTGTCGAGCCGGCTGGTGTCGATCCCGGCTGCGGCGAGCTGCGCATCAGGATTGCGCACCGGCGGCGCCGCGGTCTTCATCAGGTCGTAGCGCAAGCCGAGGTTGACCGTGACGTCGGCGATCGGACGCCACTCGTCCTGCACGAAGAACGAGTACTCCTGGATGTTCGGGTTGGTGTTCGGTCCGGTCGTGCCCTCGCCGGCGAAGTTCTGCGAGTACGACTCGTTGGCGCCGTTGGGCCGTCCGGCCGCGAACGAGGCCAGCGATCGGAACGTGTACGAGCCGCTGAAGAAGCCCGGGAAACGATTGAGGATGTCGTCGAACTGGAAGTCGAAGCCGCCCTTGAACTTGTGGTCGCCGCGCAGCCAGGTCAGCGTGTCGGCGATCTGCCAGCGCTTGATCGTCGTCTCACGCGGGCTGAAATTGTTGCGCCCGATCGTCAGCACCGTACTGCCGCTCTGCTGGACGACGGCTTCCGGATCGGCGCTGTTCGCTTCGCCCGGCTCCTCGTCGCGAGCCAACTGAAAACGCAGTTCGTTGAACATCGCCGGCGTCACGATCGAGCTGTACGAGGCGTTGAACGTCCGCGTCTTCACGATTGACGCTCCGGTGTGCTCGAGCGCGTTGGTGGTGCCGCCGTTCTCGAAGCCCTGACCGGTGAAGTTCTGGTGGTTGTAGCGGAACGAGAGCCGGTTGTTGTCGTTGACCGTGTGATCGGTCTTGATCAGGAACACGTCCTGGTCGAGCCGCCGCTCCCAGCTCTCGCCCTTCGACTGCAGGATCGCCAGCCCCTGCTGTGTCAGCGGGTCAGTCGGCGTGTTCGCCGGGTTGCCGAGCACGACGGTGTTCGGGGTGTTGTTGCGCTGACCGTCGTAATTGAAGAAGAAGAAGTCGCGGCTGCGGCGAATCGGGCCGCCGATCGTGCCGCCGAACTGGTTGAACCGGTACGGCGACTTCGGCAGGTTGTTGATCTTGTTGATCGCGTTGATGGCATTGAGCGACTTGTCGCGGAAGAACTCGAACATCGAGCCGCGGTAGTCGTTGGTGCCGGACTTGGTGACGACGTTGATCACCGCGCCGCCGGCGCGGCCGTACTCGGCGGAAAACGAGTTCGAGTTGACCTGGAATTCCTTCACCGCGTCCTGGCTGAACTGGTACGGTGCGCGTCCGGACCCGGTCCGGCCGGCGGTCTGGCCGAAGAACGTGTTGTTGCTGTCGGCGCCGTCGACGACCAGGCTGTTGAGCGTGCCGCGCTGGCCGGCGAAGCTGATGTCGCCGGTGCGCGTGTCCTTGGTGACGCCGGGCGTGAGCAGCGCGAAGTCGATGAAGTTGCGGCCGTTGACCGGCAGATTCTGGACCGCGACTTCGCCGACCGTCGAGCTCACCTGCGTGCGGCTGGTCTCGACCACCGGCGTCGAGCCGGCAACCGTCACCGTCTCGACGACGCCGCCGACCGCCATCTCGATGCGCAGCGTCAGCGACTGGCCGATCATCACGTGGATATCGGTCTGCTTCTGCGGCTTGAAGCCGGGCAATTCAGCCAGGACTTCGTAGTCGCCGACCGGCAGCAGCGGGTTGCGAAACATGCCTTTGTCGTCGGTGACCGTCGATCGCTTGACCCCGGTCGCGACCGCGGTGACGGTGATCGTCACGCCGGGCAGGACCGCGTTCTGCTGATCGACGACGATGCCGTCGAGGGCGCCGGTGGCGCTCTGGGCGTGGGCGGCAGCAGGCAACGCGACGAACGCGAACGCCGCGAAGAGGACAATCAGGAACCGACTCAAACGAGCATGCAGGGACGTCATGCTGAACCTTTCGAAATGGAGTGAGCGCCCATCGGCGCAAGACTGCCGGACAGCATGAACGCGGCGTGGAACGGAGTCAACGCTGTTCGGTCGAGCTCATTCAGGGTATGACGTGGCTGTAACCGCAGAATGTCGCTGGCCCTCTTTCAAAGAAGAAAGTCGACGCCGATGCAGGTTCCACGTCCCCGCGTCCCTGACGTACCGGCGTACCCGCGTACCCGTGGCTAGCGCAGGCTCCTGGATTTCTCCCGCATCACCGCGACTGCCGCGCGCATCGTCCTCGCATTCCGCGGCGTGGCGGCGCCGGCGTCCTTTTCGAGCTGGCTGACCAGCGGCTCGAGCTCGTCGAGCGCGCCCCTGCGCTGGGCGCCGGTCTGCGTCTCGGCGCGGTCCATGGCCGCGTTGAGCGCCGCGACGCGGTCGGTGGGCAGCGCCTTGCGGCGCGCGAGCTGATCCAGGTACGCCCTGGCGACGACGAACTCATTCGGCCAGACGAACGTCGGCTGCTCCTGGGCGTTGAACTCGTCGAACTTCACTAACATCGCCGCGTCGAGCTCGTTCTGCGACAGGAACTCGCTCGGCGTCAGCTTGAAGATGTCGAGGCCGCGCGCAATCTCGGATCCGTAGATGTAGCCGTTGTACCAATACGTCGACCAGTAGCCGGCGGTGATGATCCTGCTGGCGTCGAGCGGCCCGCGATCGAAGTACGCGATCTCATACGCATTCGACGACTCCGTGAAGTCGAACACCGAGACGCCGCCCTGATACCAGGCCTGCGCCTTGATGTCGCGGCCGGGCACCGGAATCAGCGAGCCGTTGTGTGCGACGCAGTTTTCCTGCTCGGTCTGCGCCGCCGGCATCTTGTAGTAGCCGCCGAATTTGAGATGCCCGTCGACGACGTCGAAGATGGCGTCGGCGCCCCAGGTGAGCAGATCGGTCGAGCGGCAGCGCGGCGAGGTGCCGCCGCCCCACTCGTCGGTGAACAGCACCTTGGTCCCGTCGTTGTTGAACGTCGCCGAGTGCCAGTAGGCGAAGTTGGGATCGACGACCGCGTCGAGCCGCTTCGGATTCACCGGGTCCCTGATGTCGAGCAGGATCCCGTTGCCCGCGCACGCGCCGGCAGCCAGGCCGATCGCCGGAAAGGTGGTGATGTCATGACACTGATTGGTGACGCTGGTCTGCTGCGTGCCGGCCCCGTGCGCGCCGCCCGGCCATAATCCGCTGATCGCGCCGGTCGTCGGATCCGCGAAAATCCTCGGCCGGCTGACGATGTGCGCCTGCTCCGGCTGCTTCAGCAGCACTTCGATGACGTCGATGCTGAACAGCGCGGTGTTCGGATCCCGGGACGGATCACCGCCCGAACAGCCCTCGAGCTCATCCTCCGGCCGGACACCGCTGGTGCCCGATCCGTAGACGTAGATCTTGTCCTTGTCCTTCGGATTGGTGACCAGCGTGTGCGTATGCGAGCCGCGGCACGTCTGCACCGCGGCGACTTGCTTCGGCTTGGTGATGTCCGTGATGTCGAAGATGCGAACGCCGCGGAACCGCAGCTTGCTCGCGGTCTGGATGACGCCCTGGCTGCCGCAGTCGATCCGGCCGCGGGTTTGCTCGACCGACATGAACAGCAGATTGCCGTACACCGACAGGTCGCCCTGGCCCCCGGGACACGGCACCGACACCGTGAGCTGCGGCTTGCGCGGATCCTCGATGTTGTAGAAGGTGAAGCCGGCAAAGTTGCCGATGAACAGGTGCGGCCCCTTGAACGCCATGTCGGAATTCGCGAAGTTGAGGCCGCCCGTGCCGCCGGGATCGTCGAAGCCCGGCGGCTTCGGCATCGAGGCGACGAGTGCCATGTTCTTCGCCGCCTGACCGGCATCGGTAAAGCCCGGCTTCAAGCCGACGCGGGGGTCGTCGGTCGATTGCGTTTGCTGCCGGGCGCCGATCGCCGCGACCGCGGCGAGCAGCATCGCCACGGTCAGGAGCCTGCCGCAGGGATGCGTCATGGGAGTTTGCCGGTCAACATGCCGCGCATGCGATGAATTTCCATCCGCTGATCCGCGTCGACATGCGACGCGAAGTCGAAAATCTGCGCTTCCTGCCCCGCGCCCGGGCGCTTGAACAAAGCGTCGACCATCGAGAGCGCGCCCTCGTGGTGCTGAATCATGCCTTCGAGGAAGAGCCGGTCGAACGCCGGGCCGGCGGCGGCCGCAAGCGCCGTCATCTGCCCGGCGGTCAGCATGCCGGGCATCAGGTGCGCGCCGGGCATGTGCATGGCGTGTTCGCCGGGAACCTCGGCGCCGCGATCCTCGAGCCAGCGCGACATCATCCTGATCTCGTCGTTTTGCGAGACCTCGATGCGCTTGCCCAGCAGTTTCATGTCGTCGCGCTGCGTGCGTGTCCTGAGCAGTTCGACCATCTCGATGGCCTGGCGATGATGGCCGATCATGCCCTGCATGAACGCGATGTCGGCAGGGGTGGCGTTGGGGATCGCTGGACGGGTCGCGGTACTCGCCGGCGCGCTACGGCTCGCCTCGCCTGGCGCCCCCGGCGTGACGACCACGCCCTTCTGGCCGCCGCACGCTGACGCGCCGACGGCGATCATCAATCCGACAACCGATGCCCTGACTCGCATGCGGGAAGCCCGCGCTGACCGGGCGCGTGCCGATATCGACACAGTGTAACGGTCTTACAGATGTCGCAAGCGGATTGTGACCGGTCGCGGGACGAGCGGAGTCTGGACTGGTCGATAGGTCGGTGGCGCGGGCGGGTCCTGGCCAGATTGACCGAATCCATGGGCGCGTTGCTGATGTCTGCAAAGTGCATCACAGTACGTACATGGCCAACGACTCGACGGTGACGGTCAGGATCCCCGCGAGCCTCAAGCGCGCCATCCAGGCGCGCGCGCGTCGCTCACGACGCTCATTGTCCGCACAAGTTCTGCATGACCTCGAGCAGATCGTCGCCGGCGAGGGGGAATCCGCATCGAACACCGGAGCCTTCCTGGGAATGTTCCGCGGCACGCCGGTGCCGACTGACGGCGATATCGCCGAGGTCCGCGAACTGTTATGGGGACGCCTCCGTGGCAAGCGTAATCCGTGACCTCGTCCTCGACACGCATGCTTGCGCGTTCGCGCTAGCGCGAGCACCAGGATAACGAACACGGGCCACAGGGTAGCGGCTCGCGGCCGGCGTTGACCGATCCTTGTACTGGTCATATCATCGTGACCATGTCGAACAAACGGGTGATGCCGGCGGCGGCGTTCAAAGCCGAGTGCCTGGCCGTGCTCGACCGCGTCGCGGCGACGGGCGAGGCCGTGGTCGTCACCAAGAGAGGTAAGCCCGTCGCTGAGGTCGTGCCGATCAAGACCCAGCGGACCCGATCCCTCAAAGGCAGCGTCAAGACCCATGGCGATGTGATCGAGCCGGTCCTGGCGGATTGGGATGTCGACCGGTGACGATCCTCGACACGCACGCATGGATCTGGTGGGTCGGTGAACCCGCACGGCTGGGCAAGGGCGCACGGCGCACGCTCGAGGCCGCGCGACGGATTGGGGTGCCCGCGATCGCCTGCCTCGAAGTGGCCGCGCTCGCGCAACGCGGCCGGATCACGCTGGATCGGCCGGTTCTTGATTGGCTGCACGCCGCCCTGGCACTGCCGCGCGTCGAGCTACTAGCCTTGTCCCCTGCGGTGGCGGTCAACGCGATGGCCTTGCCAGAGTCGTTTCCCGGCGATCCGGCCGACCGTCTGATCGTCGCGACGACGATCATTGAGCGCGGCACCCTGGTCACGCGCGACGATCGCATCCGCAAGTCGGCGCTGGTTCCGACGGCTTGGACGTGAACGTCATGATCGCCGCAGCGTTTCGAACTCATCCTCGCTGAGGGCGATCCGCATCGCGGCCAGGTTCTCCGCCACATGTGCGGCCGACAGCGTGCCGGGAATGGGCAGCATCACCGGCGACCGCCGCAGCAGCCACGCCAGCGCGATTTGCGCCGGCGTCGCGCCATGCCGTGCCGCAGTCGTGCGAACGGCCGGCCGGTCCGCGCCGGCCAGCGGAAAAAACGGGACGAACGCGATGCCGGCCGCCGCACAGTAATCGACGACCGCGTCGTGCTTGCGCTCCGCCAGGCTGTAATTGTTCTGCACCGCGACGATCGGAAGCAGACGACGGGCCCGTTCGATCTGCGCGACACTCACCTCCGAGATTCCAACGTGACGGATGACGCCGCGCTCGACATACTCCCGGATCGTGCCAAGACTCTCCTCGATTGGCGTGTCGGGATCGACGCGGTGCAGATAGTAGAGCTCGATGCGTTCGCTGCGGAGGCGCTCGAGGCTCTCATCGATTTCCCGCCGCAGCACGTCGGCCCGGCCTCGTCCCGCGCCGCCGTAGCCGCCTTTCGTCGCCACGATGCACCCTTCCGGCACAGGCGACAACGCCATGCCGATGGTTTTCTCGCTCTCGCCCTGGGTGTAGAGGTGCGCCGTGTCGACCATCCGGACGCCGGCGTCGACCGCGGCGCGGACGAACGCGACATTTTCAGACGTCTGGCGCAGACGATTGGTGCCGAGCCCGATGCGGGGGATGTCACGATCGCCGAGCGTGAAGGTCGTCGTCACAACGATTCTTTCAGCGCCTGCACCGGCTGAACGCGCAGGGCGCGCTGGGTCGGCGCCGCACAGGCGAGAAGACCGATCGCACACATCGCCGCCGACACCGCGGCCAGCACCGTCATCCAGTTCTGCGCCAGCGACATGCCGCCCAGGATTTCAGGCACCAGCGCCGCACCAATCGCGGCGCCGAGTGCCACGCCGGCGACCAGCTGCACGAGCGCACGCGCGATGACGATGCGGATGATGTTCAGCGGCCGGGCGCCAAGCGCCGATCGAATCGCGATCTCACGAGTGCGCTGGGTGACGGCAAACGCCATCAGCGCATAGAGTGCCGCGGCTGACAGCACGACCGCAGCGATCGCCACAAAGGTGAATGCCAGCGCGCTGAATCGCGCTTCCCACAAGTCTTCCGAAAAGACACGATCGAGCCGTACCGGCTGGTCGAGCACGACCGCCGGCTCGATCTCGCTGAGAATGCCGCGCAGCCGCGGCACGAACGCCTCGGGATCGCCGGCGACTCTCACGAGGAGCTGCGCCGGATGAAGCTGCCCGGGGACGATCACGTTGTAGATCCCTGCGGCGTTCGCCGGATCGATGACGTTCATCCCGAGGTCGTCGACGATGCCGATGATCTCGTGCCACGGATCGGACGTCTCGTCGGACGCGCGGGCCAGGCGGACGCGCGTGCCCAGCGCGGGCGCGCCGCCGAGCTGCCAGTCGACGAACGAACGATTGACGAGAACCGGACGTCCCTTGGCGACGGCATCCTGCGGTTCGAAGTTGCGGCCGGCGAGGACGCGTTGGCCCAGCGCGTCGAGGAACGCTCGATCGATGAACGCCATCCAAACGAACTCGGCGCCGCGCGGAAGCTCACGCCCCTCGACTTCGATGCGCCGCTGCAAGTGCCGCATCCCCGGCAAATGGCTGGCGAACGACACGACACGAACGCCGGGCTCGGCCAGCAGCCGCCGCTCGGCTTCGCGCTGCATCCTCTCGATACGCTTTGGAAGGTCCGCCGGCGTTCCGGTCCGGGTCTCGGGCGGAAGGTAGAGTTCGGTCACGAGATTTTCGGCCGCCGCCGTCGTCGCGCCGAGCGACGGCGCGCGAAACGCGCCCTTCGCGACCGCTCCGACACCGGCGAGACAGACGACGGCCGTCGCGACCTCGACGACAATCAGCAGGCTGGTGGTCCAGCCAAAGGTCGCACCGCCGGCGCGGCCGCGCTGCAGTGCGAGAGCGGTGCGCTTCCCGGTGGCTTTCAACGCGGGCAGGAGACCGGCGATCACGGCGCTGAACAGCACCAGCCCCGCCGCCGCTGCGATCGAGAACGCGCTCAGACGCAGGGTGAACCACGGCGGCAGAGACGCCTCGAACAGCTGCACGATCGTCAACTGCCGCAAGGCGATCTCGGCGGCGCCGAGGCCGATCGCCGCGGCGAGCGCAGAGAGCACCAGCGCCTCCGTGAAGAGCTGCAGGACAATGCGCGCCCGGCTGGCACCGAGCGCGGTGCGGACGGCCATCTCGCTCCGGCGGCTGGCCGCCCGCGCCAGCATCAGCGTGCCGACATTCGCGCACGCCAGGCCCAGCAGCAGAAAGCTCGCGACATAAACGACATAGACGCGACCGAACGACGGGCGGAGGTTCGTCGTCACGAACGCGAACTCGGTGATCTCCCCGCGCAGCTTGGCGTACTGCGCCGGATGTTCGGCGGCGACGCGCCGGCGCCAGGCGTCGAACTCGGCGGTGGCACTGGCGCGGCTGGCACCGTCTCTCAACCGGGCGAAACCGGCGTAGCGCGGACCTGCGGCGGGCGGGACATCGAGCGTGACCTGGATAGGAATCCAGAAGTCGCCCCGATGCGGAAACTCGAAGCCTTTGGGCATCACGCCGACGATCGCGCGACGGGTCGCGCCGACGCGCAGACTCTTCGACAAGACCTCCTGAGCGCCGTGAAACTGCGACTGCCAGATGTCATAGCCGATGACGACCACCGGTGCTGCGGCGGCGTCCTCGTCGGCGGATATCAGCGCGCGTCCGAGGAGCGGCGGCACGCGCGGGATGTCGAAGGCCGAGGCCGTGACTTCGGCGCCGCTGCGCACGTCGATTACGCCATCGGCGCCGGCCAGATTCTCACGCAGGCGGCGCGCGGCGCCAAACGTCGCAAACGACGTCACCTCCCGGCGCACGCGGGCGACGTCATACATCGTCAGTGGAACGTCGTTGTCGGAGTCCGCGTTGATGTAGTCGACGCCGACGATCTCGTGGGGGTGGGGATACGGCAGGCGCGGGTTCAGCGCCAGGGTCAGATGAATCGGCGCGAGACAGACCGGAATGCCGATCGCCAGGGCGAGACCGGCGACGAGCGAGATGCCGGCATTGCGTCGCAGCAGACGGAAGGCCAGTTTGATGTCGAGCCATCCGAATCGAGGAACGCGCGGACGCGACCATCTGTCCGACGCGATGCTGATCGTCGACGCGAGCAAGCGGCGAACGAAGCGAACGTGGGCGCGCGCCCGCGGGATCCCGCGGGCGCGATCACGAGCGTAGAGCTCTTCGAGATCGGCACGGACGAGATCGGCCTGCGGACCGCGCACCATGCGCGCCGCCAATCGCCGCAGCCGCGTCATCGGCCACTGCCCTTGGCGAGATCTTGCAGCTTGGCGAGCGCGCCGGAACCGGCAAGCGCCTGCAGGCCGACGTAGGCGTCGCGCAGCACGCGCGCCCCGGCCGGTCGCATCGTGTAGACCTTGCGCGGCCGGCCGACACGGCCGGACTCGGCCTCGGTGACCGACGATTTCACGAGCCCCCGCTCTTCGAGACGGCCAAGCGTCGTGTAGATCGCGCCGGGCGAGACGTCACGCCCCGTCCGGGCTTCGATTTCGTCATGAATCGCGACGCCGCTGGCGTCATCGCCGAGCCTGAGCACGGCAAACAGCACGAGCTGCTCGAACTCACCGAGAGAAGGCACGGTTAGATATAACCACTTAATAGTTAAATTGGCAACAACGAGGGGCGGGCGCAGCCGAAGCCACGCCCGCCCTCTCAGTTCACCAGAACCCGGAACCCAGAACCCAGGTTTAGAGTTCCAAGTTTCAAGTTTTGAGTTGATCGCGCTAGTAGCGATAGTGCTCAGGCTTGTACGGCCCGTTCACGCTCACTCCAATGTACTTCGCCTGCTCGTCGCTCAGCTTGGTCAGCTTCACGCCGAGCTTGTCGAGGTGCAGCCGCGCCACTTCTTCGTCGAGATGCTTCGGCAGCATGATCACGTTCAGGCCGATCTTCTCCGCCTTCTCGTGCAGCTCGAGCTGCGCGAGCACCTGGTTCGTGAACGACGCCGACATCACGAACGACGGGTGACCGGTCGCGCAGCCGAGGTTGAGCAAGCGGCCTTCGGCGAGCACCAGCACGCTGTGGCCGTCCGGGAACTGCCACTCGTCGTACTGCGGCTTGATGTTGACCTTCTTGATCCCCGGCACCTTTTTCAGCCCGGCCATGTCGATCTCGTTGTCGAAGTGGCCGATGTTGCCGACGATGGCCTTGTCCTTCATCCGCGCCATGTGCTCGACGGTGAGGATGTTGAAGTTGCCGGTCGCGGTGATGAAGATGTCCGCGGTCTCGACGACGTCGTCGATGGTCACGACCTGGTAGCCTTCCATCGCCGCCTGCAACGCGCAGATCGGATCGATCTCGGTGATCAGCACGCGGGTGCCCTGGCCGCGCAGCGCCTGCGCGCAGCCCTTGCCGACTTCGCCGTAACCGAACACGACTGCGGTCTTGCCGCCGAGCATGACGTCGGTCGCGCGCGCGAGGCCGTCCGTCAGCGAGTGGCGGCAGCCGTAGATGTTGTCGAACTTCGACTTGGTGACCGAGTCGTTGACGTTGATCGCCGGGAACAGCAGCGTGCCGGCTTTCATCATCTCGTAGAGGCGGTGGACGCCGGTGGTCGTCTCCTCGGAGACGCCACGGATGCCCTTGGCGACCTTCGACCACACGCCCGGACGCGCCTTGAGCTCCTTGGTGATCGTCTCGAGGATCACGCCCCACTCTTCGGGGTCGTTGGCCTGGTCGAACGCCGGAATCTTGCCGGCCTTCTCGAACTCGTAGCACTTGTGGACGAACAGCGTCGCGTCGCCGCCGTCGTCGACGATCAGCGTCGGGCCCGAACCATCCGGCCACAACAGCGCTTCCGTCGTGCACCACCAGTACTCGTCGAGCGTCTCGCCCTTCCACGCGAACACCGGGATGCCGCGCGGATTCTCGGGAGTGCCCTTGGTCTCGGGACCGCCGACGACCACCGCCGCGGCGGCGTGATCCTGCGTCGAGAAGATGTTGCACGAGACCCAGCGCACGTCGGCGCCGAGATCCGCGAGCGTCTCGATCAGCACCGCGGTCTGAATCGTCATGTGCAGCGAGCCCATCACCCGCGCGCCGGCGAGCGGCTTCTTGCCCTTGTAGCGCTCGCGCGTCGCCATCAGGCCCGGCATCTCGTCTTCGGCGAGGCGAATCTCCTTGCGGCCCCATTCGGCCAGACCGAGATCGGCGACTTTGTAGGGCTGGCGGCCAGCCTTGCGGGCGAGATCGAACGCGTGCTCACTTGCGACTGCGGTGGTCATACAGACTCCTTCGTTGGTCAACTGGAAACTCGAAACTCACGCCCAGGGCCTGGCGCCTGGGGCCTGACAGCAACTGCGGCGAACAATCCCGGTCCTCGCGCATCCGTCGACGTCGGCAGCGGCCAGATCCTCACGCCCGAGAATCCCGCGGCTTCGACGATCTTCTTCATCTGATCGCCGGCAAAGCCGAGCCAGACGTGGCCCATCTGCTGACGATACTCCTCGTGTTCGTGCGGCGCCATGTCGACGATCAGCAGCTTGCCGCCCGGTTTCAACACCCGGGCCGCTTCGTTGAGCGCCAGCGCCGGCGACGGCAGGTGATGCAGCACCAGCATCAGCGTCGCGGCGTCGAGCGAGTTCGAGTCAATCGGGAGCGCCTCGAGCGAGCCGCGCCGAAGCTCGACGTTTTCCGTCGAGCGCAGGCGGAGCCGCGCGGCCGTGAGCATCTCATCCGAGGCGTCGACGCCAATCACGCGCGCTACGTGCGGCGCCAGCGTCGAGGCGGTCACGCCGGTGCCGCAGCCGAGATCGCCGACAACGATCGTCGATGGCAGCAGACCGAGCATGGCGTGCAGCGCGAACTCACGGCCGAAGAGATCTTCCCGAAGCCGATCCCACTGCCCCGCCGACGTCTGAAAGAACTGCTGCGAGGTCTGGCTGCGCCGTGCCAGCACGCGCTCGAGCCGGCGCGCATCCTGATCGACGCCCGGACGGCCGAGAAGCTGGCGTCGCGTGACCTCCCAGATCTGCGCCCGCGACTGGTCGGCGTCTGGCGCGGCCAGCGCGTAGTACCGACTCGTGCCGTCCTTGCGCGACTGCACCCAACCGGCGTCGGCCAGCGTCTTCAGATGCCGGCTCACCGTCGACTGCGGCAACTGCAGCACATCGCACAGCTCTCCCACCGTCAGCTCCTGGCGATCGAGCAGCGACAGCATGCGACAGCGCGTCGGATCGGCGAGGGCCGACAGCGACTCGAGCAAGGGGAGTGCGGCGACAGAGTTCAATCCGTAAATCCGGATATTAAGATACATCAAGAAAAAGCCGTCGGGTGGCTTTTTTTCGTCAACCCAGGGAAAAAGCCACCCGACGGCTTTTTCTCGTGAACTCGTTGCGTTCATGATGCGTATGTGCATAATGAATCTATGCCCTTCCGGTCGTCCGACGCCGAACTGCCGCTGACGCCGATCGCCTTCGAAATCCTGATGGCGCTCGCCGAGCACGATCTTCACGGCTACGCGATCCTCCAGGCGGTCGAGGGGCGGCTCGGCGGGCGTCTGCCGCTGCGCACCGGGACGCTCTACCGGAGCCTCGCCCGGTTGCTCGAACAGAACCTGATCGCGGAGATCGCGGGCGCCGCCGGCGACGACGAACGGCGCCGCAATTACCGGCTGACGCCGCGCGGCCGTGAGATCGCGGTGATGGAAGCGGAGCGGCTGGCCGAACAGGTCGCCGCGGCGCGGGCGCGGAACCTGTTGACCCGGTAATCACGCCGAGACGCCGAGGGCGCGGAGACGCAGAGTGAAAGCACTCCTTCAAATCCATCGCGCGGCACTGCTTGCCTACCCGCTGTCTTTCCGCCGCCACTTCGGTGCGGAGTTGCAACGAACGTTTGAAATACGCGCCACGGCCGTCGGCCCTTCTCGTCCCCGCCTCGTCCTTCTCCTCCTCTTTCACTGCGCCGATGCCCTCGTCTCCGGCCTGCTCGAACGCGGCCGGCTCGCGGCCCCGGTCGTCTCTTCCCGACGGAGTTTGTTCATGACCCGAGAGTCGCTCGCCGCCGATCTCAAGCTCGCGCTTCGTCAGTTCACGCGAACGCCCGTCTTTGCCGCGCTGACCGTGCTCACGCTCGCGCTCGGCATTGGCGCCAACACTGCCATCTTCGGCGTCGCCTACGCGGTGCTGCTGCGGCCGCTGCCGTACACCAATCCCGGACGGCTGGTCATGATCTGGGACGACAACACGCGCAACAACGAGCCGAACAACGTGGTGTCGCCGTCGAATTTCGCGGCCATCAAGCGCGAAGCGACGTCGCTCTCCGACGTGTCGTATCTGTATTCGTTCCTGACGCCGGTGCAATTTCAGCCGCGGGCGGACGCCGATCCGCAGTTGATCCAGGCGCTCACCATCGCGCCCGATCTGCTGCGTCTCCTCGGCCGCACGCCGCTGCTCGGCCGGGTCTTCAACGACGTCGAACCCGAACCGACCGCGGTCTTGAGTTATCAGTTCTGGAAAAGCACTTTCAACAGCGACCGGACCATCGTCGGCCGCACCGTCCAGACTCCGCCCTCACGCGTGCCGGTGCGAATCGTCGGGGTGATGCCGGAAGATTTCGTATTCCCGTATCGATCGATGCTCGGACCGTCGGGGTTCACTCGCGCGCTGAGCGCCGACGTCTGGCTGCCGCACAACCCGGCGACGGACGGCCGCTTCCAGGATCAGGCCGGCCAGCCGTTGCGCACGATTCACTTCCTCAGCGTCATCGGCCGCCTCGGGCCGGGCAAGACCATCGACGACGCGCGCGCCGAACTGAGCGCGTTGGCGGCGCGGCGCGCCGGGGAGTTTCCCGACACCAACAAGGGATACGGCGCCACCGTAAAGACGCTGCACGAACAGACGGTCGGCAGAGTGCGGCCGGCACTCATTGTCCTGCTGCTGGGAGTCGGCGTGGTGATGTTGATTACGTGCGTCAACGTCGCCAACGTGCTGTTGGCCCGGGCCACTGGACAGCAACGCGATCTGGCGATCCGCTCGGCGCTCGGCGCAACGCGGCGGCGCCTGGTGCAGCAGACCCTGGTCGAAAGCACAACGCTCGCGCTCGCCGGCGGCCTGGTCGGCATCGCGATGATGGTGCTGGGCACGCGCCTGCTGATCGCGCTGGCGCCGCCGGATCTCCCGCGGCTGTCCGAGGCCACGCCCGGGGCTGCTGCCGCGCTGTTTGCGATCGCGCTCTCTTTGCTGACCGGTCTCGTCGTCGGCGGCCTCCCGGCGTGGTCGGCATCGCGCTCGCGCGCCAACGAAACGATGCGCGACGGCACGCGGACGACGGCGACGGCATCGCGTCAGCGCGTCCGCTCGGGGCTCATCGTCGCTGAGGTCGCGATGGCGATGGCGCTCACGCTCGGTGCCGGTCTGCTGCTGCGCAGCTTCGTCGCGGTGATGCGGGTCAATCCGGGCTTCGCGTCCGAGAGCCTGCTGACATTCCAGATGAACGTGCCTGCCAGCGTCGGCCCGGCGATGCCGGCGCGGCTGGCCTACTACGACGACCTTGAAGCCCGGCTGCGCGCGATCCCCGGCGTCGTCAACGTCGGCGGCACCACGCGCATGCCCCTGGGCAGCACGAATGTGACGACGACGATTGCGGTCGATGGCCGATCGAATCTGCCGGCGGAGATGCCGGAGGTCGAGATGCGCCGGTCGATCTTCGACTTCGTCGGGACGATGAAGATCCCGGTGCTGCGCGGCCGCGCGTTCACGAATGAGGACGGCCCGGGCGCGCCGCCGACCGTGCTGGTCAACGACGCGTTCGCGAAGCGCGTCTTCCCCGGCGACGACCCGATCGGCAAGCACGTCGCGCTCGGTGGCGCGCCGGCGGCAGGCCAGGCGTGGCTGACCGTCGTCGGCGTCATCGGCAGCGTCCGCCACGGCAGCCTCGAGGAAGATCCCAAGCCGGAGATCTATCTCCAGTACCGCAACAATACGCCGGTTGCGCCGTTCATCGCGGTGCGGACCAACGGCGACCCGGCGGCAATCGGCGCGCAAGTTCGTGAAGCGGTCAAGGCAACGGGCGCCAATCCGCCGTTCAATCTGCAGACGATGGAGCAGCTGCGCAGCGAGTCGATGAGCGAGCGCCGATTCGTGCTGGCGCTGATTGGGACGTTCGGCGTGCTCGCGCTGACCCTCGCCGCCGTCGGCGTCTACGGTGTCATCACGTTGATCGTCGCTGAGCGGCGCGCCGAGGTCGGTATCCGGCTGGCGCTCGGCGCGACGCCGATGGACGTCGGCCGGCTGATGGTGCGGCAGGCGGTCGGGCTCGCCGGATTGGGCGTCGCCGCGGGTTGTCTGATTGGACTGGGGTTCTCGCCGTGGTTCGGATCGATGCTCTACGGCGTGCCGCCGATTGATCCGCTGACTTACGTCACCGTCGGCGCCACGCTGGTGGCGGTCGCGGCGGCGGCGGCGTTCGTGCCGGCGCGACGGGCGATGAAAGTCGATCCGGCGGTGGCGTTGCGAGGCTGAGCGGCTGGCCCGCGAGGGCCGGGCGCTTGCGCGCCCGACCCCGCCCGTCGCGGCCGCCGGGAGGGGCCAATACCGCGATTAGGCCGTTCCGCTCCCCGCAGAACGCGCAGTCGGGCTCTTCGACGGACGCATCGATACAATTCCCGGCGAAGAAATAAAAGATGTCATCATGGGCTGACCTGTTCTCCGCCCGATGTCGACTCCTACTCCATTTTTCCGCCCCTGCTGGTGTGGCAATACGCAACTCGAGCCGTTTTCCGAGCACTATCGCGCCTGCCGCAATTGCGAAACGCTCGTCAGCATGTTCGATCAGGGGAAGGACGTTTCCCGGGTCGCCGATGATGACGCCGACCTGTACGGCCGCGACTACTGGTTCGGCCACATGGAGGAGGATCTCGGGTTCGCCAACATCCACGACCGCGCCCGGATCGACCTGACCGAGCGGTGCCTGTTCTGGCTCGAGACGCTGCTCCGCTTTCAACGACCGCCGGCCCGGATCCTCGAACTCGGCAGCGCTCACGGCGGGTTTGTCGCGCTGATGCGCTGGGC
Source organism: Vicinamibacterales bacterium (assembly GCA_036274055.1). Taxonomy (GTDB): domain Bacteria; phylum Acidobacteriota; class Vicinamibacteria; order Vicinamibacterales; family SCN-69-37; genus DASUGM01. Next base: position 4,874 of record DASUGM010000179.1, on the reverse strand, counting down.
CGGCTTCGAGGCCCGCGGCCTCGAACTGAGCCCGGAAATCGTTGCGCTGGCGACGCAGTTGTTCGGTGTCCCGATGTGGCAGGGGCCGATCGAAGACCAGCCGATCACGGCGGGGTCGCTCGATCTCATCGCCGCCATGGACGTGCTCGAACACCTGCCGGACCCGGTCGCCACGCTGCGTCATTGCGTATCGCTGTTGGCGCCGGGCGGCCAGGTGCTGGTGCAGACGCCGCAGTATCGCGAGGGCGCGACACTCGAGCAGTTGCAGGCCGAGGGGCATCGCTTCGTGGAGCAGCTCAAGGAGCGCGAGCACCTTTATCTGTTCAGCGCAACCTCGGTGAAACGTCTGGCGGCCGTCGCCGGCGTGCCTCACGTCAGTTTCGAGCCTGCGGTGTTCAGCCACTACGACATGTTCCTCATCATGAGCGCCGCGCCGATCGCGCCGCTGCCGGCCGAAGCGCGCACGCCGTTGACGGAGTCGGCGGGCGCGCGCCTCGTCCAAGCGTTGCTCGATTTGTATGGGGCCATCGCCAGGGAGAAGGTCGTCACCGCCACGCACGCCGCCGACGTCGCGTTTCTCAAACGACTCGCCGAGGAGCAGCAGGCGCAACGAGCCGAGGAAGCCGCGCAGCTGAATGCGGCGATCGCCGACCTGACCGCCAGACTCGCACACTCAGAGCAGGATCGCGCCGATCGCCTGGCGGTGATCGAACAGCAGGGCGCGGAGATCGGCCGCGCGGCGGTGCTGGACGGCGTGGTGGCGGAGTTGACGGCGAGGCTGGCGCACTCCGAACAGGATCGCGCCGATCGCCTGGTCGTCATCGAACGCCAGGGCGCGGAACTTGGACAACTGCACCAGCGTTGGAGCGATCGCGACTCGGTGGCGAAGCGCCTGGCTGAACTGAAGCGCCCGGTGGTCTCGCCAGCGAAAAGGCGAGACCAGCACGACTGACGCCGCTCCGACAGCGTCCGGGCGTTCGGCTTATTTTTCCGGCGCCATCAACCGCTCCGGCCGCACGTTCAGATTCTCGATGAAGAACTCCATCATCCGCTGGGCGTTGACGTTGCTATGGCCGGCGTCCGGACCAACCTGCACTTCGAAGCTCTTTCCCGCCTGCTGCAGCGCCTTGATCAGCTGCATCGAGTTGTTCGGATGGACGTTGTTGTCCGCCGTGCCGTAGTAGATCAGCAGGCGGCCGCGCAGGTTCTTCGCGTAGGTCATCGCACTGCCGGCATCGTAGCCGTCCTTGTTCTCCTGCGGGATCCACATGTAGCGCTCGGTGTAGATCGTGTCGTAGTGCACCCACGAGGTCACCGGCGACGCGGCCGACGCGGCGGTGAATACTTCGGGGTGACGCAGGATCTCCATCGCCGACGTGTACCCGCCGTATGACGATCCGTGAATCCCGACGCGTGTCTTGTCGAAGTACGGACGCGGCCACAGCGCCTTGATGCCCTCGGCCATGTCGTCCATCTCCGTCTGGCCGAGCTTCATGTAAATCGAATCGAGCGTGCGCCGGCCCATGCCCGGCGCCGCGCGCGACATCAGGTTGACGACGAGGAAGCCGTACTCGGTGTTCGCCGACGGCATCGCGAAATTCTCGGTCGGCACGTTGCTGCCCGACGCCGGGCCGCCGTACACCGGCACCAGCGTCGCGTATTTCTTCGACTTGTCGAAGTTCGACGGAAACGCGATCGTCCCGTAGAGCGTCGTCTTGCCGTCCGCGGCCTTGTAGCTGAACATCTCGACTCTCTTGAAGCCGGCGGCATCGAATTTCGACGTGTCGCTCTTCGCGATTTCGGCGACGACCGTGCCGCGCATGTCGACGACGCGCGTCGCCGCCGGCTGATCGTGCGACTGATAGACATCGACGAAATACCTGTTGTCCGGCGAGATCGTCGCCGCGTGTGTGAACTTCGGATCGGTCAGCCGCACGTCGCCGTTGCCGTCGAGGCCGACACGGTGCAGCTGCAGCTTCATGTGGTTGTCGCCGTCGCGCGCCAGGTAGAACATCGCGCCGGCGTCTTCGTCGAGCTTGACGATCGCCCCGGCCTCGAAGGTCGTGTGCGCCGTGATCGGGTTGAGCAGCTTGCCGGCGGCGTAGTCGTAGAGGTAGTAGTTCGTCCAGCCGTTGCGCTCCGATTCCCAGATGAACCGGTTGCGGTCCGCGAGCCAGCGGCGCTGCGGCCGATTGTCGGTCCAGCCGGTCAGCCACTCTTCACGGACGACGACGCGGCACTTGGTCGTCGCCGGGTTGCAGGCGATGAATTCCATGATCTGCTGCCGCCGGTTGGTCCGGTTCATCATCAGCTCGGTGCCGTTCGGCGACCACTCGATGGCGTAAACGTAGTGGCCGACGACGTCGTTGGTGAACGGCTTGCCGTCGCGAACATCGAGCGTCGTGCGTTCTTTCGTGGCCAGGTCGTAGACGAGGACGTCGGCGACCGGGTTGTCGGTCCCCGCCTTCGGATACGCCTCGACGTCGAGCGCCGACTGCAGATCGGTCTGCATCATCTGCAGGTAGTAGTCCTTCACTTTGCCTTCGTTGAAGTAATAGAACGCGACCTTGCTGCCGTCGGGCGACCACCAGATCGCCGAGGTCTGGCCGAGCTCCTCGCCGTAGACCCACGAGCCGACCCCGTACTTCGTGCGCTCCTGCACACTGCCGTCCGTGGTCAGCGCGATTTCGCCGGAGCCGTCGGCATTGCTGATGAAGATGTTGCGGTCCTTGTAGAACGCCTTCATCTTGCCGTCCGGCGACGGCGCGCAGGCGCTTTGTCGGCCGCGTTCCACCGGCGCCGGCGGGCACGGATTCGGCACGCCGGAGGGCAGGCTGCCGGCGCCGCGGCCGCGTCCACCGCCGGCCACCCCGCCCGCGCCACGGCCCCCGGCGCGGCCTGCGCCTGGCGCCGCAACCGGCGCGTCGCCGGTTTCGACGGCTTTCATCGCCGCGACATCAAAGCGCAGGAGCTTGCCGTTGAGGGCGTAGGAAAACGATTGACCATCGGCGGCCCACGTCGGTGCGATCGCGCCGGAGAGGATCGAGCCGTTCAGCTGCGGCGCCATCTTCGTGTATTGCTCGACGCCCGGCATCGTCCGCAGCCGATCGAGCGGCGCCGCCTGTTGCGCGTGCAGGCCCCCCGCCAGGGCCAGAGTTCCGGCACCGATTCCGGCAACTATCGCTGTGATTGACCGTGCTTGCATGCCGCCTCCCCGTCTCTCGGGCAGGAGTCTATATCCAACGCCCGTGCCCCGTGCGCGGTGCGGGGTGCGACGTGCGGCGAAGTGCGCGGGTGCGACGTGCGGGGTGCGGTCGTAAGCCGTGAGCCGTAAGCCGTGAGCCGTCTGAGCTACCCTGCTCGAATGGCGCCGACATCCAGAATCCGGCAGGTCAACGCGCGACCGGCGCGGCCGGATGCCGCGTATGTCCTCTACTGGATGACCGCCTTCCGGCGAACGCGCGCCAATTTCGCGCTCGAGCGCGCCGTGGACGCCGCGCGCGACTGGCGCAAGCCGCTGATCGTGCTCGAGGCACTGCGATGCGACTACCCCTGGGCCAGCGATCGGCTGCATCGATTCGTGGTCGACGGGATGGCCGACAACGCGCGCGCGTTTGCGGGGACGCCGGTGACCTATCTGCCCTACGTCGAGCCGGCCCGCGGCGCCGGCAAAGGCCTTCTCGAGTCGCTCGCGCGCGAGGCGTGCCTCGTCGTCACCGACGATTTCCCGTGTTTCTTCCTGCCGCGGATGATCGCGGCCGCCGGCCGAGCGATCGGCGCGCGTCTCGAGGCCGTGGACTCGAACGGGATCCTGCCCATGCGCGCGACCGCGCGGACCTTCGTGACCGCGTTTTCATTTCGCGCTCACCTTCAGCGCACGCTGCGCGAGCACCTCCGGCCGTGGCCGGCCGAGGTCGAGGTCGGTGATCTTCCGCCGCTGCGACTGCCGCTGCCGCGCGGGATCTCGTCGCACTGGCCAGCGACGCCGACCGCGCAACTCGAGGCGCCGGCGGCACTGATCGCCTCCCTGCCAATCGATCATTCAATCGCACCAACGCTGACCGGCGGCGCGCGCGCCGCACACGCGGCGCTGGCGCGCTTCGTCACCGACGCGCTGGATCGATACCCGGAGGATCACAACCAACCTGAAGCCCGCGGCACCAGCGGACTCTCGCCGTATCTGCACTTTGGCCACATCGCCTCGCACGACGTCTTCGCTGCGGTCATGACACACGCGAAGTGGACGACGCGCAGGCTGGGCGAGGCGGCGCGCGGCAAGCGTGCGGGGTGGTGGAACGCCGGCGCACCGGCCGAGGCGTTCCTCGATCAATTGGTCACGTGGCGGGAAATCGGCTTCAACATGTGCGCGACCCGGCCAGATGACTATTGGAAGTTCTCGTCGCTGCCCGATTGGGCGCAGCAGACACTCGGCCGCCACGCGCGCGACCGACGTCCGTTCATTTACTCACGTGACGAGTTCCTCGATGCGCGCACGCACGACGCGGTCTGGAACGCGGCCCAGCGGCAGCTCGCGCGCGACGGCTGGATGCACAACTACCTGCGGATGCTGTGGGGCAAGAAGATCCTCGAGTGGTCGCCGTCGCCGGAAGACGCACTCGCGCAGATGACAGAGATCATGAACGCGCAGGCCATCGACGGCCGCGATCCGAATTCATACTCGGGGTATCTCTGGACACTCGGCCGCTACGATCGCCCGTGGGCGCCGGAGCGGGAGATTTACGGGACGATCCGCTACATGAGTTCGGCGAATACGGTCAGGAAGCTCCGGCTCAAGCAGTTCCTTCAGAAGTACGGGGGGTGACGGGACTACGAGTACCGCGGGTACTTCGGGTACTTCGGGTACGCGGGGTACG
>DASUGM010000178.1:0-39810 GCA_036274055.1 Vicinamibacterales bacterium | reverse complement strand
TATGCATTGGATGTATAAAGGACACCCGACCTCCTTTTCCTGATGACAATCAACCTACCGGCGTGGGCCGCGCGCGCGATCGACGAACTTGACCGCAGCGATCGCCAGCGGCAGACGTCGCCCGCAATCTGACCGTCGCTGAGCTCAACTGGCGGCCGTCGCCCTCGGAGTGGAGCGTCGGGCAGTGCCTCGAGCATCTGTTCATCACCAACGAGGTCTATCTGCCGCCGATGGCGAGGGCGCTCGATGGCCACGCCCCGGCGCCGCAGCCGGCGGCAGCAATCACGCCGGGTTGGTTCGGCCGCTACTTCATCCGCAATTACATCGACCCCGAGACGCAGCGGGCGCCGAAAAAGGCACCGTCAAAGATCGTCCCGTCGCACCGCGTCGACGCGGACATCCTGGCGAAGTTCCTGCGCAGCAACGACGCCGCGCGCGATCTGGTTCGGCGCGCGAGCGCCTATGACGTCAACCGCATCCGGTTCAAGAATCCGTTTGTCGCGGGAATTCGCTTCACGGTCGGGACGGGGGTCGAGATCGTGTGGCGGCATCAGCGACGGCACTTGCTGCAGGCCGAGCGGGTCAGAGCGGTCTTTCCTTCCTAGATACTCGACGTGAAGTTAGTGTAGGCAGTGTAGAAAATCTCTTGGTTTTCAAAAACAAAACGCTCTTCTACACTGACTCCACTTCCTACACTAACTCCACGTCAAGCATCTAGAAAGAAACGGCCGGCGATCTCTCGATCACCGGCCGCTCAGTCGTCAAGCTCTTTTCTACGCCGCGTGTGTCGCCGACGCCTTGCCGAGCACTTCGCCGAAGACCTTGGTGGCCTTCTGCATCTCGTCCATCGTCCCGATCGAGATGCGGCAGTGCGTCTTCTCGAACGGCGGGAAATCGCGGGCGACGCGGACGCCCTTGGCGAGGCACGCTTCGCGGAATTCCTTCGCCGGCCGGCCGATGTTGATGAACATGAAGTTGGCCTGCGACGCGGTCGGCTTCATGCCGCGGTCGGCGAACCACTTCATCGTGAAGTCGCGCGCGGCGGTGTTGCGGTCGCGCTCGCCTTTGACGAAGCTGCCGTCCATCTGCACGGCGGCGAGGCCGCCGGCCATCGCCAGCACGTTCAGCGAGCTGGTGCCAGAGCCGCCATCGAAGTCGGCCATCTTCTTGATCGTATCGACGTGCCCGACCGCGTAGCCCATGCGCAGGCCAGCCATGCCATAGGCCTTCGAGAACGTCCGCGCGACCAGGATGCGCGGGTCTTCGACGGCCGCCGGGATGTGCGTCGCGTGATCTGGATTCGTGACGTAGTCGAAGTACGCCTCGTCCACCAGGATCGTCGTCTCCGGCGAGATGCGATTGACGCGGGCGAGGAAGTCGCGCGTCGCCGAGGCGCCGACGTAGGTCGCGACCGGGTTGTTCGGGTTGCAGAAGAACACGAGACCCGAGCCGCGCGCGGCGTCGGCCATGCGATCGAGATCGACGTTGAACTCGCTGTCGAGCGGAATCGCGCGGACCGGATTGCCCATCATGTCGGCATAGCCGGCGCATTCTTCGTAGGTCGGGATGGTCCCGACCATCGCCTTGGTGCGCGCGGTGAACAGGTGCGTCGCCGAGCGCAGGATCTGCGTCGAGCCGCAGCCGAGGACGATGTTCGCCGGCTGCACGCCGTGCTGCTTGGCGAGCGCCTCGATCAACGGACCCGCGCCGCCCGAGTAGCGGCCGGGCGCGGCACCGGCCGGCCCGAACGCTTTCTGAATCGCGTCGATGACCGCCTTCGGCGGTCCGAGCGGGTTTTCATTGCTCGAGAGCGGGATGATCGGTCCGGCCGGCGCTGCGGCCTGGGCTTCGAGACCTGGCTCGAGCAGATTCCAGACGGCGTTCTCGCGTCCGCGAGCGCCAATCCACGCGGCGCCGGCGACGCCGGCGGCCTGAACGAATTTACGTCGTGTCAGCATGGCTGCTCCTTAGCGTCCGCCGCCGGCCGGCATTACCGGCCGCAGCACATCGCGGAAGACGGCGACCGCCTTCTGCATTTCTGCCATCGTGCCGAGCGAGATTCGCGCGTGCGAGCCTTCGAACGGCGGGAAGTCGCGACCGATCTGCACGTAGGACTTCGCGCACGCGTCGCGCATCACCCGCGCGGGCCGGCCGATGTCGACGAAGAGGAAGTTGCCGTTGGACACGGTCGGCTTGCAGCCGAGATCCTCGAGTGCCTTCACCGTGAACTTGCGCACTTCGGTGTTGCGCGCGCGTTCGGCTTCGATGTGCTTCGGATCGTTCAGCGCGGCGATGCCGGCGGCGACGCCGAGCACGCTGATGCCGTACGGCATCCGCAGCCGCGCCAGCGGCTTGACCGTGTCGACCTGGCCGACCGCGTAGCCGATGCGCATCCCGGCCATCCCGTAGGCCTTCGAGAACGTGCGCGCGACGAACACGTTCGGCGTCGACAGCGCGAGCGGCATCGCCGTCGCGTAGTCTGGGTCAGTGACGTACTCGTGATACGCCTCGTCGATCAGGATCACGGTGTCCGGAGAAATCCGGCGAACGCGTTCGACGAAGTCGGTGACGGTCTTGAGTCCGTGCACTGTCGCCGTCGGGTTGTTCGGGTTGTTCAGGAAGACCAGGCCGGCCCCACGGACGACCGCCAGCATGTCCTCGAGATTGATCTTGAACTGCGAGTCGACCTTCACTTCGAAGACCGGGTGGCCCATCCGCCGCGCGAGGCCGGTGCAGTTCTCGAACGTCGGCGCGCCGGTGACCAGCGGCCGGAACGGCGTCGTGAAGCCGCGAATCGCGGTCTTCAGAATCTCCTGCGAGCCGGCGCCGAGGACGACGTTCTCGGGCTTGGCTTTGTGCAGCGCGGCGATGGTCTCGACCAGCTTGCCTTCGCCAGGATTGCTGTTGAAGGGATAGCGCCCGGCCTCGTCGAACTGGCCGATGATCGCGTCGAGCACCGTCTTGCCGGGCCCGAGCGGATTCTCGTTGCTGCTGATTTTTATCTCTTCGACGCCTTCCGGCAGGGGAGGACGTGCGGCGCGTCCGCCGCCGCCGGCGCGTCCGCCCTGGCCCTGTCCGGCCTGCTGGCCCTGCTGCGCCGCGGCCTGGTAGGCCTCATGCCCGCGCGCGGCCAGCAAAGCGCCGACTTCGGAGCGACTTGCTCCGCTTCCGACGAGACTCAGAAACCCGCGTCGCGATACCGGCATGACTGCCTCCCTCTTGCGAGGACTGGGAAAACGGGGGAACTGGCGGATTCTACGCCCCTTAGCGGCACCCGGGCAACTCGGGGGGAGCGTCCCGGGAACGTTCTACGGTTCGGGGTCGTTCGGGTGTTCGGGCGTTCAGTTCTTCCGTTCTTCGGTGCTTTGTTCTCAGGTTCACGAACGATAGAACGGGAGAACGGAACGCCCGAACCGCCGAAGTTCCGAACGAAAGAACCTACTTCCGCCGGACGTATTTTTTGAGCGCGCGCGGCCCGACTTCGGCCCCGTAGATATTCCCGGCCGCGTCCACCGCGACCCCTTCCGCGGCGCTGGTACTCGGCGGATTGGTCGCCGGGTCCGGGATGAAGAACTGGACCTTGCCGTCGCGCCCGTCTTTGACGCTGCCGATGCGGATGCCGCGCGTCCACGCGCCGTGCGGCGGCGATACCGAGCCGGACTCGGAGTCGGCGGCGTAGAGCGTGTCGTTCTTGTCGATCCACAGCCCGCTGATCCGGCTGTACTGCTCCCAGCCGGTGTCGAGCAGGTTCAGGTCCTGGTCGTAGATCTGGATGCGGTTGTTCGATCGGTCGGCGACGAACAGCCGTCCCTTGGAGTCCCACGCGAACGCGTGCGGCTGCAGCAGCTCGCCGGGCGCGTTGCCGCGTTTGCCGGTTTCCTTGATGAACTTGCCGTTGCGATCGAACTTGATGATCCGCGCCGGCGCGGTCGCGGCGTCGCTGTGGCCTTCGCAGACGTAGATCTCGCCCTTGTCGTTCGTGATCACGTCATTCGGTTGATAAAAAGACGACGGGTCCGCGGGCTCGCCGGGCCGGTTGCCGCCGGCCTTGCCGAGCGTCAGCAGCAGTTTGCCCTCGGGACTGAACTTGTAGACCTGATGGCCGACGAGCCTGGCCGGCATCGGCGGCAGCGGCGCATCGGCGGCGGCGCCGCGCGCGCGCCGCGGGTAGTTGTCCTGACCGTCGGTGACCCAGACGTTGCCGTCGCGATCGACGTGCATGCCGTGCGGGAACACGAACATGCCGGCGCCGAAACTCCGCACCAGCTTGCCGCTCTCGTCGAACTTGAGGACGACGTCGACCGGCGAGAAAACGCCCTTGGCGCCGTCCCAGCAATTGTTGGCGCCGCAGCGCTCGGCGACCCAGATCGACTTGCCGTCCTTGTCGATGTCCACCGCGCTGGTCGAGCCCCACGTCCGGCCCTCGGGCATCTTCGCCCAGCCCTCGATCGTCTCATAGGGATTCGGAGCCGAGTTGGTCGGCGCGACCTGAGACTGGGCAAGAACAGCCGAGGTCGACACCGCAACGGCCAGAACGCATCGAGAGAGAGCGCGCATGCAGGGCTCCTTCGGGGGTGAGAGGGGATTCTAGGACAGATCTTGCGAGATGAGTGAAGTGCCCTTGCAAGAGCGGATTCACAGGGAGAAGACCGAGAAAATCAAGAGGAAGAGCGGAAGAGCATTTCAAAGCCCAACTCTTCCGGGTTTTCCTCCCGCTCTTCTCGTGCTTCTCCCTGTTGAATCTGTTCTTGGCGTGAGCTTGTTTCTCATGCAGCGACGCCTTCCGGAGTAGCGAGGTCTTTTGATGTCGATTCTCAGGACTGTCTGCGTAGCGGCTCTGCTGGCCCTTGCCGCGCCCGCGTACGCACAACTCGGGGCTCCTCCCAGGTTCGAAGTATTCGGCGGTTACTCGCTGCTTCCCGCCAACGGCGACGACTTTCCGCGCGCGACGTCGCATGGCGTACAAGCCGGCGGCCAATGGAATCTGAGCCGGTGGTTCGGCGTGTTCGGCGAGGCCGCGGTGCAGAAGAGCACGGCGCGCGATCTCGGTCCAGGCTTTGCCGGTTTGACCGCGAAGACGACGGTGACCGAGTATTTGTGGGGTCCGCGGGTCACCTGGCGCGGTGAGCAGGCGAATGCCTTCGTGCACGGCCTCTTCGGCACCAGCATTGGCGACGCCGGCGAGGGCTTCGAAGGGTTCTCGGACAACGGCCCGACGTTCGGGTTCGGCGGCGGCGTCGATGTCGCGATCAACCGGCGCTTCGCGGTGCGCGGGCAATTCGATCTGATCGGCAGCTTCGCGGATATCGTCGAGGGGAACTCGCGGTTGATGCTTGGCGGGGTGTTTCGTTTTTAGATTTCGTTTTTAGATGCTCGACATGAAGCTAGTGTAGGAAGTGTAGGTAGTGTAGAAAGGCCCTTTGGTTTTCAAAAACACGACCTTCTACACTGCCTACACTTCCTCCACTCGCTCCACGTCTGGTATCTAGAAAAAGTTACTTCTTCGGAATAATCTTGATCACCCGCCCCGCCTTGTTGTCCGTGAGCAGATAGATCGCCCCATCCGGCCCCTGCTCGACGTCGCGGATGCGCTCCTTGAGCTCTTTCACCAGCCGCTCCTCCGCCGCGACCTTCTCGCCGTTCATCTCCAGCCGCACCAGATTCATCGTCCCCAGGCCGCCGATGAACACGTTGTTCTTCCACTGCGGAAACAGGCCGCCGGTGTAGACGATCATCCCGCTCGGCGCGATGACCGGATCCCAGTAGTAGACCGGCTGTTCCATGCCGTCCTTCGCGGTGATGTCGCCGGTGATCGGGCCGCCGCGGTATTCGATGCCGTAGGCGATCGTCGGCCAGCCGTAGTCGTGGTCCTTGCGCGCGATGTTGAGCTCGTCGCCGCCGCGGGTGCCGTGCTCGACTTCCCACAGCTCGCCGGTCGCCGGATGGAGCACCGCCGACTGGATGTTGCGGTGGCCGTACGACCAGATTTCGGGCCGCACGCCCGCCGTGTTCGCGAACGGGTTGTCCTTCGGAATCGATCCGTCGGCGTTGATGCGCACGATCTTGCCGAGCAGGCTGCTCATCTGCTGCGCCTGCATGCGCCCAGGCGTGATCGAGCGTTCGCCCTGGGTCACGAACAGCGTGCCGTCGCGCCCGAACACCAGCCGGCTGCCGTAATGCATCGTCGAATTCATCGACGGGACCTGGTGGTAAATCACCTGCACGTTGTCGACGCGCGGCGCCGTGCCGTCGACAAACCTGCCGCGCGCCGCCGCGGTGTTGTTGGTGCCGTCAGGCTGCAGCTCCGAGTAGCTCCAGTAGATCAAGCCGTTGGTTGCAAACTGCGGATCGAGCACCACGTCGAGCAGGCCGCCCTGGCCGCGCGGATCGACCGCCGGCAACCCGGCGACCGGCTCCGACAGCTTGCCGTCCGCGACCACGCGCAGGCGGCCGGTCCGTTCGGTCACCAGCATGCGCCCGTCGGGAAGAAACGCGATGCCCCAGGGAAACTCGAGGCCGGACGCGACTGTGACGACGTCGACGGCGACGTTCGAGATCCGCTCAGGCGCGCGCGTCTGGCCGGCGAACGCCGGCTTCTGTGCCGGTGCATTCGGCGGCTCAGTCTGGACGCCTTGATTCTGCGCCGCGACCCCGGCGCCGACGACGCCGCAGAGACCGACGGCCAAGGCGGCGACGAACGATCGGTTGAAGGTCATGCGATCGATGTTACCGCAGAGGACATGCGACAATTCCCGCTCACGCGGAGACGCGAAGAATGAAGAGGCGCGGAGGGCGCACAGGCGCACCGGCGCATGGACGCATGGACGAATGACAGACACCCCCCGACTGATTGGACCGCCGCCACGGACGACGACGCCTGCTGATGTGCCGGGCGCGCGGCGTCATCCGCGCGCAATTCCGGACGACTTGTTGCGCGACGCCTCGCGGCGGCTCGGGATCATGTCGCTGCTCGGCGCCGTGCTGTGGTCGGTCGGGACGGTGCTGTACCACGTCGCGATGATTCCGCAGGATCGGGCGTGGGCATCGTTCCAGTCGAGCGACGTCATCGCAGTGATCAGCGCGCTGGCCTCGCTCTCCCTGTACTGGTACACGCGCCGGGCGAAACGCGATCCGCATTTCATCCTCGATCTCGGCCTCGCTCACCTGGTCTGGACCGGCATTGCCCTAGGACTGCTGATGCACTGGGCTCCGGTGCCGACGCAAATCGACGCGACGCCGCAGGTGTCGTGGATCGGCGTGGTGACGCTGCTGTTTGCCGCGATCGTGCCGAATGCGCCGTGGAAGATCGTGTTGGCGGGGTTGTTCGCGGTGTCGATGAATCCGATCGGGATGATCATCGGCGAGTGGCGCGGCGTCTGGAAGATGACGTCGCCGTTCGACCCGATCGTGATGCATTACCAGGACTACATGATCGTCGGCGTCGCCGCGGTGGTGTCGGGCGTCGTCGTCGGTCTCGGCCGCGAGGTCGCCAAGGCGCGCGAGCTCGGCAGTTATCAGCTGGGCGATCTAATCGGGCGCGGCGGCATGGGCGAGGTCTACAAGGCCACGCATCGCATGCTGGCGCGGCCCGCGGCGATCAAGCTGATTCGTCCGGAGATGATGGGCGCGGAAGGATCGAGCGGCGGCCAGTCGGCGCTGACGCGTTTCCGGCGCGAGGCGACGTCGGCGGCGAATCTGCAGTCGCCCCACACCGTGAACCTCTACGACTTCGGCGTCGCCGCCGACGGCACGTTCTACTTCGCGATGGAGCTGCTCGAGGGTATGGACTTGCAGACGCTGGTGCGCAATCACGGTCCGCAGCCGGCGGCGCGCGTCGTCTACATTCTCAGTCAGGTGGCCGAGTCGCTGGAAGAAGCCCACGAGGCCGGGCTCGTCCATCGCGATATCAAACCGGGCAACATTCATCTTGGCCGCCTCGGCGTGCGCCACGACTTCGCGAAGGTGTTGGACTTCGGCCTGGTCAAGCGCACGGTCGAGCCCGACGAGACGATGACGCAGGCCACCGGCATCGGCGTCGCGCCGGGGACACCGGCCTACATGGCGCCGGAAACTGCGCTCGGCCGTCCGGTCGACGGGCGCGCCGATCTGTACGCCGTCGGCTGCGTTGCCTACTACCTGCTGACCGGTGCGTTGGTCTTCGAGGGCGAGGGACTGCAGCAACTGGTCCAGCGTCTGCATGAGGACCCGGTGCCGCCGAGTCAGCGCACCGAGCTGCCGATTCCGCCTGAACTCGAAGCGATCGTGCTCGCGCTGCTGGCGCGCGAGCCCGAGGGCCGGCCGTCAAGCGCGCGCGTGCTGCAGGAGCGGCTCGAGGCGCTCACGATTCCGCGGTGGACGGAGGCGCAGGCCGCCGAGTGGTGGCGGCTGCGGATGCCGCAGTGACGCGCTACGGATAGATCGACTTCAGATCATTCGCCAGACCCCTGGCCACGTCGTCAATCGCGGGCACGTGCTTGCCCTCGCCGGTCAAGTGGATGACCGTGTCGCCGACGCGCATCACGATCGAATCGCGGTCCGGCGTGAGGAACGCCGCGTGGCCGATTCCCGTGCGGGCGACGAGCCTGCTGTCGAATCGCGCCGACCAGCGCAAAAAGATCTTGTGCGCGTCGAATCCGGCGGTGGTGAAGCTCATCCGGATCGTCTGTGGTCCGGCGGTCGGCCGGAGCCGCGCCACAACATTGGCGTACGGCCGGTTCTCCGCCCAGGTCACGCGCTCGCGACTTCCGGACGCGTGTTTCAGCAGAATCGTCTTGACGTTCGCGGCGACCGACGGCGACACCGGGTTGGTCGGCAGCGACGCGGATTCGAGCAGCGCGTCGAGATCGTGCTCGCGCTGAAGCAGGAACTTGTCTACGGCGACCATTGAGATCGTCGGCAGCTGCTCGGGAAAGAGAATGCCGTCGTGCTGAATCAAATCGACCTTGAGCTGCTGGGTCGATGCCAGCAATTGTGTCAAGTAGACCGGCGCGGTGCCGGATTTCAGCGTCCAGTTCGCCGGCACGTCGAGAGCGCTCGCCGCCGGCGCGGCCGTCGCCGGAGGGAACGTCTTGTCGAGCATGCCGCAGGCGTCCCATGCCGCCGTACCGAGCGTGCCGGTCCCGCTCGTCGCCGCCGCGAACTCGTGGTACTCGAACACCGCCTGGTCCGGCTTGTTCTGCCCGAGCAGCTGCATGAAGTGGGTCTGGACCTTGACGGTGGGGGCGGTCGGTTCGACGCGCGCGATTCCGATCCGGCAGCCCATCGCGGAACTCAACAACGCGACGGCGCCGGCCAGATCCGAGCAGTTGAGAAATCCGTCGGCGTCCTTCTTGAGGCTGGCGGTGTCGAGGAAGTTGGACAAGAAGAACCCGCCGTTGCCGTTATCGAATGACGAACCGCCGTCGTACTCGATCACTGTGTCGTCGCCGACGCTGTGCTTGATCGTCTGTCCGCCCAGACCGTAGACGCCTTTGGCGATCGCGTTGACGCAGTCGTCGGGATGCAGTTGACCGGTTGCCCAGCGGCACGCCTGTTCGAGGACTGCCGCCCACGGCACGACGCGATTGACGACGCCCGGCCGGCCCCAGGGGATCGCCGGCTCATCGGCGAGCACGAGCACGCGATGCGTCGTCGTGTCGAACGTCGTCCATCCGGCGCTCGTGCTCCCGAACTGCCACGTCAGCGCGACGACGAAAACGCCCGTCGACTGAGCACTCATGTTCGTTAGTTCGATATGAAAGTCGATTGGATGCGTGCCGATGCTGTTCTGCGGCAGCGTCCTCGGAAGGGCTCCGGTCAGCGGAAATCCCGGCCCCGAGGTCGCTCGCACCTTGGTTCCCGGCGGCAACAATTTCTTGATCTTGATCTTCGCTGTAGCGTCGACGGCCGGCACCGAGGTGGTCCGCGGCAGCGCCACTGGCGAGGCGGTCACGATGGCGCCGGAGCGGCGCCAATCCGTCTTCGGCAGCGGCGCATCGATTGCGTCAGGCACGGGAATGATCGCGCCGGCGCGATCGAACGTCAGCGAGCGCATTTCGAGAAAGCTGGACATAAGGGCCTCTGTCCCCGGGTCACGCGAAGGCCGGGTTGCGAATCGTCGGTTGCGCGCGAACGCCGATCGGGACGATCGCGCGATCGGCCGCGTGGCCACGGACGCCGACGCCAGCCGCGTAGAGAACCGACTCAGTGATGCCATCGAGTTTCAGGTCGCGCTCGATGCTGCGGTCGCTCAGGGCCATCGAACAGAACGGCGCGAGCCCGAGCCAGGTGGCGGTGAGGCAGAAGGTCTGACAGAGATGGCCGGCTTCGATGAGCACGGCGCGATAGGCGCGGCTGTAGTCATAGCGCCAGAGCACCCGCTCGAACGAGACCGCGAAAAAGATGAGCACGGCCGCGCCTTCGAACCACGGCTGCTCGGGGAGGTAGCGCTCGACGCCGCCGATCGGGAGGCCGGCACGGACGCGCTCCAGTTCGTGTTTGTCCGACGCGTAGTGATAGAGCCCCGGCCTGACACCTCGGACCCGGCGGGCGGCGATGTAAACCTCGATCGAATGGCGCGCGCCGCCTGACGGCGAGGTGCGCAGCGCCGATCGTCCGAGGCCTCGCGCCGGTTGCCATTGGTGGATGCCGGCGGTGTAGCGCAGCAGCTGGGCCAGATCGGCGACCTCGACGGGCCGATCGGCGAACCGGCGCCACGTTCGCCGTGCGAGCAGCACTTTGGGAAACTGGTCAATCGGCGGTCGATCGGGCAACCGCGTGATGGCCGCGGATGGAATTCGCTTGACCGGCGCGGGCAGCGGCCAGGATTTTGCGCGCGCGAGCTGGCGCCTGGTCGCCGAGGCCCGATCGCCGAAGGGCACGTCCTTCGTGCTCTGGTGGAAGAACCCGGCGGCCGGGTTCCACGCGTGAAACCTCTTCATCGCGCGTTCCGCCGCGGTCGCGGCGCGGCGACCGCGATAAAGCATCCGATAGCGGACGAGCAGCGACAGCAACTCGGCAATCGCGGCGGCAGTCAGTCCCGGGCACCGCGGCAGAATCGCTGCCGCGGTGCGGGGAGCCTCACACGCATTCACGATCGCGCACATCTCGACCGACGCGATCAGCTCGGTGCGAGCCGCGTAGTTGTAGAGCATGAGATCCGCGCCGTCCCAGTAGGAGACGATGTGCGCGGATCGAACAAACGTGACACGGCGACGCATCGGCGGCGCTCAGGAAGACGTCAGAACCCTATCGTCATGTTGACCTGGCATTTGGTCGCCTCACGCGTCTGCTTGAGCAGAGTACGGATGTTGGCGATCTTTGCCTGACCGGGCCGCCGTTTGTTGACGTCGGCCAGCTTCTTCTCCAAGCTGTCAATTGCGCGGTGAATGCCTTTCATCGAGACGTTGATCTTTCCGTTTGCCATGTCGCTGCCTCCAAGGGTTAACGTGCGGTTGGAATTCCGAGGCGCCGGATTATCGTGATGAACCGCGGATCGCCGCGAACCGCGTCGACGCGCGGATCGACGCCGAGCCACAGCAGCCGCGATGCGTGTTCGTTGACGCCCTGCTGCAGGAGCGCGAGGCCGCGATCGACATCGCCAAGCGCGATCTGCACGTAGGCGAAGTCCTGCGGCGCCATGTAGTCGGCGTTCGCTGCCCGCCGCGCCTCGAGGCCGGCGAGCAGCTGCCGGGCCTCTGCCGTCCGGCCGCTGGCGGCGACGATGCGCGTCAGCTCGGCGTGAAATGACGGATCGTCTGACATCGCGATCGCCGTGCGAATCATCGCGATGGCATCGTCAAACCTTCCCGCGGCCGCATAACTCCTCGCCAAGCCGACCCGGCCACGCGTCGAGGAGTCGGAGAGCCGCTGCTTGTAGTGCTCGATCGCCTCGGGATAATGACGGCTGTAAAAGAGCATCAGCCCGATGACGTTGTAAACGTCGTCGGAAGCGGGATCCATCAACGCGGCGGATCGCACCTGGGCCAGGCCCTCGGCAGGGCGGCCGGCGGCCGCGAGATAACGCGCGTACCAGGTGTGCGCGTCGATGAAGCTCGGGTTCAACTCGATCGCAGTCCGGTAGGCCAGATCGGCTTCGGGCCATTTCCACTCGAGACGAAAGCGCACGTCGGCGATCGCCAGCGCGGCTTCGGCGAGCTGCGGATCGATCGCGAATGCCGCGCGCGCGTCAGCCACGGCCAGGCGGTTGACTTCGTCGGGCGTCAGCAGGCCGACATTGCCCATGCCCATGAACGTGCGCGCCCGGCCCGCCAGTGCCGGCGCAAACTGCGGCTCTGCGGCGAGCACGCGATCGAACGCTTCGCGCGCCTGCAGCAAATTGTCGCGCCCCGAGAGACCGAGCTGATAGCGCCCGCGCAGATAGGCTTCCTGGGCTGCCGGCGTCGCCGGCCCTTTCGCGAGCACGCGTCGTGTGTCGGCGGTAGTCATGGCGACGTGCAGCTCATTCGCAAGCTCCAGTGCGATCCGACCCTGCAACCCGAACGCGTCGCCGTCGCTCTCGGTGTAGTTGTTGCTCCACAGGATCGCGCCTGACGCGAGCTGTACCAGCCGCGCCGACACGCGAACTTGTCCCTGCGCACGCGCCACCGAACCTTCGAGCACGGCAAATGCACCCGGATATCGGGCGGCGGTCTCGTCAAGGCTGGGCGTCTTGCCTGCCGGTGCTTCCCCGAGTGCGACCACGCGCAACGCTCGAATCGCGCCGAGCTGCGCCAGCAGCACGTCAGTCAGTCCGGCAGTGAAAAACCGCTGCGCGTCGTCGCCGGTTTGATTCTGAAACGGCCGCACCGCAATCACGCGCGGGCCCTCGGGCGTGCGCCACACGCGAGGGACGAGGAACGCAGCGGCGACGACGACCGCGGAGAGCGTGACGGCGATCGACAGGTTCTTCCATCGCCGCTTCGGCGGCACCACGACGACCTCGCCCGATCGCGCCGAGTCCGACAGGACCTCCGTGCCGAGCGCCGCTTCGAAGGCGCCGGCGCTGTCGAAGCGCTCGGCGGGATTCGGCGCCAGCGCCCGCTCGACGGCCTTGACGAAGCCGGGCGGCAGATCCGGACGCACGTCGCGGAGATGGAGACGTTCGTTGCGTTCGTGCGCCGCCCGCACCTGGTCCACGGTCTTGCCGTTGACTGGGTACTTTCCAGTAACGAGTCGGAACAGCAGCACCCCGAGACTGTAAAGATCCGAGGCTGGCGTCGCTTTGCTGCCGGTGAACAGCTCAGGCGCCATGTAGAGCGGCGTACCGGCGATCGTTCCTGACTTCGCCGGCGCGAACGGATCCTCGCCGGCGCCGAAGTCCATCAGCACCAGGCGACCGCCCTCCTCACGCATGACGTTGTGCGCCTTGATGTCGCGATGGACGACGCCCTGGCCGTGCACGGCGGCGAGCGCGCTGCACAGCTCGCTGCCGATGAGCGCGGCTTCGCGCGCGCCCATCGTGCCGTCTTCCGCGATCACCCGCTCGAGCGTGCGGCCGCGGATGTACTCCATCCAGATACCGACGCGATCCGTGTAGCGGCTGGCGCCATAGACGGTGATGACATGCGGGTGACGGATGCGCGCGAGCATCCGGCCTTCTTCGATGATCACCGACGCTTGCGCATCGTCCGTCTGGCGGCGCAGCAGCTTGAGTGCGACGTCGCGGGCCAGGCGCGGGTCCCAGGCGCGGTAGACCATGCCGAAGCTGCCGCCGCCGATGCATTCCTTGATCTCGAGCGGACCCCAGGTGCCGCTCGTGATCTCCTGGGCCGCATCGACGAGATCGTCGGGATCGAGCGGTGACGTGACCGTGCTGCGATGGACGCCGGCGACGCCGGCCAGCAGGCGGAGATGGTGGACGACGGCGCGTTCTTCGGGAGTGCGCGCCGACAGTTCTTCGCTGTCCCAGTCGATGACGCGGCCGTCGGCGACAGCCTCGGCGAGCTCGACGAGATGCCCTTCAGCGGCCACGGCCCATCGCCTCCGCAAGGCGCACCAGCGCGCGGCTGACCGCCACACGCGCGGCGCCCGGCGACGACTTGCCCAGCATCACCGCGAGCTCCTCGTAGCTGTAGTCCATCTCGAGGCGGCCGACGATCGCCTGGCGGTCGTCGTCGCGGAGTGTCTGCAGCGCCGTTTCATACGACTCGACCGCTTCGACGCCGATCGCGGTCTCGAGCGGCGACAGTCCGTCGTCGGGCGTCGCGTCGTCGATCCCGGTTTGCGCCGGCCGGCGGGCGACGCGCCGGCACTCGTCGCGGACGCGGTTCATCACCGCCTGTCGCAGGTACGCCTGCAATGCGCCGGCGTGGCGATAATCGAACGCGTTCAGATTGCGGAGGCTGCGCAAGACCGTGTCCTGCACGATGTCCTCGGTCTCGGCCATGTCGCGCGCCCAGCGCGGCAGCCGGCCGCGGGCCCATCGACGCAGCGCCGGGACGTGGCGGGCGAGCAACTCCTCGAGCGCACGGTCATCGCCCGTCCGCGCACGTGCGAGTAGTTCGACCGAGGACTCGGCTGTCATCCGGCACCGTCGCGTGAATTTGGCGAGAAACCCCGGCGATGATATCCGCACGGGCGGAGCCGCACCATAGCTCGGGAGCGTCGGGCAGAGGACGTCGGTGTCCATGGTCGAGCGCCGCTTTCGCGGCGTCAGATGTTGTTAACGCCGCGAAGGCGAAAAGCGTACAGCCCGGCCCGAAGGTGCTATTCGTGGCGTAAGACGACGATCGGATCGATGCGGGTGGCGCGCCGTGCGGGGATGTCGCAGGCCAGGAGCGCCGCGGCGGCGAGGAGCACCGTCACTGCGCCAAACGTGATCGGATCGATCGTGCTGACAAAGACGAGGAAGCGTGACAGCGCCAGGCCGAAGACGATCGCGATCGCCAGGCCGACGGCGATGCCGGTGATGGCCAGGCGGCCGCCCTGCTGGAGGACGAGCGTCCGCACGTCGCGCGCCTGCGCGCCGAGCGCGAGGCGGATGCCGATTTCGCGCGAGCGCTGTGCAGTACGATAGGAAATCAGGCCGTAGATGCCGATGATCGCCAGCGTCAGTCCGAGCAGGCCGGTGGCGGCTGCCTGAATCGCGCCGACCTGAAATACCACGAAGCCGAGATTGGTGGCGATGAGGTGCGAGAGCGTCCCCAGGTCCCTGATTGGCAGGTCCGGTTCGAGCGCGTGGACCTCACGCTCGAAGGCCGCGCCGATGTCTTCGAACGAGCGGCTGCTGCGGATGTAGACGGTGCGCAGCCGCGACGAGTCCTGCAGCTGCGGCAGGTAGCAGTACGACATGCGCGGCTCGAAGACGGCGGCGTACTTCGCATCGCGCGCGACACCGACGACGACCAACGGCTCCTTGCTGCTTTCCGGGATCGAGATGGTCTTGCCGATCGGATCCTGGCCCGGCCAGAACCGCTCCGCCATCGCCTCATTCGTAATCGCGACCCGGCGCGAGTTCTGGTCGTCGTCCCACGTGAACGCGCGGCCGCGGACAATCGGAATCCGTAACGCCGCGAAGTAGTCCGGCGTCACCGTGTTCACGCCCGACGACCAGATCTTCTTGCCGTTCCTGATTGGCTCGGTCGTGGGAAAGACGACGTAGCCGCCGAAGTACAACCCGAGCGGCCGGCTGAACGCCGAGGTGACGTACTCGACGCCTGGCCACTCGCGGATGCGCCGCTCGAGCTCAAGGTAGAACGTGTTCGACTGCTCCGGCGTCCGGCCGATGTTGCTCGGATCGAGGCGTGCGGTGACGATGCCGGTCGGATCGAATCCCAAGTCCACCTGGCGCGCGTTCTGCAACGTGCGAAGGAACAGCCCGGCGACGACGAGCAGCGCGGCGCATCCGGCGATTTGCGCAATGACGAGCGAACTAAGGGCGCGACTCCGAGTGGCGCCGGCCGTGCCCGAACGCCCGCCCTCGTGCAGCAGGTCGGTGATCTCGGCGCGTGACGCCCGGCGCGCCGGGAGCACGCCGACGACCAGCGTCGTTCCAAGCGCGACAAACGCGGCGTAGGTGAAGACGCGCCAGTCGAAGGTGAAGTCGAGATGCAACGGCGCGTCGAAGCCGATGTCGACCGAGCGGACAAGGAGCGCACTGGCAACCGCGCCGACGCATAAGCCCAGCGTCGTGCCGGCCGTCGTCATCAGCAGACTCTCGACCAGCAGCATGCGCACGAGGCGGCGCCGCCCGGAGCCCAGCGCGGCGCGCACGGCCATCTCGCGCTGCCGCGCCATCGCCCGGACCAGCAACAGGTTGGCGACGTTCATGCACGCTATCAGCAGCACGATCGACGCCAGTCCAAGCAGCACGCCGCGGACGTAGGGAACGAGTTCGGACCATTTCTCCAGCGGGATTGGCCGCGCCAGCGTTTCGGGGAAGATCTTCGCGGTCGTGTTGCCTTCGGTGTCCGGGTAGGCGGCGGCGAGACGGCCCGCCACGACGTCCACCGCCGCCTGCGCCGTCGCGATGCTCACGCCCGGTCGCAGCCTGGCGAGCATGCGCAGGCGGCGCACCGCGCGATCGGTCACGTATTGCTGGCCCGGCACTCGGCCGAGGCCGGTGCCGATCGGCACGTAGCCTTCCATGTCGGCGCCTTCAAAGACGCCGCGGAATCCCTCTGGCGCCACGCCGACGATCCGCGCCGGCTCGCCGTCGATTCGCACCAGCGTGCCGATCACTGCCGGATCGCCGCCGAATCGCCTCAGCCAGAAGCTGTGACCGAGGACGACGATGGTCTCAAGGCCCACCCGTTCGCCTTCAGCCGGATCGAACAGCCGCCCGGCGGCGGGCCTGAGGCCGAGGCCGGTGAAAAAATTGGCGCTGACGTTCTGATGCACGAACGTCGTCGTCTTGCCGGCGATCGTGATGCCGGAGAATTTCACGCCGTCGGCCATGATCTCGGAGAAGACGTCGGCGGTCGCGCGCCGGTAATCCTGAAGCGCCGGAAACGAGAATTCGTAGCGCAGTCCGGTCTGATCGTCCGGCTTCATCGACGCGATGACGACGAGTTGATCGGGATTGGCGACCGGAAGCGGCCGGAAGAAGCCGCTGATTACGCTGAAGATCGCGGTGTTGGCGCCGATGCCCAGCGCCAGCGTGAGGATGGCGGTAAACGCCACGCCGGGCGCGCGCCGCATCTGACGAATCGCGAACCGGACGTCCTGCACGAAGTGATCGAGGGCGATCCAGCGCCGCGCCTCGCGCGCGATTTCGCGGACGCGCGTCGGGCTGCCGAACGCGCGGATCGCGGCGTCGCGGGCGTCGCGGGCGGGCAGGCCGGCGACGCGCTGTTCCTCTGCCTCGAGATCGAGATGCGTCTGGATCTCGCGCTTCAGGTCGTCGTCGGGGTCGCGGCGGCGGGTCATACCGGCTTCAGCAGCCGCCCGACGGCGCGGACGAGCGACGCCCACCTGGATTCTTCGATCGACAGCTGTTTCCTGCCGGCGGCGGTCAGGCGATAACGCTTGAGTTCGCGGCCGCGTTCGTCGGCCTCCCACTTTGCCGCGATCAGGCCCTTGCGTTCGAGCCGCTGCAGCGCCGGGTAGAGCGAGCCGTGCTCGACCTGGAGCACGTCCTCGGAGATCCGCTGGATGTGTTTGGCGATGCCGTGGCCGTGCACCGGGCCGAAGAGCAGAGTGCGGAGGATGAGCAGGTCGAGCGTGCCCTGCAGAACGGGCTGTCTGGTGGCGGCCACGATGGTAGGCAATCTACCATATTGGTAGACTGCCTACCATATTCGCCATCGCTCTATCGCAGCAGCCCGCCCCGCCCGAAGCGCCAGACGAACGGCGCCGAGAGCTTCAGCTCGAACCGGTGATAGGTGAAGATGTTGCGGTCGTCTGCCTGGGTCTTGGCGCGCTGATAGAGGTACGACGGCGTCGCTTTCAGCCGCCCCCACAGCGAGAACGCAAACCTGAGTTCGATGCGGGTGTCGCGGGTCAGCAGCGACAGCGCCTCCAGGCCGGCGGGATACCAGTACTGCCGATGCCGGAACAACACCTGACCAGTGTGCTCCTTCGACTGTTTGAGCTTGACCTCGATGTCGGCGTCGCCTTCCCAGCGGGTCAGCCGCGGCGAGTCGAGGGTGATCGCGATCGGCGTCTCGCTCGTCAGCGTGTCGACGTGTTCCGCGAAGTAGCTGTTGAGCAGTTTCTGCGCGCCGAGCGTCCGCAAGTCGTCGAGCGACTGGGTGACGTCGCCAATCACCAACCCGGTCGGCACGTTGTACTCCTCGCCGAAGGCCGCGCGTGTGCCCAGGCGTTTGAGGTTCATGCTCAGCTTTCGCGAGATCGGAAACTCGCGCAACTCGATGAAATCGACGCCGGCGGCGCCGTACCAGTAACGCCTCGGCTCGACCGGCAGCTTCAGGCTGAACGTCGCGGTCTCGGTCGAACTGAACCCGTCGCGGCCGTCGGGCAGCGGCCGCGACGCCGTCACCGATCCGGGCCGCGGCCGCAATTGGCCGTCGAAAAACGTGCCGCCATAGATCCGCGTCAGCTTCAGCTTCCAGTCGGCGCGGCCGCCGATCGAGAACGCATCGCTGTCGTACGAGATCACGTCGACTTCGTTCTTGCGCGCAAGCTTGATCGACGCCGGAATCCGCAGCGCCCAGGCCGCTTCGTCGATGACCGCCGAGTCGCTTTCGAGCGTCAGCGACAGGATGCGGTTCTTGGTCGCGCCGCTGAATTCGAGGCCCAGCGCCTGGCGGACACCAGTCCGATTCTCGGGATCCCGCGGCTGCGAGAGGACGAAACCGAAGTCCAGCGTCGGCACGCTGATGAAGTGGTCGGCGCGCTGGTTTCGCAGCGCTTCGAGCCGCTCACTCAAGGGCCCCGTCCCCGGCCCGGGGAGCTGCCACTGCGCCCGTTTGAGATAGTCGTCGAACGCGCTGACGATGTCGCTGCCCAGGTTGTCGTCGTGTGGCAGACCAAGCTCCTCGGCGAGTTCGTCCGGCAGGGCAATCGCGTAGTACATCAGCGGATTGACGATGCGATCGTTGATGCGCAACCGTTCGGGATGCTTTTCATCGATGGTTGCCGGGCAGGCCAGCGCCGCCCCGGAGATGCACAGCGCCGGGTCGGCCTTGAGTGCCTTGACCAGCGTCTCGAAGATCTTCGCGCCCGGCACGGTCGCGCGGACCATCCGCGGACTTTCGTACACGAGCCGCTCGAGCACGTACCGCGATACGACGCCGGTGCCGAGGCTGCCGACCAGCGTCTTGACGTAATCCTGGTAATCGGTGTCGACGATGTCCTGGCTCACCAGCGACAGATCCGCGTCGGCCGCGCCTCTGACCGCGTCGCCGATCGCCGCCATCAGCCCGTCCGTCCAGATGCTCGTGAAGTCCTTGCACTGGCCGGCAGGATCCTTGGGACAGTTCCGGTAGAAAGCGGTGCGCTCGATGATGGTTTCGGTGCTGTCCAGGAGCGCGCTGTAGATCACATCCGGTCCGCTGACGGAGGTCTTCAGTTCCGCGCCGGCGACGACATCGACGTTGACCTTCGCAACCTTGATCGAACGCGCGTCGCTCTTCGTGGCGAACGTGGCCTCGACGTCGATCAGCGTCTCGCCGAACCATTCCGGTCTGACCATCACGCGCGTCGCTTCGTCGTAGAGCGCGTCAATGATGCCGACGAAGCCCTGGTCGCCTGAGTAGCGCGTCTTGGTCGCTTTCTCCGCGTCGTCGGGGCGGACTTCGGGTGCGGCTCGGCCGAGCAGACCGCTTTCCGGCGGCAGCACGACAAAACGGATTTCCGGCCGTTTGTCGAACAGCGCCGTCATCGTCGCGTCGTCCAGCGAGGAGGCGAGGAGGATGTTCGGCGGCAGCCCGTTCTTGACCGTGGCTCGCGCGAGCATCGTGGCCAGGGTCTTTTGCGGGTCGAGCACCACCAGCTCATGGGAACTGCCGGCCTCTTTCCACACCCAGTTCGGATCGGCGGCCCGATCGCGCTGGCTGGGATCGATGAGCGACGTCAGCAGCAGGGCGATGTCAGCCCGGTACAGCGCCGGAAAGCCGGCGAGCTCGCCGGTATTCGCGGCGGCCGGCGTCAACGCCGCGTCCGTCTGGAACACGGCGATGGCCTTGTCGAAACCGCCCTCTTCGATGATCAGGCGGTACCAGCGGTTGGGCCGCAACCCGGTCGGGAACGTCACGGTCGCGTCGGCGCCGTTTACGCAGTTACCGACCTTCGGCTTGACGATCTCAGTGCCGGATTCCTCACGCTTCGGTTTCGCGTCGAACTCGAATAGCCGCGCCGTCAGCTTCCGGCCCGCAGGGCAGCCGACCTTCAACGACGACAGCCACGACACGCTGGACTGGAGATCGAGGTGGACTTCGTAGTCTTCGGTGGCGAGCTCGATCACGTTCAGATCGCCCGTTTCCACCGACGTGTGAATCGCAAGGTTGGATGCGATCAATGGCTGTGCCGATCCGCGGGCCCAGGCAAACACCGACTGCGCGGTCGAACCTGGTGCGCGGACGAGGCGAAGGAGATCTTCCGGTCCGACCGCGATCATCGCCGGCTTCAGCTTGAGCAACTCCGCGGTGAAGATCTGGTTGTGGCGCGCCGGGATGTTGTTGCCGGTCAGGATGAGCAAGTCGTTGATCTTCGGGGCGCCCAACGCCGCGTCGAGGCCGAGGATACCGCCGAGCCATTTTGCCGGGCGCTGCAGGTTGTCGGCGCACGACTGAAGCATCTTGAGCCGTGCCGCTTTTTCGGTTTTCTCCGCGTCGCTCAGATACCAGTCGTACGGCCCGCCGGGGTAGTCGCAGAATCCCTCCACCTGTCCGAGCAGGTTGCCCGCCGTCCTGATCCTGACGGCTTGCGCGTGCGCGGTGCCGGCCACGAGCACGCACAGCAACACTCCAGACGCGATCGTGCGCATGTTCCCTCCGAACGCCAATAGACGGGCAATCGGGATGTTTTCAGCCCGCGCCGTGAATCGTCCGAATTGGACCAGTGCCGCATCGAGACCGGCCACCTCACGCAATCACCCATTCACCCATTAACCGGTCACTAATTGACCAGCCGGGCCTCCGAGTCCAACGCGGCAATCGTGCGTGAGTAGAAGTCATCCGCCTCTTCGTGTGTGTTGCCCACCGCGGTCAGGCCGAACGAGCCCAGCTCGCCGACGCCGTTGACCATGTGGAAGACGACGCCGGTCTGCCGCGACTGGTCGAAATGCAGACGATGGCGCGCGGCGATGTCGAACAGATCGTTGTGAGTGAACACGCGGTACGCCGGCGAGTCGACGTGGTCGCTGGCGACGAAGCACTTCTGTTCGCCGCGCGGCGTCGTGAACACGCCGGTCTCGGGATTGAACGTGCCGTCGGTGAGGAACTGCAGCGTCAGGAACGGGTGCGTGGTGCCGCCCTTGCGCAGGTTGATCTCGATTGCGTAGACCTCCCAGGCGCCGTGGTCACCGCGCACCGCGACGAAGTCGAGCGCGAACCGGCCGAGCACGCCCTCCTTGACCAGCCGGCGGCCGACTTTCCGGGCCTCGTGCATGATCGCGGGTCCGTACTCGCGATTCGCCGGGAACCGGCAGCCGAGATACGCCTGCCCGCTCGGGCCGCCGAGCAGCTGGTCGTGCGTTGACAGCGGTTCGAGCTCGCCCAATGGCGTGATCCGCAGCTGCGCGCTCGGGCTGCGGAACTCCCGTCCGGCGATCAGCTCCTCGACGATGCCGCCGTGTTCGGCGAGTTTGCCGAGATAGCGATCGAGCGTCATGCTGCTCGCCTCGAACCGCATCGCGTCGACGCGCGTCCGGATCTCCATCGGCGTGGTCGCGCCGCCGACGTCGATCGTCGCGTTGCCGTCGCCGGACACGCCTTCGTTGAGTTTGGCAACGACCCGCGTGATCGCCTGCTTGCGACGCTTCAGGTCGGCAATCGCCGCGACCAGATCCTCGGGGGTGCGCAGCTGCTCGACGCCCAGCGGATGCGGCACGCCTTCCTCGGCGAAGATCTTTCTTGCGCCGCTTTTGGTCCCGAGGTCGAAGTGTTTCGGGTCGGCGCCGTACATCGGGATCCCCAACGCCACCGCCAGGTCCTTCTCCAGCGTCGTCGTGTTGTAGGGCACGAGGTGGGCGCGATTGAGGTCGGGGATGAGCGAGCGGATCTGCGCGACCAGCCGCGGCCGATCCAGCAGCTTCTGGGTGAGGGGCCGCGCCGATCCGTCCAGCGGCGAGATCAGGAAGAGGCGCTTACGCGCGTGCCCGGAAAACACGCCGGGCAGCAGATCGAGGTAGTAGTCGATGACCTCGGGGTGAACCGCCTGCGAGGTTACGTAGATCAACCGCGCCCGCGGCTGTCGCAGCAGCAACAGCAGAAACAGAAACCGTTCCTCGAGCGCCTGTTGCCGGACGCCGTGAATGCCGGCGTCGAGCGTCAACGACGGCACGACGACGATGGTCTGGTCGTCCTGGTTGAGGCGACGAATCGAGGTCCATAGCGGAACGAGCTTCTGCTGTAGCGCTTCGAACGAATCCACGGGGGAATCTTAATCCGTGCGGGGTGCGCCAATGCGCGGTGCGCGGTGCGCGGTGCGCGGTGCGTGTGCACCGTGCACTTGGACTCGCAGCGCGGTCGACTCATCGTTGCACCGAGCCGAGCCGGCCGGTTTTCACCCGGATGACCGGAGAGAGGCGCACATCGCACCGCGCACCGCGTATCGGCGCACCGCGCACGGGACGTGGTCAGTCCAGGTATTTGATGAAGACGACCTCGTTGCGCTTCTCGTTGTAGAGCAGTTCGTCGACGCTGGCGCGCACGGTCAGCAGGCCGAAGCCGCCCGGCCGCATTCCTTTTTCCTCGCGCACCAGCACGTGGGTGATCGGATCGCCCTCGGGCTGGCCGACCGCCGAGTGCGGCAGATCGGTGATGTCGAAGCCGGGCCCGGGATCGGAGATTCGGTACATCACCAGGCGCTTCGCGCGCAGGTAGGAGATCCGGACTTTGTGCCGGGGATCGAGCTTGCCGCCCCACTCGATCGCGTTCAGCAACAGCTCGCGCAGCGCGTACGTGATCTTGTCGCGAAGCTCGGGCGCGAGATCGGGATCGAGCTTCGCGGTGACGCTCTGGATGCGATCCGCGGCTTCGCGCGTGCACGGCACCAGCAGCTCGACCCAGTCCGGGCGCGCCGAGACGACCTCAATCCGCGTCGCGTCGCGGTTCGCGAGCGCGTCTTTGACCGCGTCGCGGACGACTTCGGCCGCGGGATCGCTGTCCGACGGCCCGGCACCGATCTTCGAGAAGTCGAGCTGGTCGGCGACGACGGCGCGCAGTGCGTCGGCCTTGTCGCGGATCGCGGTGAGCTCGGCATTGGCGGCGGCGTCGAGGCGGCCCGCGAGCGCGCCCGCGGCCTCGCTGATCGCGTCCAGCGGGGTCCTGAGCTGATCGTGGAGGTCGTCGAGGAACGCGCGTTTGGTCGCCGCGGCCTTTTCGGCGCTGCGCTTCGCGGTGGCCAGCTCCTCGAGCAGATCGTGCATCGCCTGTTCGGTGGCCTTGCTGTCGGTGATGTCACGCGCCGTCGCGTAGATGACCTGCTGTTCCGGCAGCGGCGTCGCCGCCCACAGCAGCCAGCGCAGCGTTCCGTCCTTGTGGATGTAGCGGTTCTCGAAATAGATCAGCTTCTCGCCGCTGCTCAGGCCGGCCGCGGCCGAGATCGTCGCCGCGCGATCTTCGGGATAGACGAATTCCATGTACGGCCGGCCGAGCAGTTCTTCCGTCGTGTAGCCCAGTTGCGCCTGCCACGCCGGGTTGACGCGCGTGAAGTAGCCGTCGAAGCCGGCGACGCAGAGCATGTCCTGGGAAAGATTGAAAAAGCGATCGAGCTCGTCCTGGGCGCGGTGGCGATCGATGAACATGCCGATTTGATTGCCGACCGACGTCAACATCGCGATCAGATCCGGGTCGGGCTCGCGAATTTCCCGGCTGAAGAACTCCATCACGCTGAGCACTTCTCCGCGCAGCATGACCGGGAAGCCGAGCGCCGCGTGCAGGCCTTCGCGCGCCGCAATCGGTCCGCGCGGGAAGTTGGCGTCGTGCGCGACGTCCGGAATCCACACCGGCGCGGCCTGCGCCCAGACCCGCCCGGGCAGGCCGATGCCGCGCGGAAACGTCGCGGCGCGGCTGGCGGCATCGAACTCGGGGAAGTGGAGCGACGGTGGATTCCAGATCCGCGCGCAGCGCAGCGCCGAGCGGTCGTTGTCCAGGACCCAGAGCGCGCCGTGCTCCCAGCCGAGGGAGTCGCAAACGGCTTCGAGGATTTTGGGCGCAGCTTCGTCGATGCTGGCGGCGTCGAGCAGCGCGCGAGCGGCAACGTGCTCAGCCGTCAGGTGGCGCTTGGTAGCGTCGGCCACGACGCATTATAGGGCGGGGGAGGGTGGGCGAGCTTACATGCTTGGTGCGGCGTGCTTGGTGGCTACGGGCTCGGTGCAAGTGCTTGGTGCCTTGTGCGGAGCGACACCAAACCCATCAGTGGCATCGAGATATCTCGCGGCGCTGTCCGGTCAAGCCGGCGAACTCACGGCATCCGAGATACCTGGATCTCCGCACCAGCGAGGTGTTCACCGCACCAGGCACCAACCACCAGCACCGAGCACATAGCACCCAGCACTGAGCACTGAGCAATCAGGTACTGTGTCCTCCGTGCGCCGCCTGTGGCCCTGGCCGGTCCTGATCGTCCTGTTCGTGTGGACGCTGACGACCCATGGCAAGTACTCCGACTCGGGCGACGAGCCGCACTACCTGATGATCGCGGAGAGCCTGGTGGCCGACGGCGACTTCGATCTCGCCGACAACTATGGCGGCGCCAGCGCGAAGTGGTTCGGCGCCGACGGCCTCGAGCATGGTCCGCACGCGCTGCGCACCCGGCAGGGCGCGTTGTGGTCGGTCCATGACTTCGGCCTGCCGGTGCTCCTGCTGCCGGTGTACGCGCCAGCGACGCGCATCTCGTCGCTGATGCCGGACGCCTGGCTTGCGCGCATGAAGCAGACGCGCGGGCTGTTCGCGTACTCGCTCGTCAGCCTGACGATGACGGTGGCGACCGCGTTGGCGGCGGCGCTATTGATCAGCGGCCTCGAGCGGCGAACGTCACCCGGTCTGGCGCGGGCGGTCGGCATGGCGGTGGCGCTGTCGCCGCCGGTCGTCTCGCACAGCTTCCTCGTGTTTCCGGAAACGCCGGCGCTGTGGGCGACGTGCGCGGCGATCTGGCTCGTCTGTCTGCGCGCCGACGAGCTGACGCGCGCGCGCGTGCTCGCGGTGGTCATCGCGATTGGTCTGACGCCGTGGTTGCATCGCAAGTACTCGCTCTACAGCCTGGCGCTGATCGCGTGGATCGTCTACGTTCATCGCGACTGGGTGCGCGCGCAAGCACACGGCTGGCTCGCGGCCGTCGTTGCCGCGAGCGTGCTGCCGCAAATCGGCCTGCACGCCGTCACGTTGTGGGCGTGGGGACATCTGGGCGGACCGCAGATGCTCGACAGCCTTCCGTTCACGCCGGCGTTGATGCTGCGCGGCGCGCTCGGGCTGCTGTTCGATCGCGAGCGCGGCCTGCTCGGTTACGCGCCGATTTACCTGCTCGCGCCGGCGTGTTTCGCCCTGGCGTGGCGCGAGCATCGCGCCGCCGTCGCCGTCGCCGCGGCGCTGTTCGTGCCGATGGCCGCTTACGCGAACTGGGGCGCCGGCTTTTCCCCGGCGGCGCGCTACATCGTGCCGCTGATGCCGCTGTTTGCGTTTCCAGCCGCGCGCGCGCTGCAGAACCGCGCGTTCCGCCGCTGGGTGTGGCCCGTCCTCGCCTTCCAGGCCGTGATCAGTGCGGTGATCTGGCAGTTCCCACGAGCCATGTGGCCGAAGGAACTCGGCACTAATCAGGCGCTCGACAAGATCCCGATCCTCGGTCCGGCGTGGTCGAACTTCCTGCCGTCGCTCTATACGAACGGTCCGACGTGGCGCGGGGCAATTCCGGTCATCGTCGTTGCTTCGCTCACGGTTGTCATAGTTCGGTACGCGGGTACGCGGGGTACGTCTGGTACGCGGGGACCAGGAACGCGCTAGCGCCTGCCTACTTCTTTGGCACTAACAAGAAAAGTTGGCCAGCGAAGAAATGTTCGTCGTCCCTGCGTACCGATCTCGTCCGCTCAGCAGTTCTCAGGCTTTGCTCACGACACCCGCCGGTGGCCCTGTCATGCTCGCCGAATGAGGACACCAATGGCGGGGATTCGCATCGCGATGTTGTGTGCGGTGATTCAGGCCATCAGCGCCGGCAGCGCGCTCGCCCAGGCGACCGCGACCGCCCCGCCGGCCCAGGCCACGGCGGGCGCGATCGTCTTCGTGACGCCGACCGACGACGGTCCGGAACTGAAGGGCCGTATGGTCTCGTTCGGACCGGAGACGCTGACGCTGCTGAGCAAGGGGCAGCGGACGACGCTGCCGATGAGCCGGGTGCAGCGCATCGACCTTCACGATGACTCGTTGAAAAACGGCGCCATCATCGGCGCCGCGGTCTACGGCGGGCTGACGCTGATTGCGCTAGGTGGCGACCCTGAGTTGCGAAGCGATCCGATGTTCATTCCGGTGATCCTCATGCAGACGGGCGTCGGCGCGCTGCTCGGCACCGCGATCGACGCACTCCACCGGGGACGGACACCGCTCTATCGGCGCACGACGTCGTCGTTGTCAGTGGCGCCGGCGCGAAAGGGCGTTGCGGTCGGGATGTCGTTTCGCTTCTGAAGAGATCCTCTCGCTCTTGCGTCGGCTTGAGCCTCCTGGCCCGACGCGCTTGCCAAGAGCGGAATCACAGGGAGAAGGCCGAGGCCTCTCGCCTCTCGCCTCTCGCTCTTCTCGTGCTTCTCGCTGTGAATCGCTCTTGCCGTCTGAAGCGACTACGTCCATTTGTTCGCGCTCTTCGATCGGCGATCGAAACGCGCGAGCGCGAACGCCGGCTCCGTCGGCGCGTCGTCGAGGATCGCGCCAGCGAGCGCTTCGCCAATCACCGGTCCCATCTTGAAGCCGTGGCCCGAACCGCCGCCGGCGATCCAGACGTTCGACGCGGCCGGATGACGATCGAGGATGTAGTCCGAGTCGGGCGTCGCTTCGTATTGGCAGACTTCAGTTCCGGTCAGCGGCGCGCGCGCAAGTGCGGGAAACCTTCGCTTGAGAAACGCGCGGGCGCGGCGCAAGCCATCGGGTAACACTGTCCGGTCGCCGCTGGTCGGGTCGAGGCGCGGTCCTGACGTGTCGTCGGAGATCTTGAAGCCGCGATTCGCATTGCCGGGGATGCCGTAGTACAGGCGGTCGCCGACTTCGAGCCAGATCGGCAGTTCGCCCTCGGCGTAGCGCGGATCGCCGGCGGGCGTGCCGAAGTAGTAGACGTCCTGGCGGGTCGGCGTAATCCTTTTGCCAATCACGTCCGGAAACAGCTCGCCGAGCCACGGACCGCACGCGAACACGAACGCGTCGGCTTCGAGCGGCGCGATGCCCGCGACCCGGACGTTGGCCAGCCGCCCGCCGCGCGGCCGGATCGGCCCGTTCACTTTCGCCTGCGCATACGCGCCGCCTTCGGTGACGACGCGCGCGGCGACGTCTTCACAGGCGCGGCGCGCGAGGAGGTAGCCGGCTTCCGGTTCGTAGAGCACCGATCGAATGCCGCTGAAGTTGATCTGCGGGTAGCGGCGCCGCGCGTCTTTCGGCGCCAGCCATTCGATCGGCTGGCCATCGGCTTCGAGCGCCGCCGCCGACGTCCTGCCGAAGGTGTCGTCTTTGCCGAACATCCAGATCGCGCCGGTCTTGCGATAGAAGCCGGTGTCGAACCGCTCGTCGTGCTCGCGCCACTTCGCCAGCGCGCGGCGCGCCATCGACGTGTAGATCGAGCGCGAGCCGTAGGTCGCGCGGATGATCCGGGTCTCACCGCCGGAACTGGCGCGGACGTGTCCCGGCCCCCACGCGTCGAGCAGCGTCACGTTCGCGCCGCGACGCACCAACTCGAGCGCGGCCCAGCCGCCAAACGCGCCGGCACCGATGACGATGACTTTCACGACGAAAGAATACCTGCTTGGTGGTCAGTGCTGCGTGCCGAGTGCTGCGTGCTTTGTGCTGGTGCCTGGTGCCTCGTGCCTGGTGCGGTGAGCATCTCGGGGCGTGAAGATCGAAATATCTCGATCCTGACTCGCCCCGGATGCCGATTGCACAAAGCATCAAGCACAGGCACGGAGCACCAAGCCAGCGGCACTCGGCACTGAGTTATGCGCTCTGCACAAGAAACGTCCCGAGCGGATCGAGGACGTCGGTGGCCATCCGGGTGTGTGCGTGGCAGATCGCGCGACGCATTTTGACCGTGCCGGGGCCAGCGAGATTCACCGAGGAGTAGCCGCAACAGAGGGAAAACGGCACGTTCTGCGCGAGGCGATTCCAGCACGCTTCGAGCATGCAGGCATCTTGCAAGTTGCCGCGATCGGCGAGGACGTCGACCATATCGCCGAAGATCCGCAGGCCGCCAGGCGACGCGTTGGCGAGCTCGCGCACGAACGAGCCGATGACGCTGTCGAACCGCGCCGAATCCGGCGCGCCGTCGGTCAGCAGCCGGAGCAGCGTGTGTGCCGAGTCCAGAACGTGGAGACGGCCGTCGAGCATGCGCGATTCGAGCGGATAGCCTCGCCACTCGAGCTCATCGGCGATCGCGCGCCAGTGCTCCGGCTTGGCGACGATCAGCAGGGTCGTGCCCGGCATCGCATCTCCGAGCAGAAAGGCGGCTGCTGCCGGGCCGACGTTGGCCGGTTCGTCGAAGAACTGCCCGACATGCTCGTGCGCCGACGTTCCCGGCATGGCAGGGGAGAATACGGCAGGTTGATGAATTCCAACAGACCCCACTTTCCGCCCATCGCCAGTCCGACTGCGTCTGAAAGCTACGCTCCCTATTCCTCCGGAGGCTCACTCATGACCGCCGCAAGAGCATCGTCGTTCGCGCTACTGGCCGCGTTGACCCTGACTGGTTCAACCTCCGTCGAGGCGCAGGCACCGGCCACTCCGCCGCAACCGCCCCGACAAACGGCGGCCCCGGCGCCGGCCGCGCAGCGTGAAGACCAGCGTCTGCCGGTTCGGCGCGTCGTCCTCTACAAGAGCGGCGTCGGCTACTTCGAGCATCTCGGCAAGATCCGCGGCAACCAGAACGTGACCATCGACTTCACCAGCGGTCAGCTCAACGACGTCCTGAAATCGCTGACGACGCTGGACCTCGGCGGCGGGCGCGTCACTAACGTCAACTACAACTCGACCGCGGCGCTCGAGCGACGGCTCGCGGGTCTGCGGATTCCACTGGGGCAGCAGGCGACGCGCGGACAGCTGCTCAACGCCCTGCGCGGCACTCGTGTCGAGGTGGGCGGCGCGGCCACGCGCATCGCGGGACGACTGCTGAGCGTCGAGCGCGTCGACCGCCGGCGCGACGCCAGCACGTCGACGACGGTCGACGCCGTGACGCTGGTCACCGACGGTGGGGACGTCCAGCAAATCGCGCTCGATCCTGGCGTCACCGTGCGCATCGCGGAGCCGGGACTGAATCAGGAAGTGGGGCAGTATCTGGCACTGGTCGCATCGGAGCGCGATCAGGATCTGCGGCAGCTCACGCTCGCGACCACGGGGACCGGCGAGCGCGACCTGTTCGTCAGCTACATCAGCGAAGTGCCGGTGTGGAAGGCGACGTATCGGCTGGTGCTTCCGGCCGCGGCCGACGCGCGCAAGCCGCTGCTGCAAGGCTGGGCGATTGTCGACAACACCGTTGGCGCCGACTGGGACAACGTCGAGCTGTCGCTGGTCGCCGGCGCGCCGCAGTCGTTCGTGCAGGACATCTCACGGCCGTACTACGTCCAGCGGCCGGTGGTGCCGCTGCCCGAACGCATGTCGACGGCGCCGCAGACGCATCAGGGCGCACTGACCACGTTGAATGAGTCAGTTGGGTTGCAGACGCAGACGGCGGGCCGCGGCGGTGGTAGCGGCAGCGGCCGCGCCGTCGGATCGCCGCCGCCGCCGGCGCCGGCAGCGGTGCCGAATCGACCTCCTGATTTCCGTAACTTTGACTCCTTTGAGGCCGTCGATGCGCGCGTCGATGCCGCGCGCCTGGCGATGCAGAGCGAAGCGACCGCGGCGCAGATCGGCGATCTGTTCGAATACAAACTCAAGGAACGCGTCACGCTGAAGAAGAACCAGTCGGCGCTGGTGCCGATCCTCGCAGGCGAAGTCACTGCCGACAAAGTCTCGGTGTGGAACGCGGCGTCCGCGGGCCGGCCGCTGCGCGCGGTGTGGGTGACCAACAGCACCGGGCTGACGCTCGACGGCGGGACGTTCTCGATCGTCGAAGGCAACGCGTTTGCAGGCGAGGGATTAATCGAGCCGGTGAAAGCCGGCGAGCGCCGTTTGCTCTCGTATGCGCTCGATCTCGGCGTGCGCGTCTCGACAACGGCGGAGACCAAACCGACGCCGGTCACGAAAGTCACGGTCGCGCGCGGCGTGCTCATCCAGACTGTCGAATCGCGTCAATCGCGTACCTACACGGCGCGGAACGAAGACGCCGACGCGCGGACGCTGGTGATCGAGCATCCGGCGCGAATCGGCTGGACGCTGGGTGGCACGGTCAAGCCGGAAGAGTCGACAGCCGCCTGGCATCGTTTTCGTGTGACGATTCCCGCCCGATCGTCCGCGACCCTGACCGTCGAGGAGTCGCAGCCGGTGGTCTCGCAGGTCGCGATTTCCGATGTGGACGCCGATCGCATCACCGTTCTCGTCCGCGACAAGGCGATCTCGCCGCAACTCGAGGCGGCGTTGCGCGAGGTGCTGCGCCGTAAGACCGAGCTCAATCGCCTGACCGAGCAGCGCCGCCAGCTGGATCTGGAAGACGTGCGAATCAACGCCGATCAGGTTCGATTGCGGGAAAACATGAAGGCGCTGAAAGGCACTGCGGAGGAGAAGGCGCTGTTGCAACGCTACGTCAAGCAGCTCGACGACCAGGAAACCCGGCTCGAAGCGCTCGGCAAGGAGATCAAGTCGCTGCAGGATCAGATCGCGAAGGCGCAGGCGGATCTCGCGGTGTTCATCGGGGGCATCGTGGCTTGAGATCTGAGTGAAGCGCGTTTGCCAAGTGCGGATTCACAGGGAGAAGACAGAGACAACAAGAGGAAGAGCGTTAGGGGTTCCACAACACAACTCTTCCGGGTCTGAGCTCCCGCTCTTTTCGTGCTTCTCCCTGTGAATCACGCTCAGGCTCTTCGCGCGATCGCCGCTGATTCGGTTCGTTGACCATCAGGATCCGGCCGGCCGGATGGCATCGCTTCGATCGTCGCGCAGACGACAGTCTTCCGCACGACTTCGCTGGCTCGCCAATTGCGGTACCCATTGCGACGGGGGCATTTCCGGCTGAACCGGTGTCCAACCGTTACGCTTTCAGGAGACCGACCATGCGCAAGCTCGTTGCCGCGGCCCTGTTGGGCGCCGCGCTCGCCGCTCCTGGTTCCGTTCGCGCGCAACTCGAGCGCACGTCGTTGCGGGAGTATCCCACCTACGACCGGCAGACGGCCGGGCTCGTGCAGCGCCTGCAGGACAGCGAACGTCTCGAGCGGCTCTACGCCGAAGGGCCCGCCGATCCTGAAACCATTCAACTGTTGCTGGAAAGGGAGCGCATCGACGATGCGCTTGTCGCGCTGCGGACGGCGATCACGGGACCGGTCGCACCGCTGATCAGAGTGCTGGGCAGCGTGGCCGCGCGGTTTTATGTGTTCCAACGCGACGACGCGCGTGGATACGTCGCCGAGCTGGCGAAGATCCTCGAATCGGTCCGCGCTCGGCTGCCGCAGCTCCCACGCGAGGATGCGGCGCGCGTCGCGCGTGAACTGATGGCGCTCGACAACCAGCTCGCCCACGGGGGCAGCGCCGGCTGGGGGCCACGCCTGCGGGCCTTCATCAACGACTACGCCGGCACCGACGCGGCTCTCCTCGCGCAGGTAGACCTGATTGGCGATCGGCCCGGGGACATTCCGCGAGAGATCGCGGAGCTCGAGCAATTCTGGCGCGACCATCCGAACAGCATCGTCGGCGCCAAAGCGCTGTACATGGCCGGCTTCCAATGGCACGTCAACATCGCCATCACCGGCGTCGAGCGTCGCGGATCAGATCCCACGCCGCGGTTCCTCAAGGTCCTCGACATCTACCGTGAACTGCAGAGCGGCAAGTATCCGCCGTGCGAGTGGGTCGACAAGGCTCCCGAGCTGGTGATCGGGTTCTTCGTTTCGAGCGAGCCGGCTCCGGCGTTCGAGCCCGGCAACCTCGAGAAGATGATCGACGGCTATCGCCAGTTCGTCTTCGATCGCTTCGAGAAAAGCTCGGACACTACCGTCGACAACTCGGTGGGCTACGTGATCACCAGCAAGCTTGGCGGCCTCTATGCCCGGCAAGGCCGCCGCGTCGCCGGGATCGAGCAGACGCTCACGGATCTCGAGGCGCGCGTGAACGACAAAGCCGCCGTGCGGTTGTTTCGCGCCGATTTCTATTTGCGAGAATCGACTGCTGGCCCCGCCGATGGCCGGGCCGCGATGGCCGGCAACGCACGCGCGACCTACACCGCACTTGCCGATGGATCGGACAGCTGGGTGGCGCGCAAGGCGTTGGCGTCGCTGGCCGCGATGGCGCTGGCGACGCGCGACTTCGCCGCGGCCAGACCGCTGTTTCAAAGGTTCATCGAGACTTATCCGCGCGCGCCCTGGGCCTGGCTGGCGGCGATGCGCATCGGTCTGATCGATGAATCCGAGAACAACTGGCGCGCAGCCGCCGACGCCTACGCGCTCGCGGCCAGGACCTACACGGACGCGCCGTTCGCGGCCGTGTTTGGCGCCGGTTTCGCCGCGCGTGCGCACGAGGCGGCCGGAGATTTCGAGACGGCGCTGGGCGAATATCGCCGTGCGTTGGCGGCCTGGCGACCCGACTACGGGCCCGCGCTCAGCATCGCGCCGTGGCAAAGCGGCGGCCCCGCTCGTCCGGGCGCGTCGCCACCAGTCGATCGGACGCGGCTGGTCAAAGACGAGATCGCCTCACGGATCGCCACGCTCACCCGGTCCGCTTCGGCACCCGGCGGTCTCATCGTCGAACGCGGCCGCTGGCAGATCAGTCAACAGGCATGGCGCGATGCGCAAACCACGCTGCGCGGTTTCCTCAAGAGCTATCCGAAATCCACCCTCACCGCCGAGGCGCGGCGGTTGTTGCATCGCGCGCAACTGGAACAGGCGCTCGACGCGGTGGCGACGGACGCGACCGCGGCGGGTGAAACCGCGGCGGTGGGACAGCTCGACGCGCTGATCGCGGAGCCGGCGGATTTTTTCACCGCTGCCGCGCAGCTGGCCAAGGGCGCGATCCGGCTCCGTCAATCCAACCCGGCCGAGGCGGCCACGGTCACTCGCGCCGCGTTGATGTCGTTGCTCGCGGTACAGGCGCCGATCGACGAGGCGCCGCTCCGTGATCCCGTGGACGCCGACGTCGCCGAACTGCGTCGCATCGTCTTTCGCCCGATGGGCGATTTTCCGCTCCTCGCCGGCGCTCACTGGAACGCGTTTACGTTTCCGACGACGGCGCCGGAGTTCTTCGTCATGCAGCCGGACGTGGTCGTCCGCGTCGCCGGACAGGAGCCGGCGACCCGCGTCGTCTATCAGCGCTTTCCGGATCTGAAGAACGTGCTGTTCATCAGCGCCGACGAGCAGGGGCTGCTCGCGCGCATGGTCGCAGCCATCGGCGGCAATCAGCGCCGCGCGCCGACCCAGGTCATGGAGACGCCGAACCAGCCGGTGGGCGTTTCCCGCGACATCGTCTCATTCTGGGACGGCTTCTTTCCGACCCGGCCGGGACATTGGGGTGGTTGGGAGCTGGAAACGTATCCGCAAATCACGCGCATCGAGTTTTTCGACGCCGCCCGCACCAAAGCCAGCGTGATGGTGACCGTCGGTTACTCGGGCGCGACCGTCGTGATGGAGAAGATCGACGGCGCGTGGAAGGCGATGCGGCTCACCGGGCAGTGGATCACTTAAGGGGCTCAGTGCTCCGTGCTGATGCCAAGTGCTGGGTGCCGGTGCTTATTGCTCAGTGCGGCGGGAAACTTGCTGCGCGCGAGGATCAAGATATCTCGGTCTTCGTCCCCGGCAGGATGTCCACTGCACTGAGCAGCAGGCACCGGCACAAAGCACCCAGCACTCAGCACGGAGCACTGAGCGCTAAGTCTGCGCTCTGCCCGCGAACTCCCGCGTCTCGGTGTGCACTTTGACGCGCTCGCCTTCCTTGATGAACAGCGGGACGCGGATCTCGAGACCGGTTTCGACGGTCGCGTTCTTGGTGACGCCGCCGCTGGCGGTGTCGCCGCGGACGCCGGGCTCGCATGCTGTGATCTTCAGCTCGATGATCGGCGGGAATTGCAGGCCGATCGGCTTGCCGTTGTACTTCTGAATCTGCAGCTCGACGTTGTCGGCGAGCAGCTCCTTGTCGTCGCCGACCGAGGCGGCGTTGAGCGTGACCTGCTCGTAGCTCGACTGATCCATGAAGTGATACCCGGTCGCGTCGGCGTAGAGGAACGTTGCCACCACCGATTCGAGATCAGGTTCGCCGAACTTGTCGCCGGCCTTGAAGGTCTTGTCGAACACGGCCTTGGTCAGCAGGTTGCGCATTTTCAACCGGACCAGCGTCTGGCCGCCGCGTGCGGTCGGGCGCGAGACCTCGACGTCGAGGCAGTTGTAGGGCGCGTTCTCGAACTCGAAGAACATCTTCCGCTTGATGTCGATTGCTTCAATCAGGCTGGCCACGAATTCATTCTATAGTGCACCGATGTCCGTACCGTCTTCCGTCACCCGCTACCGCTGGAACGACATGGCCAAGGAGCCGGTCAACGCGCTTCTGGAGCGCCGGCTGATCACCGGCACGCGCATGATGCTGGCCCACGTCTACATCAAGAAGGGCTGCATCGTCCCGCTGCATTCGCACGACAACGAACAGCTGACCTACATCCTCGAAGGCGCGCTCCGCTTCTGGATTGGCGACGAACAGGCCGAGCCGTTTCTGGTCAGCGCCGGCGAAGTGCTGGTGATTCCGCCCAACGTCCCGCACAAGGCCGAAGCCGTCGAGGACACCCTGGACGTCGACATCTTCTGCCCGCCGCGCCAGGACTGGCTGGACAAGTCGGACGACTATTTGCGCAAATAGCGCACCTGCTCAGTGCTGGGTGATCGGTGCTCGATGCTTGGTGCTAGTGCTTGATGCCCGGTGCGGTGCGCATTTCAGCGAGGTGAAAATCGAGATATCTCGGTCTTCGTTTTGTCGAGATGCCTACGGCACCGAGCAGCAAGCGCCAGCACCAAGCATCGGGCACCGATCACCCAGCACTGAGCAGGAGAGATCACCTCGCGATCCGGTTCCCGGCAACGTAAACGTCAGCGATCGAGCGAGTATTGCGGATGTCGCGCCGCGGATCCCCGTCCAGGACGACGATGTCGGCCCAGTGGCCCGGCGCCAGGGTGCCGATGTCTTTCATCTTCAGGCCGCGCGCGGCGTCGCCGGTTGCCGACTTGAGCGCCTGTGCCGGCGTGAGGCCGGACTGCACCATCATCTCGAGCTCGACGTGCTCGAAGTAGCCCTGGAAGCGCTCTGGAAACGGCCCCGTGTCCGTGCCCATGACGACGGTGATGCCCGCGTCGATGGCCTTCTTCAGATTGCGCTGCGCCAGCGGCAGCTGCGCCTTGTACGTCTGCGCGCTCGCTGAGGTCGCCATCGCCGCCTGCCGCGCCGGTTCCTTCAGTTGCGCGACGACGGCCGGGTCGGCTTCTGTCGTGAAAAACGGGTCGGTGAAGAACGCCGGCGTGGACTCGTAGACGAACGTCGACAACTCACGGGTCAGCGTCGGGCAGTAGGCGACGTCGCGCGCTTTCATCAACGAGATGAATTCAGCGTCGATCTCCTTGTCGCGGACGCTGTGCGCGATCACGTCCACGCCCGCTTTCAACAATCCCTTGGCATCGTCGAGGTAGTAGATGTGCGCGGCGACCCTGAGGTTGTGCTTGTGCGCCTCGTCGATGACGGCGGCATAGACCGCGGGCGTCATCTTCTGCGCGGCGCCGAGGTTGTCGTCAACGCGGATCTTGATGATGTCCGGTGTGCCGGCGGCGACTTTCGCGACCATCGCCCGCGCCGCCGCGGGTGTCGCGCCGGTGATGATGTCGCCGGCGAGGAAGATCCGGGCGCGATCGAGTGAGGCCGATGTCTGCGTCGCGCGCGCCTTGAACGCCGGGGCCTGCTCGCCGCCCAGACTCCACACGCTGGTCACGCCGTACCGCGCGAACACGCCGAGCTGCCGCAGCGTGTTCGCGTCGGTGTAGGCGCGCGGTTTGAGGCCGTCGATGTCCGAGATGTGCGCGTGCGCGGTGATCATGCCGGGCATCAGGAACTTGCCGCGCACATCCACGGTCCGCGCCTCGGCCGGCCGCGGCGTCTGGCTGCCAGCGCCGATCGACTCGATCCGCCCGTCACGAACGACGACAACAGCATTCGGGATCGCCGAGCCGGTCCCGTCGAGGACGGTCGCGCCGGTGAACACGGTGGCGGCGCTCTGCCGGGCGTGAGCGGACGTACCGAGCAGTAAAAGCAGAGCGATATTGAGGGCTGAGAATGTTTTCATGAGCGGTCCTGCACTGCGTCAAGAACTCTGCCAAGAGCAATTAACAGAGAGAAGCACGAGAAAACCAAGAGGAAGAGCTCGAGAGGTCTTTCAAAATAAACTCTCCCGGGTTTCTCTTGGTCTTCTCGGGCTTCTCCCTGTCAACCCGCTCTTGGCAAGAGCACTTCACTCATCTCGCCGATCTCCGACGTGTCACCAGACTGACGACGGCTCCCACGGCGACGACCGCGACCGCCCCGACGACGTTGTGCCATAGAAACGCGACGTTGGTGTTGGCCCAGACCCAGTAGACCGAGCCCATGCCGGCGATCAGGCCGACGAAGGCGCCGGTACCGGTTGCAAACGGCACCGCGACCGCGAGGATGAAGACGCCCAGAATCGACCCGTAGAAAAACGATCCGAACCGATTGACGACCTCGATCAGCGAGCCGAGTTCGGCGGCCCACACCGCCACGGCGCAGGCGAACAGACCCCAGACGCCCGTGATGACCTTCGACACGGTGAGGTAGTGGCGGTCGGTCGCGACCGGCGTCATCCATCGTTTGTAGAAATCGATCACCGTCGCGGTCGAGAGCGAGTTCAATTCGCCGGCGATGGTGTCGGTGGCGGCGAGGATGATGGCCAGAATCAGCAGCCCGACCAGTCCCACCGGGAGCTGGGTGAGGATGAAGTTGGGAATGATGTAGTTCACGTCCGAGAAGTTGCGATCGTTGCCGGATTCCTTGACCAGGGCCGCGGCGCGGCTGCGCAGGCTCTGCAGCGCCGTGTCTTTGTCGCGCATTGCCGCCTTGGCAGCGTCGACCGCCGCGCCGTCGCCGGCGTGCAGCGCCGTCGCCAGCGCCGTGGCGGCGTCGCGACGCGCCTGAAACGCGGCGTCGTGTTCGGTCTTGAGCGCCGAGTAGGCCGGCGCCGACGCGCTCGCTTCCATCCGTTCGTTGTGGACCTTGCTGAAGATCAGCGGCGGCGGATTGAATACGTAGAACGCGTAGACGAGGACGCCGAGCAGCAGCACGATCACCTGCAGCGGAATCTTCCAGTACGCGCTCATCAGGAGCGAGTGACGCGCTTCATCGACGGAACGCGCGGTC
Source organism: Vicinamibacterales bacterium (assembly GCA_036274055.1). GTDB lineage: Bacteria > Acidobacteriota > Vicinamibacteria > Vicinamibacterales > SCN-69-37 > DASUGM01. Next base: position 2,053 of record DASUGM010000178.1, on the reverse strand, counting down.
AGATACCGCTGCACCTGGCTCTGATCGGTGCCGAAGTACGAGAGAAAGAGAAACAGCGCCGCAATCGTGCCCGACCAGAAGGTGTACTGATTGCTGAGGTCGAACGAAAAATCGAAAGTCCGGAGCCGGCCGGTGGCTGCGGCGATACTCAATCCGTCGCCGACGCCGACGCCGGAAGGGAAGCCGAGAATCGCCGTGGCAATCACCGCGAACAGGCCGCCGATGATGAGCAGCATGATCTTGACGTCGGTCCAGGTGACCGCCTGCACGCCGCCGAACATCGTGTAGACCACCGCCGGCAACGTGATTGCGAGCGCGGTTGCGGTGACGTTCCAGCCGAGCACCAGCGACAGCACGACCGCCGGCGCCGCAATCACCGCGCCGCACGACATGCCGCGCGACAGCAGGAACAGCAGGCTGGTGAGGCTGCGCGTCTTCGGATCGAAACGCCGTTCGAGGTATTCGTAGGCGGTGTAGACGCCGGACCGGTAGAAGAACGGCACCAGCGTCACCGACAGGATGATCATCGCGATCGGCAGCGCGAAGTAGTACTGGATGAAGCGGAACCCGTCGGTGTAGCCCTGCCCGGTGGTGCCGATCATCGTGATCGCGCTGAGCTGCGTCGCCATCACCGAGATGCCGGCCGCCCACCACGGGATCGATCGCTTGGCGAGAAAATAGCCCTCGAGTTCGGTGCTGTCTTTGCTGCGCTTCAGGCCGTCGTAGATGATCCACGCGAAGAACACGATCAGCACGGTCCAGTCGAGCCAGTGCATGTCAGCGGGCTCCGCCGGCGATCACGAAAAGTATTCCTGGAATGCGTAGAGTGCGGCCAGCGTGATCACCCAGATCACGAGCACGCGGATGTAGCTGCGCTTGATGTGCGGATCTTCAGCCGCCGCGGGATCGGCCACGTCGCGATTCTATAACGTGGCGCCGTCGCGGCGATGGCCACGAGAAGGGAACGTCGCATACCATCCGGAGTGAGCAAAGACCATGCCGCAGGCCGGAACCATTGCAGTCGCATCCACCCCCGAGCAGGTTCGCCGTTGCCATGTCGTCGCGCGCCAACTGCGTCCACACCTCGATGAGGACGCGTTCGTCGCGCAGGTCGCGCGGCAGCAGCGAGAGGGCTATCAACTCGCGTTTTTCGACGACGGCGGGGAAGTGCGCGGCGTCGCGGGGTTTCGGTTTTTCGAGACGCTGTTCGCGGGGCCGATGATGTACGTCGACGATCTGGTCACCGACGAGCGGCAGCGATCGAAAGGGGTCGGCGGCGCGCTACTCGACTGGCTGGCGGACCGTGCGCGCGAGCGCAAGTGCGCGGAGCTGCATCTGGATTCGGGCGTGCAGCGCTTCGATGCGCATCGGTTCTACTTCACGAAGCGGATGCACATCAGTTCGTATCATTTCAAGATCGCCCTTTAGGCTTCGGTCTTGGGTCTTGCGTCTTGGGTCTTGGGGAGACCAGCACGCGCAGAGCGCAGGACTCACCCCAAGACGCAAGACCGAAGACTCAAGACAGACCTGATCGAGACCGCACCTCCTCCGACGTCAACCCGAAGAGTGGCGGCGTGCCGATCCCGCAGAGCCGGAGCATCACGTAGATCTGGCCGCGGTGATGCGCCTCGTGCTCGGCCATCGAGCGCAGCCACTTCCATGCTGCGAGCGTCGCGCCGCCGGGCGTCGTCACGGCGCGATCGAGGTCGGCGTCGGACAGCGTCCGCAGTTCGGCCATCGACTCGTGATGGAGATCGCGCGCGAGCTTGAGAACGGCCGGTTTGCCGTCAGCGAGTTCGGGTCCGTGCGACGCATAGCGGCTCGGGCGGCCCATGGCGTTCTCGACGAACATCCAGCGCTCGGTGACGGCGAGATGGCGAATGAGATCGGCGAACGTCATCACCTCCGCGCCGGGACTCCAGTTGATGCGGTCCTCGGGCACGAGGTCCGCGACGCGGAGGGTGCGCTGGCGCGCGTTGTCCCAGTAGCGGAGAAAGTCATCTAAACGGGACATTGGTTTGGGGTCGCGTCTTGAATTAACGTACGGCACGTC
>DASUGM010000177.1:0-30150 GCA_036274055.1 Vicinamibacterales bacterium | reverse complement strand
CGATGAGGCAGGGGTCTGACCCCAGTCTGACCCGCATACTGTGCTATAAGTCCGGCCTTCGCCAACCGCTCGCCAACTTCAGGGCCGGCGGGCGTGTATTACATGACGGATCAGGACGATGCCCGCTGCGTGGCCGGTTGTCTGGCGGGCGATTCCGGCCAGTTCGAGCCCCTGGTCAAACGTTACGAACGGGTCCTGTTTTCGGTCGCGTATCGGCTGACCGGCGACTACGAAGATGCCCGGGACGCGACCCAAAACGCTTTCGTCCGCGCCTTCGTCAAGCTTCACCAGTTCGATCCGGCGCAGCGGTTTTTCAGCTGGATCTACCGGATTGTCGTCAACGAATCGCTGAACGTGAAGCGGACGCGACGCCATGCCGAGCCGTTGACAGACGGGCCCGTCAGCGGCGGGTCGTTCGAAGCGGTCGTCGCGCATGAGCGCCGCGACCACGTTCAGGCGGCGCTGATGACGTTGACGCCGGAGTACCGGGAAGTTCTGGTTCTACGGCACTTTGCCGAGCTCTCCTACCAGGAGATCAGCGACACGATCGGGGTGCCGGAGAAGACGGTGAAGTCGAGGTTGTTCACGGCACGGGAGCGGCTGGCAGCGGCCCTGGGGCCCGACCGGTGAGCGAGGAGTGAGGGAGTGATGACGGATCAGGAGAACGATCCCCGGATTGACGATGTGCTGGGCAGTGCGCGCCGCACCGAGGCGGGGCCGCCCCCGGGGTTTGCCGCATCGGTAATGCGAAGAGTCAGCGAAGCCCAGGCGGCGTTCTCGTGGCGGGAGCGGCGGGCGCGACATGCCACCGCCGCCAACTTTTCGCGGATCGGCGGTGTAGATCCGACAGCCGGTCGAGAAACATCTCGTGAAGGAGTGAGCGTCATGAAGAAGATCCTGTTGGGCACGGCGGCGCTTGGCGCGGTGGTGATTGTCGCCGCCTGGTTGATGGGCTTCCCGCCGGCGACTGACGGGACCGAAGCGACGGTCGGCGCGGCAACGCGCTACCAGGGCGCGCAGATGTCGTCGAAGGACGTCAAGCTCGGCAGCACCGACGTTCAGACCTTCATCCAGAGCGACGTCTTCGCCAGGCTCGTGCGCAATCCGGACACGCGCGCGGTGCTGAAGCGGCTCGGCAGCGACGCGGCGTTCCGCGAGACGTTCTTCAGCAAGGCCGCGCTCGGCGCGATGCAGAACCAGGACATGCAGGCGGCGATCAAGGGATCGGACATCGAGGTGGCACTTGGTCAGCCGGCCTTCCTCGACGCGCTTCGCGTGCCCGCCTTCGCCGCCGCCGCCGGCAAACCGGCGTTTCTCGAGGCGATGGCGCAGCCGGGATTCGCGGACATGATGCGGAAGTCCGGCAAGGGACAGCAGGAGTACTTCAGAATTCCTGGACTCCAGTCCGCCATCCAGGCCGATGCGGCCATCGCGCTGGTGTTCGCTGACAAGGCGTCGCTCGACGCGATGCGCGTGCCGGCGTTCGCCGAATCGCTTCATCAGCCCGCGATGATCGCGGCGCTCAAGCAGCCGGCACTTGCACAGATGCTGTCGAAGCCGGCTCTGGTGTCGGCGATGAGCGAGCCGGCGTTCGTGAACGTGATGCGCGATCCGGCGATGCTGTCGGCGTTCAGGGACGCGACCTTCCTGTCGGCGCTGAACAACGACGCGTTCCTCTCGGCGCTCAGCCAGACGAACCTCGTGGATGTGATGCGCAATCCAGCATTCAACAGCGCGTTCCTCGACGCCGCGCGCAAAATCGAATAGCACGACAAGCTACGCGCATAAGCGTGGCCGGATGGATTCACCTTCCGGGACAAGCGGCAGGCGGGGAGCCTGCCGCTTGTTACTTTTTCCATCGTAAAATCCGGGCGAATGGCCCCGGCTTTCGGACGACTCGTCCCCGCGGTGATCCTGTTGCTCGCGGTCTCGGCGGCCCCGGCCTTCGCGCAGATTGAACAGGTCCAGACCGAGCGCATGCGCATGGTCTACGTCGCGCCGGCGGAGACCTATCTGGTCCCGCATGCGGCGCGGACGTTCATCAACGCCAGCGAGTTCCTGCGCAAGCTGTTCGAGCACACCTCGCCGGAAAAAATCACGGTGCTGCTCGCCGACTTCGGCGACTACGGCAACGCCAGCGCCGGCGTCGTGCCGCACGATGCCCTCCGGATTCAGATCGCGCCGCTCAGCTACGCGTTCGAAACGATCATGGAAAACGAGCGCATGAGCACGATCATGAATCACGAACTCGTGCACGTGATGGTCATGGACGGCGCCGCCGGCCGGGATCGATTCTTCCGCCGGCTGTTCGGCGGCAAGGTCGTGCCGGTGCCCGAGCAGCCGGAGTCGATGGCGTACTTCTATCTGACGACGCCGCGGGTGGCGGCGCCGCGCTGGTACCAGGAAGGCATCGCGACGTTCTTCGACACCTGGATGGCCGGGGGCATCGGCCGCGCCCAGGGCGGCTATGACGAGATGGTCTTTCGATCGATGGTGAAAGATCGCGCGCGCATCTACGACCCGCTCGGCCTCGCGTCCGAAGGCACCAAGATCGACTTCCAGGTCGAAGCGAATTCGTACCTCTACGGCACGCGATTCATGACCTATCTCGCCCACACTTATTCGCCGGAAAAGCTCGTCGAATGGGTCAAGCGCGCGCCGGACACGCACGCCTACTACGCGCGCCAGTTCAAGGCCACGTTCGGCAAGCCGCTCGAAAGCGTGTGGGCTGACTGGATCGCGTTTGAAACCGCGTTCCAGCAGAAGAACCTCGAGGCAATTCGCAAGTACCCCATCACGCCGTATCGCGATCTGTCGCCGCGGGCGCTCGGCTCGGTGTCGCGCGCTTACTACGATCCGGCGACAAAGAAGATCTTCGCCGCCTTCAATTACCCCGGCGTCGTCGCCCACATCGGCGCGATTTCGACCGAGACCGGCGCCACGGAACATCTCAAGGACATCAAAGGGCCGCTCATCTATCAGGTCACCTCGGTGGCGTGGGATCCGGACGCGCGCAAGATTTTCTACACCACCGACAACGGCGCCTACCGCGATATCGTCTCGCTCGACCCGGCGACGAAGAAGACCGAGGTGCTGCAGAAGGACGCGCGAATCGGCGATCTGGTGTTCAACCGCGCCGACAAATCGCTCTGGGGGGTGCGGCATCTCAATGGTCTGGTGACGATCGTCCGCATGACGGCGCCGTATACCGACTGGACACGCGTCATCACGTTCCCATACGGCACCGGCGTCTATGACCTGGACATCTCCGCCGACGGCACAATGGCCTCGGCGTCGTTCGGCGAAATCACCGGCAAACAGGACGTGCGGGTGATCCCGATCGCGCAGCTGCTGAAGGGCGACGCCACGCCGGTGGCGAGCTTCGAGTTCTCCGGCAGCGTCCCCAACAACTTCACGTTTTCCGACGACGGCAGGTTCCTCTACGGCAGCTCCTACCTCACCGGAACGTCGAACATCTTTCGCTACGAAATCGCGACCCGACAGCTGGAGGCCGTCTCCAACACCGAAACCGGATTCTTCCGGCCGATCCCGATCGGCGGCAGCGACGTCATCGTCTTTCGATACACCGGTAACGGACTGGTGGCGGCGCAGATCGACGCCAGGCCAATCCAGGACGTCAATCCGATCACCTTCCTCGGCCAGCAGACGATCGAGAAACACCCGGTGCTGAAGACGTGGCAGGCCGGCTCGCCCGCCGACATCCCGTTCGAGACGATGCCGCAGACGACGACGCGGTACCGGCTCGGCGCCGGCCTCAGGCGAGAGTCGTTCTATCCGATCGTGCAGGGCTACAAGGACACTCAGGCGGTCGGCGGGCGGGTCAATTTTTCCGATCCGCTGCAGTTCAATCGCATGTTCGTGTCCGCGTCGTACTCGCCGGGCGGCGACATCGAAGACGAGGAACGGCTGCATGCGCGCGCCGAATACCAGCGCTACGACTGGACGGCTCATGCGGCCTGGAACAACGGCGATTTCTACGATCTCGTCGGTCCGACCCTGACCAGCCGGAAAGGCTACTCCGTCGGCGTCTCTCACAAGAGCACGCTGATCTTCGACGAGCCGAAGCGGATGACGCTGGACCTCGGCGGACGCATCGCCGGCAAGCTCGACCAGCTGCCCGAGTATCAGAACATCGACGTTGAAGTCGATCAGCTGATCACGCTGGAAGCGAAACTCGCTTACAGCTTCATCCGCGGCTCGCTCGGCCGGGTCGACGACGAAAAGGGCGTCAAGTGGTCGGCCGATGCCGACCTCACCCGCGTCAACAAGGACCAGTTCTTTCGCGCGTACGGCACGCTCGACCTCGGCACTTTGCTGCCGATCAGCCACTCGTCGGTGTGGCTGCGAAGCGCCGCCGGATTCTCGCCGCACGAGGCCAGCGAGCCGTTCGCGAACTTCTTCTTCGGCGGCTTCGGCAACAACTACATCGACCACGGGCCCGAGCAGCGCTACCGCGAGTACTACAGTTTCCCCGGCGCCGAGCTCAACGAAATCGGCGGCCGGAACTTCGCGCGGACGACGCTCGAATGGAACCTGCCGCCGCTGCGTTTCAGCCGCGTCGGCACGTCGGGGGCGTTCCTCGAGTGGATGCGGCCGGCGATCTTCGCGAGCGGCCTGGTCACCAACATGGACGATAGCGCGATCCGGCGCGAAGCGGTCTCCGTCGGCGCGCAGGTCGACTTCCGGTTCGCGATGCTTTCCGTGCTCGACATGACGCTCTCCGTCGGCGGCGCGGTCCGCAGCGCCGACGGCGTGCCGTCACGCGGCGAGGCGCTGATCTCGCTGAAAGTGCTGCGGTAACCGCGTGCTCGAGGTCGTCGTCGCTCTGCTTCCGGTCTCGGCGCTGCTGATCGTGTTGATCCTCTTCGACAGCTTCAAGCTGGTGCCGCCAAACACGCTGATCCGCGCCGCGCTGGCCGGCGTCGCCGCGGCGCTGATCGCCTGGCTGCTGCATCTGTGGCTGTTCGACGTCACCGGCCTCGATCGCCGGCAGTTTGCCCGCTACGTCGCGCCCGTCACCGAGGAACTGCTCAAGGCAGCCTTCGTCCTGTTCGCATTGCGCCGCGCCCAGATCGGGTTCCTCGTCGACGCTGCGATTATCGGCTTCACCATCGGCGCCGGCTTCGCCGTCGTCGAGAACGTGCATTACCTGGGCACGTTCGCCGATCGGCCTCTGCTGATCTGGATCGTCCGCGGCTTCGGCACCGCGATCCTGCATGCGACGACGACTGCGATCGTGGCGATCGCGGCGAAGTCGCTTGCCGACCGCTATCCGGATCGCGAGTACCTGGTGATCTGGCCGGGCCTCGTCGCCGCCATCGTCCTGCACTCGGTGTTCAACCACGCGCTGGTATCGCCGCTGCTTGCGGCGGGCGTGCTGACGCTGGTGCTGCCGCTGGTCGTCCTGGTGGTGTTCGGCGAAAGCGAGCGGCGGACGCGCGAATGGGTCGGCGACGGCCTCGACCTCGACGTCGAACTGCTCGCGCTGGTGAAATCGAGCCAGTTCGGCGCGACGCGGCTCGGTCGATATCTTCAGGAACTGAAGTCCCGGTTTCCCGGCCCGGTCGTCGCCGACATGTTCTGTCTCCTGCAGCTCGACCTCGAGCTGGCCATCCGCGCCAAGGGCATGTTGATGGCGCGCGAGGCCGGGCTCGAGGTGCCGGCGGATCCGGATCTCAAGGCGCGGCTCGACGAGCGGGCCTACCTGCACAAAACCATCGGGCCGACCGGCCGCCTGGCGTTGCGGCCGTTGCAGGTGACGTCAGACCGAGATGATTGGCACCGGTACTTGCTCGGGCAGATCCGAGACTAGGCCAGTAAAGTGCGCTAAAGAGCTTTTAACCTTGGAGAACTGGAGAAGAGCGGGGTTCTCCTTTTCTTGACAACCCAGAGACATGCACATCTCGCCGTATTTCCAAGAGACGAGAACCCTGATCTTCTCCACGCTCTCCAAGGTTAAGAGCTTTTGTGACAAGCGACGATTCAGGAGTGTCGAGTAAAGTGCGCTTGTCACAAGAGCTTTGAACCTTGGAGAACTGGAGAAGAGCGGGGTTCTCTTTTTCTTGACAACCCAGAGAGATGCGCATCTCGCCGTATTTCCAAAAGACGAGAACCCTGATCTTCTTGGGCCTTGGGCCTGTAGCCTTGGGCCTATTTGGCAAGTCCTGAGCGGACTTTCCCGAGCGTCTGTTCCAGCGTCTCCCTGGGAATCGAGGACGCGAACGGACGCACCAGCGGAGCAACCAAATAGGGAATGCCTCTCGTCAGCGAGATCGACTCGCATTGCTCGTAGGTTCCCTCGTTGCGCTGCTCGAAGGAACAGTAGGTGTTGAGCCGCCAGAGATAACTGGCAATGGTGTCGGCGGCGGTGCGGGTTTCCGATGTCGTGCCCGGTGACGACACCTCGAAGAAGTTCGCCGCGACGCTGCGCGTGAACGTGTGCGCGGGTGTCAGCGTGCGGTATTCGACGGCGTAGTCGCCGTCGAGCGTCACGGTGATGATCTTCTTCGCGCTCGTCCGCATCTGAACGACGAAGGTGTTGCCGGTATGACTGACGATCTTCGCGCGCTGGATCATCGGCTGGAACAGCGTCGGATACTTTTCGTAATCCTGGACGAATGCAATCGCGCGGTCAATCTTCACGCCGGGAAGCAGCACGGTGCCAATCCAGTGATGGAGCATGCTGTCGGGCGACTCGATCTCCTTGCCGCCGTCGCGGGTCTCGAGTTTCGAGACGACGACCTCCCCGCGCTGCAGCCGGGCGTAGTTGTCGCCCTTCTGATTCGTCGGCTGGCGATCGATCCACAGAAACGCGGTCTTGAAGGAGGTCTCGCCCTCCATGCGCGCCTCAGTAAGACGAACGTAGCGCTCGAAGGCGGCCAGCGCCGCCGGCTTCAGATCCCACGTGTCCACGGCCGGCGCGGCGAACGCCAGCAGCGACAGGGCGACAACCGGTATGGCAATCGTGTGGCTCATGAATCAGCTCCGCCTTGACGGACCTCCGATCTGACTATGCGTCGGAACCGCCGGATTCGGCTCACGGGCGGATGCAGCTCTTCAGGATGACGTCGGTCTTGAGTCCCTCGCAGAAGCACTTGAGGTTGACCTTGACGCCGGGCTGGAGATCTTTCAGCGTCTCAGCGGCGCGATCGGCGAGCAGGCTGGCGCGGACGCCGCCCTTCCCGGACTGCGCGAAGAAGATGAACGGCCCGGTCGCGCCGGACGCTTCGAGCGACGTGATCTTCCCGGTGAGATCGATCGCCTTGCCGAAGTAGCGTTTCGCCGAGCCTGACGGATCCTTTTCGAACTCCTGCCAGAGAAGATCCGAGGACAGCTTCGCGGCCGGCACCGCGGTGGTGATGCGGAGATCCTGATCGGGCAGGCGATCGACGCAGGCCGACGACAAGATCAAGAGCAAAAAAACAGGGAGAAGAATGAGAAGAGCATGAGGTTCTTCTTCTCGAGAAAGAACCTCTCGCTCTTCTCGTGCTTCTCGTGCTTCTCCCTGTTGATTCGCTCTTGGCAAGGGCGTTATCACTCAGCTCTCGATGAGCAAAACAGCCGGATCCTCGACCAGGCTCTTCACCCTGACCAAGAACTGCACCGCCTCTGCGCCATCGACGATACGGTGGTCGTAGGTCAGCGCGACGTACATCATCGGCCGCAGCACGACCTGACCGTTGACGCCGATCGGACGTTCCTTGATGGTGTGCAGGCCGAGGATGCCGACTTGCGGCGGATTGAGGATCGGCGTGCTCATCAGCGAGCCGTAGACGCCGCCGTTGGTGATGCTGAAGGTGCCGCCGCGCAGATCCTCGAGCGTCAGCGTGCCGTCGTTGGCGCGCCTGGCGAAGTCGCGGATGCCAAGTTCCATCGCCGCGAACGACAACCGGTCGGCGTCGCGCAGCACCGGGACGATCAGCCCTTCGGCGGCGCCGACGGCGACGCCGATGTCGTAGTAGTGCTTGAGAACCATCTCGTCGCCCTGGATCTCGGCGTTGAGACGCGGAAACGCACGCAGCGCGGCGACCGCCGCCTTGACGAAGAACGACGCGATCCCGAGCCCGACACCGTACTTCTTCTTGAACTCTTCCTTCTGCCGTTCGCGCAGCGCCATCACCGCGCTCATGTCGACTTCATTGAAGGTCGTCAACATCGCCGCGGTCGACTGCGCTTCGACCAGCCGCTTCGCGATCGTGGCGCGGCGCTTTGACATCCGCACGCGTTCTTCGCTGCGTGCGGATGAGGCCCCAGGGCCAGGGCCCAAGGCCCCAGTGGGTTCTTTCCGCACCGGCGCGGGGACGACGGGATCTTGGGCCTGGGGCCTGGGGCCTGGGGCCTGCCGTCTGGGGCCTGCCGCCTGACTGTCCACATCCGCCTTCGTCACTCGCGGTCCGTCCGTCTTGACCTTGCCGAGATCGACGTCCTGCTCCCTGGCGGCCTTCCGCGCCGACGGCGTCGCCGGGACCGAGGTGCCGCCGCTGCCGTTCGTGGTCTTCTTTACGGGCTCCGCTGCCGGCGCCTCAACGGCGCCTTCGGCGATCGTGCCAAGCACTTCGCCGATCTTCACGTCGGCGCCGTTCGTGTACGCGATCTTCTCGAGCACGCCGGCGCGGGGCGCCGAGACCTCGACGTCGATCTTGTCGGTTTCGAGTTCGACCAGCGCTTCGCCGGCGGCGACCGCGTCGCCTTCCTTCTTCAACCATTTGGCAACGCGCGCGTCGACGATCGACTCGCCGACTTCGGGAACGACGATGTTTACAGACATGAAAAGCTGCTCCGGCTCACGGCTCAGGGCTTACGGCTTACGGCCACGCCTGAGGCCGACGTCTTCTTGATCTCGAATGCACCTGCGATGAGTTTCTCTTGATTCTGCGCGTGACGCGCCGCCGAACCTTCGGCGGGGCTCGAGTTGCGCGGCCGCGCGAGCACGGCCAGACGCCGCGTGCCGACCAGCGGCTCGAGCAGCGGACGCGCAAATTCCCACGCGCCCATGTTTTCCGGCTCTTCCTGCACCCACAGCACGTCCTCGAGGTTCGGGAAGCGCTCGAGCGCTGCGTGGATGTCGCGGACCGGCAGCGGGTAGAGCTGTTCGACGCGGCAGATCGCCACCGCCGGCGATTTGGCGCGGTGCGCGCTGACCAGCAGATCGACCGCGACCTTGCCGCTCGCCAGGATCAGCCGGCGCACGTCCTTGGCGCGCGCCACGGCGTCGGCGTCTTCGATCACCTGTTGCCACTTGCCTTCGGCGAGCTCGCGCGGTGTCGACGAGACGAACGGATGCCGCAGCAGGCTCTTTGGGCTGAGGACCACCATCGGCAGCGGATCTTCGACGAGCAGTGCCGCCTGCCGTCGCAGCAGATGGAAGAACTGCGCCGCCGTCGTGCAGTTGGCGACGCGCATGTTGATGTCGGCGGCGAGCTGAAGAAAACGCTCCGGCCGCGCGCTGGCGTGATCGGGCCCCTGCCCTTCGTAGCCGTGCGGCAGCAACATCACCAGCGACGGCTCCTGTCCCCACTTGGCCCGCGCCGACAGCACGAACTCGTCGAGCATCGTCTGCGCGCCGTTGATGAAATCGCCGTACTGCGCTTCCCAGATCACCAGCCGCTCGGGCGCCTGGACGTTGTAGCCGTACTCGTAGCCAATCGCCGCGTTCTCGCTGAGCGGACTGTTGCGGATCTCGAACGACGCGCGCGCCCCCGGCAGCGACTGCAGCGGAACGAAGCGGGTGTTGTCGTTCGAATCGTACAGCGCCGCGTGACGATGGCTGAACGTGCCGCGCTCGACGTCTTCGCCGGTCAGCCGGATCGGCGTCCCGTCCTGCAGGATCGATCCGTAGGCGAGATCCTCGGCGGTCGCCCAGTCAATCGTGCGATCGTCAGCGGTGGCGAACGCCTGGCGCCGCTTCTCGCGCAACCGCTCGAGCTTGCGATGCACGCTGAAGCCATTGGGCACGTCGAGCAGCGCGTCATTCAGCTTTTCCAGCCGGCCGAGCGCGACGCTGGTCACGACCTTGCCGGCGGTGCCGGGCGCGGCAATCTCCGGCAGCGCCTCAATCAGGTTCTTATCGGGATCGAGCGCCTCGTACTTCTTCTGCAGCGTGTCGAGCTTGCCGGTGAGCAATTCCTCCGCCTTGCCGGCGTCGATGGTCCCGCGGGCGGTGAGCGCTTCGGCCCAGAGCTGACGGACGGTCTTCTTCTCGTTGATGGTCTTGTACATCAACGGCTGCGTGAACGCCGGCTCGTCGCCTTCGTTGTGTCCGTATCGGCGATAGCCGACGAGATCAATGAGGATGTCGCGCCGGAACTTGGCGCGATACGCGAACGCCAGCCGCGCGGCGGAGACACACGATTCCGGATCGTCAGCGTTGACGTGAATGATCGGAATCTTGAAGCCGCGCGCCAGGCCGCTGGCGTAAAGCGTGCTGTAGGAATCCCTGGTGTCGGTGGTGAAGCCGATCTGGTTGTTGGCGATGATGTGAATCGTGCCGCCGGTCGTGTAGCCCTCGAGGCGGTGCAGATTCAGCGTCTCGGCGACGACTCCCTGGCCGGGGAACGCCGCGTCGCCGTGGATCAGGATCGGCAGCACAGCATCTGGATCGAACACCGGCGCGCCTGGCTTGTCGGCGGTGGTGCCGGCGGCGCGCGCCATGCCTTCGAGGACCGGATCGATCGCTTCGAGGTGGCTCGGGTTCGGCGGCATCGAGACGACGAGGTCGACTTCTTCGCCGCCGCTCACCGCCCGGGACGCGCCGAGGTGGTACTTGACGTCGCCGGCCCACTGCACGCCTTCGACCGCGAGGCCGCTGCGAATCGGGTCCTTGAACTCGGCGAGGATCTGCTCGTACGGCTTGCCCATCACGTGCGCCATCACGTTCAGGCGGCCGCGATGCGCCATGCCGATAAACGCCTGCCGCAATCCGGCTTCCGCAGCTTCGCCGATCACCTCGTCGAGGATCGGCACCAGCATGTCGAGGCCTTCGATCGAAAATCGCGTCTTCCCCGGGAACGTCCGGTGCAGGAACTTCTCGAATCCCTCGACGTCGGTCAACCGCTCGAGCAGCTTGATCGGATCGATCGGATCATGCGGCGCGTGATAACGCTCGGTCTCGATGGCCTCGCGCAGCCAGCGCCGCTCTTCGGGGACGAAGATATGCGCGACGTCGTACCCGGTGGTGCCGCAGTAGATCGCGCGCAGCTTCGCGACGACGTCGGCCATCGACGCGTGCGCATCGGCGACGTGCCCGACGATCAGATCTCCCGGCAGGGTCTTGAGATCCGCTTCGCTCACGCCGTGCGTAGACGGCTCGAGCGCCGGATCGCCGAGCGGCCGGCTGCCCAGGGGATCGATCTTCGCCGCCAGATGGCCGTAGCGCCGGATCGACTGCGCCAGATTGACGGCGCCCATGACCTTGGCCAGGTTCCGGGGTTCCGGGGTTCCAGGGTTCCGGGGTTCGTTCGACGGCGATGGCTCCGACGCGGGCGGGCCTTCACGACGGAAAAACTCGCGCGTGGCTTCGTCGACAGAGTTGGGGTCGGCCTGAAACCGCTCGTAGAGCTCTTCGGCGAGACCCGCGTTGACGCCTTGAAAGTCTTTCCAGCTCAATGACATAGCACTCGTCACGCCGTGGACGCGGCGGGACCGGTGATCTTATCAAGGCCGGCCGTCCGGCGCATCGCCGCCGGCGGTGACCAGCTCCCAAGCGGATCCAGCTATCAACGCGGCCAGTGCGGGGATCGATCTCGCACGGCGACCTGGACGTCAGCCCTCGAGCACCTGATTGAGCCGCGGCCGAAAGCGCCGGCTCAGCCCGAGCCGCGTGCCGTCCTTGAGGACCGCCACGTAGTCGCCGCGATTGGCGACTTCCAGCGCCGCCACCCGATCGATCCGGACGATCGTGCCGCGATGGATGCGCGCGAACAGGCGCGAGTCGAGCGTCGACTCGATCCGCGTCAGCGTGTCTCGCGCAATGAACGTCCGCGCGCCGGCATGAACGACGACGTAGTTGTCGGCGGCTTCGAGCCAGTCGATGGCGCCGACGTCGACGAGATCGACGCGGCCCTGCGATCGCACCGCCAGGAGCGACGGAAACGCCGCCGGCGCGCGCGGCTCGAGCACGGCGCGGGCGCGATCGATCGCGCGCGCGAGCTTCTCGCGCGAGACCGGTTTGAGCAGGTAGTCCACCGCCTGCACGTCAAACGCGCGCAGCGCGAACTCGGCGAACGCGGTGACGAAAATCACCAGCGGCTTCTTGGGCAATCGCTCGATCACCCCGAAGCCGTCGGGCCCGGGCATCTGCACGTCGAGCAGGACCACGCGCGGCTCGAGCTCGCGAATCGCGGCGATCGCCTCGTCGCCGTTTGCGGCCTCGCCGACGACGTCGACGCCGTCGATCGATCCAAGCAGTCGGCGCAGCCGCCGCCGCGCCAGCCGCTCGTCGTCGGCGATCAGGACGGACAGGCGTCTCGTCATCGCTGCCGCCAGGGCAGGGTGATGACGGCTCGGGTACCGCCGCCGGGCCGAGATGAGATGGCCAGCACCGCGGCGGGATGGCCGAGCGCCTGCAATCGCGCGCGCGTGGTCGAGAGACCGATGCCGTCGGCGGCGTCCGCGGCGACACCGGGGCCGTCGTCGTCGATCCGCACCTCGAGCCGGTCGCCGGCGCGGCGCGCGCTAATCGCCACCGTTCCGCCTTCGCGCTTCGGCGCCACGCCGTGCATCACCGCGTTCTCGACGATCGGCTGCAGCAGCAGCGGCGGCACGAGCACATTGGCGCACTCGGCGGCGACGTCGATCGAGGCGCGCAGCCGTTCGCCGAAGCGTGCCTCCTGAATCGTCAGGTAATCCCGCGCCAGGGCGATCTCGTCCTCGAGCGTCGCGTCGGTGCGATCGCCGGCGTCGAGTGAGGCGCGCAGCAGATCGCCGAGGCGGCCGATCATGCGATCGGCGCGGTCCGGGTCCTCATGAATCAGCTCGGCGATGGCGTTGAGCGCGTTGAATAGAAAGTGCGGTTGCAGCTGCGCGCGCAAATGCTTCAGGCGCGCGGCATTCAGCTGCGATTCCATCTCGATCGCCCGCGCCTCCGCCTGCGTGTACCACGCGAGCCCGTGCGACGCCGCGACCAGCGCCCAGTAGATGAAGATCTGCAGCGCGACGTTGCTGATCAGTGCGTAGGGCGGAACGCCGAACACCCAGACCCGCACTCGACCTTCGATCGCGATCTTGACGAAGGCGACCAGAACGCCGAGCACGACGTGCAGCGGAATCCGCGTCAGCAAATGGCCGCGCGCGAGCGGCCAGCGGCGGCCGATCCAGAACACCACCGGCGTCAGCAGCGCCCAGATCGACCACTGGGCGATCGCGGTGCCGAAATTGAACAGCCACAGCGGCGGCCGGCCCTGCGAGACGTAGGTCAGCGCCGTGCTGATCGCGAAGAAGATCGCGATCGCCGACCAGGCGGCCCAGACCAGCAGGCCCGTCGTCAGACGCCGGCACGGAGTGTCCAAGGACATGGTTTGTTCCTGCTGTTCGGACAGCCGAGGATGTCACATCCCCACCGCCGGCTGGACGCGCGCTCGCCGGCGTCTTTTCGCCACGGTGACAAGTGAAGCAGGTCACTTTCGGCTGGCGCCCGGCGTCGCCGATGCCTTTGAGCAGATCGTTGTTGACCGTCGCGAGCATCTTCATCATCGCCCGCGCCGTGACCTTCGCTGGTCTCGCATCTGAAGCGAAGTCGAACTTGCTCAGGTCGTTGCCGTCACCGACGTGACAGTGCTCGCAACGGACGCCCAGCGAACCCGTGAACAACTTCATCGCCTCGACCAGCCCCGCACGCGAGACGTCTTTCGGGAAAATCTGCAAGTTCGTGAACGACTGCGGCAGCTGAGCGGGCCCGGTCGCCGCCACCGCGACGATCGCACTCAGTAACGTCATCGCCGCGACGACGACAAGACGCATCGGACCTCCGCAGGACACAGTGGCACGATCGCTGCGATGCGGCAGAGTGATTGGGGCGGGACGGCTGTCGGCGGGGCAAGGCGAGTCTCGACAGCACCGTGGAGGTTCTTTGCAGGATGGTTAAGGAGCGTGAAGGAGAGCCTTGGCTTGCAAATCAGAGTGCTCCTTCACGCTCCTACAACGTCCTCAAAAGATCCTTCACGGTGTTGTCGATCGTACTAGTCCGCGCGCAACGCCCCGGCCGGATCGACCCGTCTTGCGCGCAGCGACGGGCTCCACGCCGCGAAGATCGCCACCGCCAGGACGACGACGGTGACGCCGGCGAATGTCGCGGGATCGGTGGGCCGAATGCCGAACAGAATCGACGCGCCCATCTGCGCCAGTCCGAATGCGATCAGCAAGCCGATGGCGACGCCGATCGCGCTGACCTTCAGTCCTTCGGCGACGACCATGCGGCCGACGCTCGCCGGCGACGCGCCCAATGCAAGGCGAATTCCGAACTCCCGGCGCCGCTGGCCGACCGAGTACGAAATCACGCCGTAGAGGCCGCCGGCCGCGAGCGCGAGCGCCAGTAAGGCGAATGAGACGAATAGCGCATTGATGATCGTGCTGCTGGACATGTCTTCGTCGACGATGGCTTTCAGCGTGGCCGGCACCGAGATGGCGACGAGTGGATCGAGTTGGCGCATTGCTGCCTGTACGGGCGTGGCCTGGGCGATCGGATCGGCACCGCGCAGGAACACCGACAACTGCGCGGTCGGCCACTGCGCGAACGGCACGAAGATCTGCGGGCTCGAGCGCAGGACTTGCGCGTCCCGCGTGCCGCGGACAACGCCGACGATGGTGACCGGCCGATCGCCGGTGCGATCGTCGTGGATAGTGATCGTTCGGCCGACCGCGTCGGCGACGCCGTCGAAGTATTTCTCTGCCGCGGTGCGATCAATGACCGCGACCGGCTGCCGGCCGGCGCGGTCGTCCGGCTGAATCGAGCGGCCGGCGATCACGGGAATGCCGGCGGTCTCGAAGAACCCGTCCGACACGCTGAACCAGCTCGCCCACGGCTGCTCGCGCTCGCTGCCGGCGTCGCCCTTCGGCGTGCCGCTGAGCTTCTTCGCGGCATCGCCGTCGATCACCGGGATGTGGCTCGAAACGGCCGCGGTTTCGGCGCCGGGAATGGCGCGCAACGCGGCGGTCGTCCGCTCGGCGAATCGCGCCCGCGCCGCGTCGTCCGGATAGCGGTCATCGGGCAGCTGCAGCCGCGTTGACAGGACTTTCCCGACTTCGATGCCGATGTCGGTGCGGCGCAGGAACATCATCGACTGCACCGCCAGGCTCGCCACGATCAGCAGCGACAGCGCCAGCGCGACCTGGCCGCCGACCAGGACGTTTCGTTTGAGCGAGGATTGCCTGCCGCCGCTGACTCGGGTGCCGCGCAGCGCACCGGCCGTCGCGGCGCGCCCGGCCGACAGCGCCGGCCACAACGCAAACAGCAGCGGCGTCGCCACCGAGACCAGCGCGGCGAAGATCAGCACGTTCTGATCGATGCTGATCGACTTCATGAACGGATCGGACGCCAGCGCATTGATGGTCTTCAGGCCGGCGTTGGCGATGGCGACGCCGCCGGCACCGCCGATCAAGCTGAGCAGCAGGCTCTCGGCGATCAACGGCCGCACCAGCTGCCAGCGTGAGGCGCCCAGCGCGGCGCGGACGGCCAGTTCCTGGCTGCGCGAGACCAGACGCGCGAGCACGAGGTTGGCGAGATTCGCGCAGGCGATCAGCAGCACGAACAGCACGACGACGCCGAGGAGCCCGAGGATGACCCAGGTGCTGCTGTCGGCGATCGACTCCTTCGTCGTCACCACCGTCGCCGCCCAACCTGCGTTGGTGCGCGCGTAGTCGCGCGCCTGCGTCGCGGCGATCGGCTGCAGCTCGGCGTTGGCCGACTTGACGGTCGCGCCGGGCGCGAGCATGCCGACGACACGCAGCGTCCGGCGGTCGCGCGGCAGCGACGAATCGAGCGGCAGCGGCGCCCAGAGATCGATCAGCGCGATGTTGCCGATTTCGATCTCGGGACGCATGACGCCGACGATCGTGATCGGCCTGCCGTCGAGCATCAGCGTGCGGCCGAGCACCTGCGGATCGGCATTAAAGGTCGCGCGCCAGAAACGATCGCTCAACACGCCGGCGAGCGGCGCGCCGATGGCGTCTTCGCCGGGCTGGAAGAAGCGGCCGAGCTGTGGTTGCTGGCCCCACACCGTCAACATGTCCGAGGTGACGCGGTTCGTTTTCACGCGCCGCGCGTCGCCGTGGCCGACCAGCGTCTCGTCGCGGCCTTCATAGGCCGCCAGCGACGAGAAGCTCTTCATCGCCGCGCGCCACTCGAGGAAATCCTGCATCGACGCGCGCGCGCGTTCGATTTCACGTTCGGCGTTGCTGACGCGAATCCATCCCAGCCGTTCCGGCTCGCCGAGCGGCAGCGAACGAATCATCAGCGGATTGGCGATGCTGAAGAGCAGCGTGTTGGCGCCAATCGCGAGCCCGAGGGTCAGGATCGTGACCGCGCTGTAGCCTGGCGACTTGATCGCCGTGCGCACGCCGAGACGCAAATCGTGTAGCAGCCTGGACATGTTGATTCTCCGGGATTCGAATCGCGAGTGCGCCCGGCGCCGCCGCGCGTACCACGCGGTCCGCAGCGCCTGGCCCCAGCAGCGTGACGTCGCGCGCAGCCAGCCGTTCGTCGTCCGCGTCTGCGCGTACTGTTCTTCGAGGTCGCCGATGAGGTACTCGGCGTCGGGATCGGGGACGATGGCGGCGATCAGTCGCGCGGCGAGTCGCATGGCGCTACAGCCAGCCCTTCGCCTTCGCTCCGGGCAGCGTCGCCTCGAGCCCTTCGGTCATGCTGCGCAGCGCATTGAGCGAGTCCATCAGCGCCCGCTCGCCCGCCGCGGCGATCTTGAAGTGCTTTTTGCGCCGCCCGCCGCGCTCGGCGGTCGGCGCGCCGATCCGGCTCGCCACCAGGCCCTTGGCCTCGAGCCGCTCGAGCGTCTTGTAGACGGCGCCGAGCGACACGTCGCGGCCGGTGCGATCGGCGATATCCGAGCACAGCGACACGCCGTAGGCATCACTGCCCTGGCGCGCCAGGGCGATCAGGACGAGGGTCTCGAACTCTCCGAGGGTGCCGGGCATCTCGGATTAGATAGACGATGTCGAAGATATAGAAGTTCGATGGGGTCAAACACGGGTCAGACCCCTAGGGGTCTGACCCGTGTTTGACCCCCTACTCCCCGGGTTCCGTCATCTTCCGCGCATCCACCCACTGGTCGAACTGCTCGGCGGTCAGGAGCCCGAGCGCGACCGCGGCTTCCTTCAGCGTCGTCCCGTCCTTGTGCGCCTTCTTCGCGATCTTCGCGGCGTTGTCGTAGCCGATGTGCGGATTGAGGGCGGTGACCAGCATCAGGCTGCGGTTGAGGTTCTCGGCGATGCGCTCGCGGTTCGGCTCGATGCCGCGGGCGCAGAACTCCTCGAAGTTCGCGCACGCGTCGCCGAGCAGCCGCAGGCTCTGCAGCACGTTGTGGATGATCAGCGGCTTGAAGACGTTGAGCTCGAAGTTGCCGGACGCGCCGCCGATGCCGACCGCCACGTCGTTGCCCATCACCTGCGCGCACACCATCGTCATCGCTTCGGACTGCGTCGGGTTCACCTTGCCCGGCATGATCGACGAGCCGGGCTCGTTCTCTGGAATGACGATTTCGCCGAGCCCCGAGCGGGGGCCCGACGATAGCCAGCGGACGTCGTTGGCGATCTTCATCAGCGCCGTCGCCAGCGTGCGTACCGCGCCGTGCAGCGCGACCAGCGGCTCGTGACCGCTGAGCGCGGCGAACTTGTTTGGCGCGGTGGTGAACGGCAGGTTGGTCAGCGCCGCGATGTGCTTCGCGGAGACTTCCGCATAGCGGACATGCGTGTTGAGGCCGGTGCCGACGGCGGTGCCGCCGAGCGCGAGTTCGTAGACTTCGGGCAACACGGCGTCGATCGCGCGCATCGCGAGATCGAGCTGCGCGACCCATCCGGAGATTTCCTGTCCGAGCGTCAGCGGCGTCGCATCCTGCAGGTGCGTGCGCCCGACTTTGACGACGTCGGCGAACGCGTGAGCCTTTTTGTCCAGCGTCGCACGCAGCCTGGCGACCGCGGGCTGCAGGTGACGCACGACCTGCTCGGCCGCGGCGATGTGCATCGCGGTCGGAAAGGTGTCGTTCGACGACTGCCCGCGATTGACATGATCGTTGGGATGCACCGGCTTCTTGCTGCCGACGATGCCGCCGGCGATCTCGATCGCGCGGTTGGAAATCACCTCGTTGGTGTTCATGTTCGTCTGCGTGCCGCTGCCGGTCTGCCAGACGAACAACGGGAAATGTTCGTCGAGCCGGCCGTCGATGACTTCGTCGGCGGCCCCGACAATCAGATCCACGGTCTCCTTCGGCAGCGTCTTCAGCTCGCCGTTGGTCAGCGCCGCGGCTTTCTTGAGGATGCCGAGCGCCCGGATCATCGGCCGCGTGAAGTGCTCCTGACCGATCGAAAAATGATGCAAAGACCGCTCGGTCTGCGCGCCCCAATAGCGATCGGCGTGGACGGCAATCTCGCCCATGCTGTCCGATTCGGTACGCGTCTTTCGGCCTGTTTCTGTCCCCGGGTGCCTGGCAGTCGTCATACGATCACGATGATAGCTGCCCCGGGGCGACCGTGCGAACGAGGACAGGGCCGGGGCCGTCTGAGTAGTCATTACGCGAGTCTTGGGTCTTGGGTCTTGAGGTACGGCCCAAGACCCAAGTCTCAAGACCCAAGACGGAAGGGTTTTCCCCAACCAGAATGTCTGACGTCCTCAAGTCCTTCCGCCGCAATGCCGTCCACGTGCGGCAGGCTCTCGAGGTTTTCGAGAAGGATGCCGGACGTGTCGAAGTCGAAGGCGGATACCTGCAGGACGCCGGGCTGATCGAGCGCTACAAGCGGCTCTCGATCCCGGTGCGACGCGCGCTCAATCCGAACGATCGCGCGTCGTTCGCGCAGTCACTGCAGGATCTCGCCGAGACCGCGGGCGTCGACCGCGCCGAGCTCGGATCGATCCGCGCCGCCTGGGACAAGCTGCAGCAGGAGCTCGACTCGCTGGTCGGCCTGGGCGGTGGGAAGGTGCCGCGCCGCCAGATCCTGATGGCGTGGCTCGAAGCCGCCGCGTTCTACGACAAGCTCGATCGCGATCGCGCCTACGACCAGATGATCAACGAGTGGGGCAAAGCCGCCGAAGGCATCGGCGCGCAGCTGATGGAAGACAGCGCGCGCGTCATCCTCCGCCTCGATGAAGCCGCCGCTTCGGCGCTCGGCGAGCCCGTGATTCTTCCACCGCCCGTCAAGACGCCGCCGCCGCCGCCCGATCCGAACGAGAAATGGTGGCGCCGCCTGTTCGGCCTGTAGAAAAAGCCGTCGGGTGGCTTTTTTGGTAAAAGCCGACACACTGTGCCCGTTTTCGAAAAAGCCACCCGACGGCTTTTTCTGGATCCGATGTTGCACTCAATCCACATCGGAGGTGGGAATATGAGTATTGGTCGCTCATTACTGATCACCGCCGGATTCGTCGGCGCATTCGCGCTCGGCGTGTGGGCGCGGCCGCATATCGACACCATCGACATGAACCGCGTCGGCACGCGGCACGCTGCGAATTCACCGTCGAAGACCGCGGCGGAGTCCCGCACCGCCGAGGCGCGTCGCGTTGCCGAGACGACGCCGAAGGCGCGGGTCGAACGGGTCCCGGTGTCGCCGATGTCTCCGGCATTGCACGAACGGCTGCAGCCTCTGCTCAGAAAAGGCACGAAGATGGAAATCGCCGCGGAGGGCTTCAAGAGCGGCGAGCAGTTCGCGACGCTGGCGCACGCCTCGCGCAATCTCGACATCAATTTCATGGTGCTGAAGGATCGGGTCGTGACGCAGAAGAAGTCGCTGGTCGCCGCGATCCGCGAGCTGAAGCCCGAGGCGAACGCGCTGCGTGAAGCCGAAGCGGCGCGTGCGGCAGCGAAGGAAGATGTGTCCGGAATCGAATAGCTCATTCTTTTCTCGGCTTTTGACGTGGAGATAGTGGAGAAAGTGGGGCCAGTAGAGAAACCTCTACGTTCTCTACTAACTTCACTTCCTCCATGTCGAGAGATTGAGAATAGAACTCCCCCGCCGTTCCTGCCGTAAGATTCCCGTATGCGCAATCTAGTTATTTGTGGCGTGGCGCTCGTCGCTGCGGCGGCGGGATACGTGTCGATATCCGCGGCCAGCGCACCGCGGCCGGGGATCGACTGGCCGACCTACCGCGGCATCCAGGCAGCGGGGATTTCTGAAGGCAAGCCGACGCCAATTTCCTGGAGCCTGCCGGCGAAGCAGGGGATCAAGTGGGCGGCGCCGATCGCCGGGCTCGGTCATTCGAGCCCAATCATCTGGGGCGACAGCTTGTGCGTCACCACCGCGATCAGCGGCCGCGCCGATGCGGGCCTGAAGCCCGGCCTCTACGGCGACGTCGTCTCCGTGACTGACGACACCTCGCACACCTGGAAGCTGATCTGCCTCAACAAGCGCGACGGCAAGGTCGCGTTCGAGCGCACGCTCCACACCGGCGTGCCGAAGATCAAACGGCACACCAAGTCGACGCACGCCTCGTCGACGCTCGCGACCGACGGCACCTACATCGTCGCGATGCTCGGATCGGAAGGCTTGTATGCGTATGACATGAAAGGCACGCAGATCTGGAAGAAGGATCTCGGCGTCCTGGATTCCGGCTGGTCGATGGACAAGACGGCGCAGTGGGCGTTCGGCAGCTCACCGATCATTCACGACGGCACGATCATCCTGCAGGCGGACGTGCAGCAGGGATCGTTTCTCGGCGCGTTCGATCTGAAGACCGGCACCGAGAAGTGGCGGACGCCGCGCGCTGATCTGCCGACGTGGGGCACGCCGACGATCGTCCAGGTCAACGGCCAGACCCAGATCGTCGTCAACGGCTACAAGCACATCGGCGGCTACGATTTCGCGACCGGCAAGGAAATCTGGAAGCTCACCGGCGGCGGCGACATCCCCGTGCCGACGCCGATCGTCGGCGACGGCCTGATCTACATCACCAACGCCCACGGACAGATGTCGCCGATCTACGCGATCAAGGCGACGGCGACCGGCGATATCTCGTTGAAGAAGGACGAGACGTCCAACGCGCACGTCGCGTGGAGCTACCCGCGCGACGGCGGCTACCTGATCACGCCGGTGCTCTACCGCGGCATTCTCTACGTGATGAAGAGCAACGGCGCGTTCGCGGCCTTCGACGCCAAGAGCGGCGAGAAGCTGTATCAGGATCGCGTCGGCAACGGCACGACGGCGTTCACGGCGTCGCCGGTCGCCGCCGACGGCAAGATCTATTTCTCGTCCGAAGAGGGCGACACCTTCGTCGTCGAAGCCGGCAAGTCGTTCAAGCTGCTTGCGACCAATCCGACCGGCGAGATCATCATGGCGACGCCGGCGATTTCAGAGGGCGTGCTGTTCATTCGCACCGCGAAGCAGATCGTGGCGGTGCAGTAGATCCGTGCGCCTCTGCGCCAGTGCGCCTTTGCGCCGGTGCGTGTGGACCGTGCACGCTGCGCTTCTCTTCAATGTCTCGCGGGGAGATCGGCCGGGGTCGGCTCGGTCGGAGATTCTTGAAAGCGCTTCGAAGAGAGACGCACCGTGCACACGCACCGGCGCAGAGGCGCACCGGCGCATCGCGCACGGGTCAACGGAACATGTTCTTCGCGACAAACCACACGTTCGCCGGCCGCTCGGCCAGCCGCCGCATGTACCACGGGAACCAGTACTCGCCGTAGCTGATCAGGCAGCGGGTCTTGATGCCCTGCCTGCCGAATTCCTGCTGGCGGCCGGTCTGGATGCCGTAGAGCATCGCGAACTCGTAGCGGCTTGGCGCGACCTTGCGGTCGGCGATGACCTGGCGCAGCCGCTCCTGCAGCGCGATGTCGTGGGTCGCGATGTGCAGCAGCGCGCCGGGTTTGGTGTTGTCGTCCTGCAGCATCCGCGCCGCGAGCTTGAAGTAGTTCTCGTCGACGTCTGATTTCTGCGGATAGGCGACGCTCGGCGGCTCGAGGTACGCGCCCTTCACCAGGCGAATCGCCGAGCCGAGCTTGACCAGTTCTTCGATGTCCTTTTCGGTGCGGAACAGATACGCCTGAATCGCGATGCCGACGTTCGGCGACCGCTCGCGCAGGCGCTTGAACAGCTGGATCGTGCCCTCGACGTAGGGCGAGCTCTCCATGTCGAGCCAGAACAGCGTGTGCTCGCGCTCGCATCGCTCGAGCAGCGTGATGCAGTGCTGGAAACAGATCTCGGGATCCTGGTCGTAGCCGAGCTGCGTCGGCTTGATCGAGATCTGCGAGTCGAGCCCGGCGGCTTTGATGAGATCGAGGACTTTGAAATAGTGCTCGCGGACGTCAACCGCTTCGTCGAGCGACTTGATGTTCTCGCCCAGCCGCGTGAGGATCGTGGTCAGCCCCTGCGGCTTGATCGCCCGGGCCGCTTCGATCGCGTCCTCAATCCGCTCGCCCGGCATGAACTTCACCACCGAGCGCCGCACGAAGGCGGTCTTCGTCGCGCGTTCGCGCATCCACGCGTTGGTCGAGGCCGCCAGCAGGGCTTTTCGCATCACAGACATCGGCAAATCATATTGCAGAGAGGCGGCTTATGAGATCAGTGGCTCAGGGCTCAGCGTCCAAAGCTTTTGACACCGAGCCTTAAGCCCTGAGCCGTGAGCCTACTCGGTCTTCTGAGGAAGTTCGATCGGCTGCGGCACGACCCTGGTGAACTCCCCCCGCTGAAGGAGTTCGCGGCCCTTGCCGCCACGCCCGGTCACTTCGTATTTGGTCGTGCTGATCGTCTGTTCCGCGCCGCGCGAGGTCTCGACGACCATCAGGTCGCGATCCCCGGTCGAGGCGATGAAGCCGAGCAGGCGATCTTCTTCCTTCTGCAGCTTGATCAGAATCACGCCGCGACCGGGGCCGCCGAGGAAGTTGACCTCATCGGCCTTGCAGAGAATCGCCCGTGCCTGTCGGGTGGCGGCGATGATCACTTCGTCGCCGGTGACCTTGGCGACGCCGACGACCTCGGCGCCCTCGGCGACGCGCGCGTAGCGGCGGCCGGAGCGCGTGCTTTCCTCGACGAACGGCTCGAGCGAAAACCGTAGACTGTAGCCGTCGCTGGTGACCGCAATCGCATGCACCGGCGGCGGCGTTTCGTCGTCGATCTTGCCCTTCACCGGGACGCGGTCGGCGGCGCGGATCTTACCGGCGCTGCGCGCATCCAGACTCAGGCCGCCGACGACTTTTTCGCCGTCCTTGAACTTGAACAGGCTCTGGATCGGCTCGCCGTAGCCGCTCGACGCCGGGAGGTCGGCAATTTTTGCCGTATAAGCGCCGCCGAAGTTTGAAAAAAATACGACGCTGGCCCGCGTGCTCCCGGGCATCACCGCCAGCACCGAGTCGCCTTCGCGCACGCGGGTCGAGGCAATGTCCTTTACTTCCTTCTGCCGCTTCACCCAGCCGTCGCGTGTGACCACCACGACGTTGTCTTCGTCGATGATGAAGTCCTCGGCGGTGTACTCCTCTTCGGGCGCTTCGCCGGTGATCTCCGAACGGCGCGGATCGCCGTAGGTCTTGATGATCTGCTCGAGCTCGCCACGGACGATCTTCCAGAGGTCGCTGTCCTTCTTGAGCAGGCCGGCGATTTCTTTCGCGCGCTTGCGGCGCTCGGCGAGCTCATTCTGGATGACGAGAATTTCGAGCCGGGCCAGGCGGTAGATCTTGAGTTCGAGGATCGCGTCGGTCTGCTCGGCGTCGAGCTTGAACCGCGCCATGATCTTCTCGGCGGCGTCGGCCTTGCCCTCGGACTTGCGGACGATCTTGATGATCTCGTCGAGCGCGTCGAAGACGGTTTCGAAGCCTTCGAGGATGTGGATGCGCTTCTGCAGCGCCTCGAGCTCGTGCTTCAGCCGCGCGCGGACGACCTCGAGCCGGAAGTGCAGGAAGTGCCAGAGTATGTCGTGCAGGCCGAGCCGTTCCGGCCGGCCGACGAGCGAATTCTCAGTCGGCACCAGACACGTCATGTTCACCGGGAACGTCGTCTGGAGCGGCGTGTGCTTGTAGAGATACGCCATCACCATGCGCTTGTCGGCGTCGCTCTTCAGCTCGAGCGCGATCCGGACGTCGTCGGTGGACAGGTCCTTGACGTCGACGAGATGCGGCAGCTTGCGCGACAGCGCGATGTCGCCGATCCGCTCGACCAGCGTCGATTTGTTGACGGTGTAGGGCACGCTGGTGATGTAGATCGTCTTCATGCTGCGCGACGCCGGGCCTTCGACCCAGGTGCCGCGGATGCGGATGGTGCCGGATCCGGTCTTGTACATCTCGCGGATCTCGGCCTGGGTGTTCATCAGCTGGCCGCCGGTCGGAAAGTCAGGACCTTTGACGTGCTTGGTCAGCTGGGCGATCGTCAGCGGCTCGAGGTCGGCGTCGATCATCTCGATCAGCGCCTTGCACACCTCGGTCAGGTTGTGCGGCGGGATGTTGGTCGCCATGCCGACGGCGATGCCGGTGGCGCCGTTGATCAGCAGATTGGGAATCCGCGCCGGCAGCACGACCGGCTCTTCGCGGGTGCCGTCGTAGTTGGGCCGGAAGGCGACGGTGTCCTGCTCGATCTCGGTGAGCATCTCGTCGCTGATCCGCGCCAGCCGGCACTCGGTGTAGCGCATCGCCGCGGCGTTGTCGCCGTCGAGCGACCCGAAGTTCCCCGACCCATCGATGAGCGGATAGCGCAGCGAAAACGGCTGCGCCATCCGCACCAGCGTCTCGTAGAGCGCGGCGTCGCCGTGCGGATGGTAGTTGCCCATCACGTCGCCGACGACCTTGGCGCACTTGCGGTGCTTGGCGTCGGCGGTCAGGTTCTGCTGCCACATCGTGTAGAGGATGCGGCGCTGCACCGGCTTGAGCCCGTCGCGCACGTCCGGCAACGCCCGCGAGGTGATCACCGACAGGGCGTAGTTGAGATAGCGGACCTGCGCCGCGTCGTGGAGCGCGACGCGCTCTTCGCCGGTGTGGGGGGGCTGGGTGGTGACGTCGGCGTCGCCGTCGAACAGCGAGGGGGACTTCGAGGACTTACGTTTGGACACGCTGAGATTCTAGTACTGAGGCGAGATGGGTGGAAAGCGCCTGTCTCCAAGAGCCTTCAACATGAAGGACATGAAAAACCCCACATCTTTGGGAAAACCTTGCGAGATGCGTACTGAGAAAAGAGCACAGGGGCTGTAGAGGTCAAGAAGGAAACGCTGATTGCTGACGAACGGAGCTCTGCTTCATGCCCTCTATACGAACGTGAGCGTCTTCTCTCAGCACGCATCTCGCAAGGGTTTCAAAAGAAAGTTGCGATTTTCTTCATGTCTTCATGGTGAAGGCTCTTGGAGACAAGCGCTTTCCCACTCATCCCCCAAACGCATACAACGCCTGCGTCGTCCGGATATAGATCCTCCCGTCGGCGAACGCGGGCGTCGCGTAGCAGTCCTCGCCGAGATCGTTGACCACCAGCGGCGTCAGATCGCCGCCGGGCGGCAGGATCACGACCGCGCCGCGCTCGCTGACGAAGAACAGATGACCATCGGCGGCGACCGGCGACGCGTAGTAGGCGCCGAGCGCGCCGGTGAACCGCCCCTGCTTCAGCATCGCGCCGGTCTCGGGGTTGAGCGTGGTAACGATGCCGTTGTCGTTGACCATGTAGAGGATGTTCTCGTAGACCAGCGGCGACGGCAGCTGCGGCACCGAGCGCTGATACTTCCACTTGACCGCCTTCTCGGTCGTGTCGCCCGTGCCGCCGAGGCGGATCGCGAGCATGCCGTTCTCCGAATCGAGGGCGGCACGGTAGTACTCCCATTCCTGCTTGATGAGCGACTTGCTGCCGTCGAGGTCGGCGACGTCAAACCAGAACGCGGCGCTGTACTTCGGAAACTCGGCCTTCTCGATGGTGCCGTTCTTGTCGGCGTCGGTTGCCGCCCAGATCTCGTCGGCCGCGGGCACGTTGATCTTCCTGCCCGGATCGTTCTCCGGCGCGCCGTAGCCGTTGATGAACAGCGTGTCGCCGAGAATCACCGGCGTCGATTTGATTTCGAACGACAGGCCGCGCACCCACCAGATGCGCTTGCCGGTCGCGGCGTCGTAGGCGGTGAGCAGAAATGATCCCGGCAGCAGGATCTGATCGCGGCCGTCGGCGCCGCGCCACACGATCGGCGTCGCGTGGCCGCTCCTCGCCTCGGGCCGCTCGGTGCGCCAGATCTGTTTGCCGGTCCGTTTGTCGAGCGCCATTACGAACGAGCCGGTGCTCTGATCGCAGGCAATCACCAGCATGTTGCCGACGATCACCGGCGACGCGCCGAGGCCATAGATGTTGTTGAAGGGCCCGAGCGACATCCGCCACCGCTCCTTGCCGGCGTCGTCGTAGGCGAGCAGGCCGTAGTCGGGGAAAAAGACGTAGACGGCGTTGTCTTCCACCGCGGGGCTCGGCGACGCCGGGTTGTTGCGCTTGTCGACGATCTTCGTCTTGACCTCGGGCGCCTGCCGCTCCCAGAGGATCGTGCCCTTCAGACGATCGATCGCGATCGTCGAGAGCGCGTCACCGCGATACGCGGTGAGATAAATCCGGTCCTTCCACAGGATCGGCGACGAATGCCCCTGCGGCAGCGGCAGCTTCCAGACCAGGTTCTTCGCGGTCGTCGCGCCGGGCCGCTCGAGCCCGAATTCCATCGGGATGCCGCGGGCGCTGGAGATGCCGGATCCGTTCGGACCGCGGAACCGAATCCAGTCGGGGTCGGCGCGCGCCAGCAACGGCGCGGCAAGCGCCTGACAGACGAGCAGCAGTCCGATTCCGGACACAAGAACAGACTGCAGGCTGCGGGCGGCAGGCTGCGGAAAAGAAGGAAGGCGCATTCGGCGAGTATATGGGCGTCGAGACCCTCAAGACTCAAGGCCCAAGACCCAAGACGCTTCTGGTATGTGCTCACAATGATTACACTCAGACCAACCAGAGTCACGCCGCGGTCGTCCAAGTCCGGCATAGGAGCGCCATGGCCTCGCGCGAATCCCCCGACGTCGATCAATTCCTGCCGCTCAAGCCGGTCGCGTTTCAGGTGCTGCTGTGCCTCGCCGAAAGCGAACGCCACGGCTACGGCATCACCCAGGACATCGCCGCCCGGACCAGCGCGAAGATGCGCCTCGAGCCCGGCAACCTCTATCGTTCGCTCAAAACGATGCTCGACGATCGTCTGATCGAAGAATCCGAGCGCCGCCCCGCGCCCGACCTCGACGACGAGCGGCGCCGCTATTACCGGATCACGCCGCTCGGAAGAAAAGTCGCGGTCGCGGAGATGGCGCGGCTCGAAGCGATGGTCGCCGAGGCACGGACCATGATCGGCGCGAAGACCCGTCGCGCGCGCACGTGACGCATGTTCCGGCACCTGTACGACGTCCTGCTGCGCGCCTTCCCGCGCGACTTCCGCGAGCGGTTCGGCGCGGACATGCGCGACGTATTCGCGGATCGCTCGCGGGCCGCGCGCGACGCCGGCATG
The DNA here is from genome assembly GCA_036274055.1 of Vicinamibacterales bacterium. GTDB lineage: Bacteria > Acidobacteriota > Vicinamibacteria > Vicinamibacterales > SCN-69-37 > DASUGM01. Next base: position 2,507 of record DASUGM010000177.1, on the reverse strand, counting down.
TGGGCGACTGTGCGGCACGTGAACTCGACGGTGGCCGACACGGTCACGCACGGATGGGGCGAGCGGCGTCAACGACTCACAGGAAAGGGACCCCGGACGATGTGGCGCGTATTTGAATCCGATCTCCTCGCCGGCGTGAAGCGCCTGCGGCGCAATCCCGGTTTTACGCTGGCCGCGGCGCTGATGCTCGCGATCGGGCTGGGATTCAACACCGCGCTGTTTGCCGTCGTCAACGCGGTGCTGCTGCATCCGCTCCCCTACGCCGCTCCGGATCGCATCGCGATGATCTGGACCGGCCGCAACCCCGACGGCACCGGCGGCGTCAATTCGTACGCCGACTTTTCCGACCTGAAAGCGCGCTCGCGCAGCTTCGACGCGCTCGCCTGCTACAACATCTCGTTCGCGACCCTCACCAACGCCGGCGATCCCGAGGAGATCAACGGCGCCGTCGTCTCTCCCGAATTCTTCGCCGTGCTCGGCGCGCGGGTGCTGCTCGGCCGCGTGATCGAATCCGGCGACGAACTGGTCAGGGACGGCCGGCCGATCGTCATCGCGCACAGCTTGTGGGAACGCAAGTTCAGCCGCGATCCCGACGTTGTCGGCAAGACGCTGACGCTCGCCGACCGTCCGCGCCGCATCGTCGGCGTGCTCGCGCCGGAGTTCGAACAGCCGGAGCCATTCTGGGACCACGCGGCGGAGTTTTGGAGCCCGCTGACGGTCAGCGACGAGATGCGCACCCAGCGCGGGTTTCACTATCTGCGCGTCATCGGAAGACTGAAGCGCGATGTCACCATCGCGCAGGCGCGAGGCGAGGTCGACGCCGTCGGCCGCTCACTGATCGCGGCGTTCCCGCTGACGAACAAGGAGTCGTTCGTCGTCGCTCTGCTGCGCGACGAGTTGATGGGCGACGTCCGGCCGCGGCTCGCGATCTTCATCGGCGCGGTCGCGCTCGTCCTGACGCTGGCGATGGCCAACATCGTCAACCTGCTGCTGGCGCGCGCCAACGATCGTCGCGATGAGCTGACGATGCGCGCGGCGCTCGGCGCCAGCGCGGGCCGGCTGTTTTCGCACGTGATTGCCGAAGGCATGGTGCTCGGCATCTTCAGCGGCCTGCTCGGACTCGCCGTCGCCCAGGTTGGCGTGCGGCTGCTGATGACCTACGGACAAATCGACGCTCCCGGGATCGAGGACACCGCGTTGACCGGGCGCGTCATCGTCTTTTCGATCGTCCTGTCGACCATCACCGGGGTGCTGTGCGGTCTGCTGCCGGCGCTGCGCGTGGCGCGGGCGCGATTGACGGCGCTCGGCAGCGCGCGGACGACGTCGGGCCTCGAGGTCTCGCGCCAGCGATCGTGGCTGGTCGCGGCCGAGATGGCGCTGGCGATGCCGCTGCTCATCGGCGCCGCGCTGCTCGTGCAAACGCTCGTCCGCATGCAACAGGTCGATCCCGGCTTTCAGCCGGAACGCCTCTTGTCCTTCCGAATCACGCTCGGCAGCACGCGCTACGAATCCAGCGAAGCGCGGATGGCGTTCCACGACGATCTCCGCCGGCGGCTGCTCGCGACCCCGGGCGTCAGCGGCGCCGGCATCGTCTCGAGTCTGCCGCTCGGCGGTCTCAACAACACCGGCGGCGGCATTGTCTACGAGCGCACTGCGGGCGAGGGTCCCGCCGATCTCGGCGTCGGGATCCGCGCCGTCGGCGGCGGGTACTTCCAGGCCATGGGGATACCGGTGCTCAAGGGCAGGACGTTCGCGGACTCGACCGCCGATCGCGGCACAGTCATCGTCAACGAGCGCGCGGCCAGGCTCATGTGGGGCGACGACAACCCGATCGGCCGGCGCATCCGGATGGGCAACGTCGGCGACACCGGCAAGAACCCGTGGATGACCGTGATCGGTGTCGCCGGCAACCTGCGTCACGAAGCGATCACGCGCGAGCCAAGCGCCGAGATCTTCCAGCCGTATGTGGACAACACCTGGCAGACGATGACCGTCGTGCTGCGCACGGAACGCGATCCGGCGGCGCTCGTCGAAACCGTCCGCCGGATCATGCGCGACGCCGATCCGCAGATCGCCGTGGTCGCGCTGAATCCGGTGCGCGCGTACATCGACGGCCAGCTGGCGCGTCCGCGATTTGGCGTGCTGTGCGCGGTGGTCCTTGGCGCCGTCGCGCTGACGCTCGCGGCCTTCGGCACGTTCGCCGTGCTGTCGCTGCTGGTCGCCCAACGGACGAAAGAGATCGGCATTCGGGTCGCGCTCGGCGCCGCTCCCAGGCAGGTGCAGCGCATGGTGTTGCGCGACTCGCTGGTTCCGGCCGCGATCGGCTGCGCGGCCGGCGCCACCGCGGCGGCGTGGCTGACCCGCGCCCTGGTCGATCAGCTGTTCGAGGTCAGCGCCCTCGATCCGATGACGTTCATCGCCGCGCCGTTGTCGCTGATCGCCGTCGCGGCGGTCGCGAGCTGGTGGCCGGCGCGCCGCGCGATGCGTGTCAACCCGACGCAGGCGCT
>DASUGM010000176.1:0-4457 GCA_036274055.1 Vicinamibacterales bacterium | reverse complement strand
TGCAACATCAGGAACGCGACGCCTACACCGAGCACTCCGCCGATAATTGCCAGCCCGCCACTCTCGATCAATGTCTGGCCGATCAGACGCCCGCGACTGGCGCCCAACGCCGATCGCACCGCCATCTCACGCCGTCGCGAGGCAGCGCGCGCCAGCAGCAGGTTCGCCACGTTGACGCACGCGATCAGCAGCACCAGCCCGACCGCCGCAAACAACAGCACCAGGCTCGACTGCACCGGACCGACGAACTCGTCGCGCAGCGTCGTCACCCAGACGCTGTGGCCGCGGTTGGTGTCCGGATATTGCGCCTCGAGATCGGCGCCGATCCGCGCCATCGCGTCGCGCGCTTGCGTGAGCGAGACCTCCGGCTTCAACCGCGCGTAGACGTCGAGGTTATGGCTCGCGCGCGGTGCCGGGTTGTTCGGCGATTCGAGCAGGAGCGGGACCCACATGCTGAGTGACTGATTGACGAACCGGAAGTCTGCCGGCAGCACGCCGATCACCTGCCAGCCGCTGTTGCCGTTGAGCGTGACGTTCTTGCCGACGATGTTCGGATCGCCGCCGAACTGGCGCTTCCAGAGCCGATCGGTAATCACCGCGACCCGATGCTGATTGAAGACTTCGTCACTGGCGACGAAGGTCCGGCCGAGCGCCGGCTTGACGCCGAGGACGTCGAAGAACTGCCACGACGCGGCGCCGACGTCGAGTTGCACCGGCTCGCCGCTGCCGGTCAGGCTGGCCCCGGACTCGACCACCGCCGCCATCCCGGTGAACGCTGGATTCAGCCGCCGCCAGTCGAGAAAATCTGCCGCGGCCACGACGTTGTTGAGCACACCCTCGCGCTCGCGTTTCTCCCACACCATGACCAGCCGATCGGGATCCTCGTAGGGCAGCTTGCGCAGGACGACGGCGTCGAGCACGGAAAAGATCGCGGTCGTCGCGCCGATGCCGACGGCGAGCGTCAGAATCGCCATCAACGTCGACGCCGGATAGCGCCGCATCAGACGGAAGCCGTGCTTGAAGTCGAACAGGAACGTGCGCATTGAAGGTCTCCGTGGCATCCGAACGCCGCGCCAGCGCTCGGCCCGTGCCGACGCGGCTTCTGCGGTGATGTCGCCGAGCGCGGCGATCCACAGTCGCAGGCGATCGAGCGAACGAGGGGTCGCCGCCCGCTGATCGCGAAACAGCTGCGCCATGTCCTCGCCGAACTCGCGGCGGATGTCCGCCGGCAGGGCGAAGAGGAGCAGCGAATACAGGAAGGAGGTCGGGTGACGTTTATTCACGCGCTGCATAAATCACACCCGACCTCCTTTTTGCAGGAGCTTCTTCATGCGTGTGTCGCCGACCAGCACCTGCAGCCGCCGCGCCTCGAGCCGCGCGACTTGCTGACCGAGCGGCGTCACCGTGAAATACCGCCGGCGTTCGTCGTCGTCGGCGGGGCGGCGGCGCGCTGACTCGACGATCAGGCCGTCGCTGAGCATGCCGCGGAGGGTCCGGTAGAAGTTCGCCGGCAGTACCCGCACCCCGTCTCTTTCCTGGACCTCGCGCACCAGGCTCCAGCCATGGCGTTCGCCGTCCTGCAGGGCGAGGAGGACCTGGAGCACCAGCGGTTTGAGGGGGAGGAGGGCGCGAGGGTCGGTCATAGAGCGCAGCATAGTGGTCATCCTGACATGATGTCAAAGTGACACTATATGAGACGTGCAAGGAGGCAGAAAGTTTGCCGACTGAGTGAGAAGCATCTGCCAAGAGCGGATTCACAGGGAGAAGCACGAGAAAACCGGGAGAATTGTCCTCCTCGTCCGTCTCGGCTTTCTCCCTGTTGACTAGCTCTTGGCAAGCGCACTTCACTCAGCCAGAATCCCCCCGGGAGTCCCTGCCATGCGCAAGATCATGTTCCTCGCTGTTGTGTGCCTCGGAGCCGCCAGCCTGGTCCTTTCGGCTCAGTCCTCGACCTCAACCGGCTATCAGATGCCGCCGAAGGTCATCGCCGACATCATGGACACCGAGCCGCTGCCCGGCGTGACGCTGTCGCCGGATCGCATGACGCTGCTGTTGTCGCATCGCCGCGCGATGCCGTCGATTGCCGAAGTCGCTGCCCCGTTCATCGGCCTCGGCGGCGCCCGCGTCGACCCGCGCACCAACGGCCCGCGGCTGCTCGCCGCGACCTACGGCCTGACCCTCAAGGATGTTGCGACGGGCACGGAACGCAAGCTCGCGCTGCCCGGCACCGGGTCGTTCACCGGATCGTTTTCGCCGGACGGCAAACGCGTGGCGATCACACAGACGACTGACAGCACGATCAAACTGCTGATTGCCGACGTCGCCACCGCGCAGGTGCGCCCGCTGATCGACGGAGGCGTCAACACGCTCGCCGGTGGTTGCACGTGGACGGACGACTCGACCGGCTTCCTGTGCCGGCTGACCGTTGACGGGCGCGGACCGAAGCCCGCCGAGCCGGCGGTGCCGACGTCGCCGAATATGCAGGAGAACCTCGGCAAGATGGCGCCGGGCCGCACCTATCAGGATCTGCTCACCAGCCCGTACGAAGAGCAGCTCTACGACTACTTCTACACCTCACAGCCGACGTGGGTTTCCCTCGATGGCAGGAAGACGACGTTCGGCAAGCCCGCGGTCTACGCGTCGATCAGCCCTTCGACCGACGGCCAGTACCTCGTCGTCACCCGCGTCAAGCGCCCGTATTCGTATCTGGTCCCGTCGGGTCTGTTCCCTCGCGATGTCGAGCTCTGGGATCGCGGCGGCAAGATGCTGCACACACCGGCGGATGTTCCGATGGGCGACACGATTCCGACCAACGGCGTGTTTGCCGGTCCGCGCAGCTTCACGTGGGATCCGACGCAGCCGGCGACGCTCTACTGGGTCGAGGCGCTCGACAAGGGCGACATCGCCAACAAGGTGCCACATCGCGATCAGGTGAACATGTGGAAGGCGCCGTTTACCGGCCACATGGGCGAGGACATCTTCAAGACCGAGTGGCGCTACGGCGGCATGCAGTTCACCGAGAAGGGCACGGTCCTGGTCAGTGAGTCCGACCGCGCCACCCGCAAGCGCCGCACCTGGGTCTACGACACGATCTCGAGCCCGACGCCGCGCAAGGCGTGGGAGCTGCTTCAGGAAGATCGCTACGGCGATCCCGGGACGGCGGTCTACCGGCCGGCGAGCGCGAAGGTCATGCAGGTCGGCGACGACGTCTATCTGCTCGGCGGCGGCGCGTCGCCGAAAGGTGATCGGCCGTTCCTCGATCGTTTCAACCTGAAGACGCTGAAGTCGGCACGGGTGTGGATGTCGGACGAGGACGCCTACGAGTCGGTGGTCGCGGTCCTCGACGACGGCGCGACGCGGGTGATGACGCGTCGTGAGACCAAGGCGATTCCCGGCAACTACCTGGTCCGCGATCTCGGCGCGAAGTCGTCGCGCGCGATCACCAGCTTCAAGGATCCGTACCCGCAGCTGTCGGACGTGCAAAAGCAGCTGGTGACCTATAAGCGCAAGGACGGGATTTCGCTCTCCGGCACGATCTACTTGCCGCCATCGTACCGTCCCGGCACCCGGCTGCCGATGTTCGTCTGGGCGTATCCGCAGGAATTCACTGACGCGGCCGCGGCCAGCCAGGTCGTCGGATCGGCCAACCGGTTCCCGACCGTCGGCGGCGCCTCGCATCTGCTGCTGCTGACCCAGGGGTACGCGGTCTTCGACGGCCCGACGATGCCGATCGTCGGCGCGGGGGAGACCGCCAACGACACCTACATCGAACAGCTCGTGGACAGCGCGCAGGCCGCGGTCGATTACGCGGTCAGCGCCGGCTTCATCGATCGCGACAAAGTCGGCGTCGGCGGCCACAGCTACGGCGCCTTCATGACCGCCAATTTGCTCGCCCACTCCGACATCTTCCGCGCCGGCGTCGCCCGGAGCGGCGCCTACAACCGCACGCTGACGCCGTTCGGTTTCCAGAACGAGACCCGCACGTTCTGGGAGAAGCCGGACATCTACGCGAAGATGTCGCCGTTCTGGTTCGCGCACAAAGTGAACGAGCCCATCCTGCTGATCCACGGCGAGATGGACGACAACTCCGGCACGTTCCCGATCCAGTCGGAGCGCTTCTACATGGCGCTCAAGGGCCACGGCGCGATCGCGCGCTACGTTACCCTTCCGCACGAAGCGCATGGCTACGCGGCGCGCGAGTCGAATCTGCACGTGATGGCGGAGACGGTGGCGTGGCTGGATAAGTACGTGAAGAACGCCGCGCCGCGTTAGAGAGGACGGGCACGTCGGGTACTTCAGGGTACTTCGGGTACGCGGGGTACGTCGGGTACCAGGAACGAGGCTTCGCGCCGTTCACTTTCTCAACAGGTACGGCCCGCGAGATGTACCTGTTGAATAAGTAAACAAGCGATAGCTCGTTCCTGGTACCCGACGTACCCCGCGTACCCGAAGTACCC
>DASUGM010000175.1:0-3517 GCA_036274055.1 Vicinamibacterales bacterium | reverse complement strand
CGACGGCAGCAAGCCCAGCGAGCCGCAGATGGCGCCGGCCTGATCGGAAAGGATGTCGCCGAACATGTTCTCGGTCAGGATCACGTCGAAGCTTGCCGGCGCCATCGCCAGCTTCATCGCCGCGGCATCCACGTACTCGTGGCTCAACGCGACATCCGGGTACTCGCGTCCGAGTGCAGTGACGACGTCGCGCCAAAGCCTGGAGACTTCAAGGACATTGGCTTTGTCAACGGACACGAGCCGCCGGCGTCGTGATCGCGCGAGTTGAAAGGCGACCCGCGCCACGCGTTCGATCTCGACGCGGGTATAGCGCATCGTGTTGACGGCGGCGGCGCCGTCGTCGTCGATGCCGCGTGGCTGGCCGTAGTACAACCCGCCGGTCAACTCGCGGACGACGACCAGGTCAGTACCGGCGAGCACGTCGCGCTTCAGCGGGCCGGCGTCCTCGAGCCCGGGCCAGAGCCGCGCCGGCCGCAGGTTCGCGAACAGTTCGAGTTCGCGCCGGATCGCGAGGAGCGCCGACTCCGGCCGATCGGCCGGCGGCCGGGTGTCGAAGGCCGGATCGCCGACGGCGCCGAGCAGAATCGCATCGGCGTCACGGGCGGCAGCGAGCGTGTCATCGGGCAGCGGCGGCCGGCCGGCGCGCATCGCGGCGCCGCCAATCAGTTTGGTGGTGAAGGTGAACTGGTGGCCGAAGGCTTCGCCGACGCGCGACAGCACGCGCACGGCTTCGGCGACCACGGCCGGCCCGATGCCGTCGCCAGGCAGAACGACAATGCGCGGCTTCATACGCCGAATCCGTACCCGGCTTCGTGCGCCGGCTCGCGCGCCGCGGTGAGCGAGACGCCGCAGACGCCTTCGGCAATCAACCGCATGTCGTCGTCGGAAATGTGCTTCTTGCGATCGGCCAGCGCGACCATCTGCCGGTAGATCTCGTCGAGATCCTGGCGGGAGATCGCGGCGAGGCCGAGCTGCTCGCAGCATTTCTGGACCGCGTGCCGGCCGGAATGCTTGCCCAGCACCAGCGACGTCCGCGGCACGCCGACGTCCTCGGGCCGCATGATCTCGTAAGTACGACGATCCTTCAGCATGCCATCCTGGTGAATGCCGGCTTCGTGCGCGAACGCGTTGCGGCCGACGACGGCCTTGTTGGCCTGCACCGGCTCACACGTGAGCTCAGTCAGCAGTTGGCTCGACGCAAACAGTTGCCGCGCGTCGATGCCGGTTTCGACCGGGAGACGATCGGCGCGGACGCGCGTCGCCATGATGATCTCTTCGAGCGCGGCATTGCCGGCGCGCTCGCCGATGCCGTTGATCGTGCATTCGACCTGACGGACGCCGGCGCCGATCGCCGCGAGCGTGTTGGCGACCGCCAGACCGAGATCGTCGTGGCAATGGGCGCTGAACGTCGCACGGCCGGCGTTCGGCACGCGGGTCATCACCATCCGGAAGAACTCGGCGATTTCGTCGGGCGTCGAGTAGCCGACGGTGTCGGGCAGGTTGATGGTCGTCGCGCCCGCGTCGATGACGGCCTCGATCACCCGGCAGAGAAAATCCGGATCGCTGCGGGTCGCGTCTTCCGCGGAGAACTCGACGTCGTCGGTGTAGCCGCGGGCTTGTCTGATCGCGGCGACGGCGGCGGCCAGGCAGGCCTCTCTGGTCATCCGCAGTTTCTTGGCCAGATGCAGGTCCGAGGTCGCGATGAACGTGTGGATGCGCGAGCGCCGCGCCGGCGCCGTCGCCCACGCCGCGCGATCGATGTCGCCGGGCGCGCAGCGCGCCAGGGCGGCGACGACGGATCGCTCGAGGGCGAGGGACACACGGCGCACGGCGTCGGCGTCGGCATCGGACGCGATCGGAAAGCCCGCCTCGACGATGTCGACGCCGAGCCGCTCGAGCTGGCAGGCGAGCCGCACTTTTTCCTCGCTGCGCATCGAAAACCCGGGGGCCTGCTCGCCGTCGCGCAGGGTGGTATCGAAAATCACCAGCCGGTCAGCCATGCCGAGCAGTGTGGCGATCGGCGTGTGCAGAAGTCAAAGTTATGATGTTTAGATTAATAGTAATAATACTTATTGACGGGACCGGTCCTCGGGCGCCACGATCAGCCTGTGCAGAGGTCGGTATTTCCCGGCCCGCACGATTCCTTCAGGCCTGCTTATGACCCTCGAGGACCTCCGCGTGTTCGCCGTTGTTGCCGCCGAGCGAAGTTTCTCGCGCGCCGCGCGCAAGCTCCGGCGGACGCAACCGGCCGTCAGCCAGGCGATCCGGCGGCTCGAAGACGACGCCGGCGAGCGGCTGATCGATCGCTCGTCGCGCGACGGCACCCTGACCGACGCCGGCGAGTTGCTGCTCGACTACTCCACCCGCCTGCTGCGGCTCGCCGACGAAGCCGCCGGCGCCGTCGCCGACCTGCGCGACGTCCGGAAAGGGCGCGTGCTGATCGGCGCCAACGAGGCCGGCGTTCACACGATGCTGCCGCTGATCGCGGCGTTCCATGCCTCGCATCCTGCGGTCCTGGTCGACGTCCGCCGGATCCACGCGCGGCAGATGGCCCAGGAGATCCTGCTGCGCACCGTGGATTTCGGCCTGCTGACGTTCAATCCGCCGGAGCGGGAGCTGATGTCGATCGTGGTTGGCAGTGACGAGCTCGTGCTGCTCGTCAAACCAGGTCATCCGCTGGCGGCGCGGAAGCAAATCACGATGGAGGAGATGGGGCGGCAGACGGTGATCGCGCACAACGACCCGTCGCCGGCGCGCGAGCGGGTCCTGCGCATCTACGAGCAGCGCCACGCGCCGCTGAACATCCGCGCGTCGCTGCCAAGTCTCGACGGGATCAAGCGCGCCGTCGAGATGGGGCTTGGCGTGGCGCTGCTGCCGCGGCGATGCGCGATGACCGAGATTGCCAGCGGCCAGTTGATCGAAATCCGAGTACCTGAGCTCAGATCGCCGCGGACGCTGAGACTGGTCTATCGCCGCGAGGGCGGGCTGTCGCACGCGGCGCAGGCGTTCCTGGAGGCGACAAGAGCGCTTGCCAAGAAAACTTCGTCTTCAACTTTGACATGAAGGTAGTGAAGCAAGTGTAGGCAGTGGAGAAGAGCGGGTTCTCAAGATCTTGAAAAGCGTCGAGCTCTCCTACACTACCTACACTTGCTTCACTACCTTCATGTCAAAAACTGAGAAAGGTAAGGAATCTTCGACGTAGCTTGCCGCACTTCGTCGTAGTTCTCGAGCAGCAACCCCGTCGCATCCCAGTGTCCCGATAGCAGCGCCGATCGCGTCGTTTCCGGCATCGTCGCTTCGACGTCAATCGCGCCGGTGGTTACGCGGCCGGCGCGCAAATCGATAGCGATCTCGGCGGTCGCATCGGCGTCGATCGCTGCGCGCAGAACTTCGGCGTCCTTCTGCGCCACCGTGACACACGGCAGGCCGATCATCAGCGCGTTGCCCGCGAAGATCTCCGCGAACGACTCGGCGACGATGGCGCGGATGCCCCACCGCTGCAGCGCCTGCGGCGCGT
>DASUGM010000174.1:0-4847 GCA_036274055.1 Vicinamibacterales bacterium | reverse complement strand
CGCGTGGCCGTTGACGGCGGCGATCGTCGGCACCGCGAACTTCTCGATCAGCGAGAACACCGACGAGTTGATTGCCGCCAGGCCGTCATCGCGTTTGCGGGCGCGGATGTCGTTGATGTCCGCGCCGGCGACGAAGACCTGGTCGCCACCGCCGGTGACAATCAGCACGCCGACGTCCGGGCGCGCCGCCAGTTCGGTCAGCGCCGCTGTCATCTCTTTCGTGGTCTGCAGATTGAGGGCGTTGCGGACGTCGGGCCGGTTGATGGTCAGCGTCGCGATGCGGTCGGAAACAACGACGTCAACGGCCATCAGTAGTCGTAGACGCCTTTGCCGACCTTCTTGCCGAGGCGTCCCGCTTTCACGTACTGCGCCAGCAGCGGACACGGCCGGTACTTCTCGCCCAGGCTGCGGTGCAAGTACTCGAGGATGCTCAGTCGGGTGTCGAGGCCGACGAGATCGACCAGTTCGAACGGCCCCATCGGGTGGTTGAGGCCCAGCTTCAGCGCTTTGTCGATGTCACGCGCGGAGGCAACCCCCTCCATCAGCATGAAAAACGCCTCGTTGCCGATCGACGCGTTGACGCGGCTGGTGATGAATCCCGGCGCCTCGCGGACCAGTACGGTCTCCTTGCCCATCCGCTGCGCGACGTGGGTGATCGCCTGGAGTGTCGCGTCGCTCGACTCGAGCGCCCGCACGATTTCAATCAATTTCATCTTCTGGACGGGATTGAAGAAGTGCATCCCGCCGACCCGCGACGGCTGTGACAGCGACCCCGCCATCTCGGTGATCGAAAGCGCCGACGTGTTCGTTCCGATGACCGCGCTCGGCGGCGCGTGCTTCTCGATCTCCGCGAACAGCTGGACCTTCAGGTCGATCTTCTCCGGCGCGGCCTCGATGACGAAGTCGGTGCCGGCCAGGGCGGCGGCGGCGTCGCTGGTCGTCGAGAGCCGCGCCATCCCGGCATCGGCGTCGGCCACCGTCGCTTTGCCGAGTTCGACCGCCTTCTTGAAGATGCCGTCGATTTGCGCGCGCGCCTTGGCCAGCTGCGCCTCCGAGACGTCGAACAGCCGCGTCTCATAACCGACCGCGGCTGCCGCGTGGGCGATGCCGTGGCCCATGGTCCCGGCGCCCAACACACTCACCGTCCGCACCGTCATCGGCCGGCTCCGAGAATGTCTTCGATCGCGTCGATCGCAAAGTCGATCTCCGCCTCGCTGTTGTAGAAGTGCGGCGCAATGCGGATTCCAGCGTTCGGCCGGTAGTCGACGATGACCTGGCGTTTCAACAGTTCGTCGGTGACTCTGGCGCCGTCGGGCACGTCGATCACGACCGAGCCGCCGCGATCGGCGTCGGTCGTCGGCGTATTGAGTTTCCAGCCCCGTGACTCGGCGGCGTCGAGCAGGCGGCGCGTCAGCGCCAGCGATCGCGCGCGAATCGCCGGCACGCCGATCTCGGCGACGATCTCGTAGCCGGCGCGGGCCGAATAGAGCGCCGGCACGTTGGGCGTGCCGCTCTGAAACCGCTCGATGCCCGGCGCATAGGTGATCTCGCCGGTCTGAAAGGCGAACGGCGTTTCGTGCGCCGCCCAGCCGACATGACTCGGACGCAGCGAGCTCATCAAGTCGGGCCGCACGTAGAGATATCCGGCGCCGGGACCGCCGCACAGCCATTTCACCGATCCGCCGACAGCGAAGTCGGCGCCGAGCGCGCCGAGATCCATCGGCACGGCGCCGGCCGCCTGATAGGCGTCGACGACGACGCGCGCGCCGACGCGATGCGCCTTGTCGATCACCGGCTTGAGGTCCTGCAGCTGGGCGCTGCGGAACAGCACCAGCGAGATCGGCACGAGCGCGGTGCGATCGTCAATCGCGTCGACGACACGCTCGATCGACGTTCGCACCGCGTGGTCCGACTTCACATAAACCACGTCGGCGCCGTATTTGCGGTAGCCCTCGAACAGATAGTGATTGGTCGGGAAGTCGAGGTCCTGCATGACGATTTTCCGCCGCGGACCATCCCAGTTGAAGCACGACGCGACGATCGCCTGACCGACGGTGGCGTTCTGATGCATCGAGATCGAATTGGGCGCGACGCCAAGTGTCGTCGCGAGCAGGTTGCCGGTCTCGCGGCCGATCTCCCACCAGCCTTCGTGCCACGCCCGCACTCCCCGCGTGCCCCACTCGCGCGCGAACTGCGCCAGATAGTCCGCCGTCTTCGCCGGCATCGCGCCGAGCGAATGGCTGACCAGATAGGTGCAGGTCTCCAGAATCGGAAACTGGCTGCGCCAGGACAGCAGATCCGTGCTCGGTGCGCCATGCCTGGTGCCCTGTGCGGGTGCGAGTGCCCCGTGCGCTTGACTCGCGGCTTCTGGGTGAGTTCGTGGCATCGCGGGCTTGCCGGTCATATTGCGCGGTCAGGATATCGCACAAGGCACCCGCACGAAGCACCCGCACGAAGCACCCGCACGAAGCACCCGCACGAAGCACGAGGCACCAGGCACGCGGCACGATTAGTTCAAGTCCACCCACACCGCCTTGACCTGCGAATACGACTCGAGCGCGTGCGCGCTCATGTCCCGGCCGAAACCGCTCTGCTTGAAGCCGCCGAACGGCACCGCGGTGTCGTAGACGTTGTAGGTGTTCACCCACACGGTGCCGGCTTTGAGTTTCGACGCGACGTAGTGGGCCTTCTTGACGTCCTTCGTCCAGATGCCGGCCGCCAGGCCGTAGATCGTGTCGTTGGCACGCGCGATCGCCTCGTCGACGTCGGCAAAGTCGATCGCCGCGAGCACCGGCCCGAAGATCTCTTCGCGCGCGATGGTCATCTGCGGCGTGACCTCCGCGAACACCGTCGGCTGCATGAAGTAGCCTTTGCCGGTGCCGATGTCGGCCCGGCTGCCGCCGGCGACGAGTGACGCGCCTTCCTTCTTGCCGATTTCGACGTAGTTCAGGACGCGCTCGAGCTGGCTCTTCGACGAGATCGCCCCCAGTCGCGTCTTCGGATCGAGCGGGTCGCCGGCCACCATCTTCTTCGTGCGCTCGGCGAGCTTGGCGATGAACGCGTCCTTGATCGATTTGTCGACCAGCAGCCGCGATCCGGCGGCGCAGACTTCGCCCTTGCCGTAGAAGATCCCGACCGACGCGCCGCGGACGGCGGCGTCGAGATCGGCGTCGGGGAACACGATGTTCGGCGATTTGCCGCCGAGCTCGAGCGTGATGTGCTTGAGCGTGTCGGCGGCGGTGCGCATGATGCCCTTGCCGGTCGACGTGTCGCCGGTGAACGCGATCTTGTTGACGCCGGCGTGCTCGACCAGCGCCTGCCCGGCGGTGCCGCCGCTCCCGGTGACGACGTTCAACACACCGGCGGGCAAGCCGACCTCAACCGCGATCTCGCCAAGCATCAACGCGGTCAGCGGCGTCTGGCTCGCGGGCTTGAGGATGACGGCATTGCCCATCGCCAGCGCCGGCGCGACCTTCCACATCGCGATCAGCAGCGGAAAGTTCCACGGCACGATCGCGGCGACGACGCCGAGCGGCTCGCGGACGGTGTAGGCGAAGCCGTTGCCTTTGATGGGAATCGTCTCGCCGTGGATCTTGTCCGCCCAGCCGGCGTAGTACTGCAGGCATTCAATCGCCATCGGCACTTCGACGTGGCGTGACTCGGTGATCGGCTTGCCGTTGTGCAGCGTCTCGAGCCTGGCGATCTCGTCGATGCGCTCGAGCATGCGCGCGGCGATCTTGTGCATCCACTGGCCGCGCTCACGTGCCGGCATCCTGCCCCACGGGCCGTCGAGCGCGGCGCGGGCCGCCGCGACCGCGGCGTCGACGTCCGCGGGCGACGCTGAGGCGACCTCGGCGATGGTCTCTTCGGTGGCGGGATTGACGACCGGCTGGGTCTTGCCGCCGGTCGCGTCACGCCATTCCCCGCCAATCAGCAACTGCTTGCGTCCGAGCATCGTCACCCTGAACTTCGCCTCTACTTCCCTTTGAACGACGGCGTACGTTTCTCGAGATTCGCGGCAATGCCTTCGCGCGCGTCCTCGCTCTGAAACAGGAGCTGCTGCAGCTCGCGCTCGATCGCGAGCCCTTCGTTGAACCCCGCTTCGACGCCGGAAACGACCGCGCGCTTGATCCGGCCGACGGCGGCGCTGGCTTTCTGCGGCGGCGTGAACTGCCGTGCGTACTCGAGCACGGCGTCGAGAAACGCGCGTCCGGCCAGCTTCTCCGCGTCCCAGACTTCGGTGACGAGCCCGGCGGCTTGCGCCTCATCCATCGACAGCAGTTTGCCGTGGATCATCAACTCCAGCGCCCGGGCCTTGCCGACGAGCCGGGCCAGCCGCTGCGTACCGCCGGTGCCTGGAAGCACGCCGAGCGCGACTTCGGGCAGTCCGATCTTGCCGCCGTCTTTCCGCGCGATGCGGATATCGGCGGCCATCGCCACCTCGAGGCCGCCGCCGACGGTATGGCCGTTGAGCGCCGCGATCACCAGCTTCGGCGTCTGCTCGAGCCGATTGAGCGTCTCGTTGGCGTGCAGGCAGAAGTAGTACTTGTACTCCGGCGTCGCCTCGCGCAGCATGCCGATGGTGGCGCCGGCGCAGAAGAACTTCTCACCGGCGCCGCTCAGGACGATGACATGGACGCTCGCGTCCATGCGCGCCTGCAGGATCGCGGCGTCGAGTTCCTGCATCAGCTCGTAGGAGTAGGTATTGGCGGGCGGCTCATTCAGGACGAGCAGAGCGACGCCTTCGTTAGCTGAGTACTGCACTCTCTGCATCACTGGTCCAAACAGCTCTTGACCTTGGAGATTGTGGAGAGAGGCTTTTCGAAAACCCAAGGCTCTTCTCCAAG
>DASUGM010000173.1:0-6134 GCA_036274055.1 Vicinamibacterales bacterium | reverse complement strand
CGCCACGCTGGCGCTCTTGCCCTGTGCGGGCGGGTTGGACCTCGCGCAGAAGATCGATCTGGCCTCGCTCGTCGTCGTGTTCCGTCATCGGATCGCGTCGGTGCTGGACGTCGAAGTGAAGACCGAGGCCGAGGACGGCGCTGCGGTCAGCCAGCAGATGCAGTTGAACTACCGGATCACGGCGGTCCCGTTCTTCTGGATCCCCGAAGAGACCATGCGCCAGCGGGAAAAGGACGACGGCGTCCCGTACAGCGACTGGGTGCGGTTGGGGCTGGTGACGCCGACGGACGGCTTTACGATCGACTACGACCAGATTTACCGGGACATCACCACGAAGATCGTCAAGCGGTTCCCGCGGTTGAAGCAGGGCGGGATCGGCTATGACCCGGCGTTCGCCACGGACATCGCGTCGACGTTGCGCGACAAGGCGGGCTTCAAGGTCGCCGAGATCCTGCAGGGCTACAAGTACCTCAACGAGCCGTGCCATGTGCTCGAGGCGCTGATCAAAGCGAAGCGGGTCAGTCATGGCGCGCACCGCGTGCTGCGCAATCACATCGAGCACGTCGCGGTGAAGACCGACGACGCCGGCCGGATCCGTCCGGTACGCCCGAAGAAGGCCGGCAAGCACATCGACGGCGTCGTGGGGCTGCTTGAAGGGCTGGCAATGCTGGCCGGCGTGCCGGATCGGCACCAGGGCACGGTCGGCGGATTTGTGATCAACCGGAGACACTGAGATGGCGAACGTGTGGACGCGAGTCCGAACCGCGTGGAAACGCTTGGATGCCGGGGATGCCACAGTCGGCCTGGGCCTTCTCCTGATCGCCGTCGGCTGCTGGGACTGGTTTCGGCCGGCGTCGTGGGTCGTGCCGGGCATCGTGCTGGTCTGGTACGCCTTGCCGACGCGTCCGGCCTTTGTGGATCGGAAGGGTGGGCGCTGATGGCGAGCGAGAAATTGGACGCGGCGATCGAGGCGTACCGCGCGGCCGTGCAGGCGCGCAAGGCTGCCGACGTGAAATACCGTGAACTCCGCACGCAAATTGCCGATGCCGAACAGGCGCGGGACCAAGCGCATCAAGCGGCTCGTGACGCACACAGCGCGGTCATCGCGGCGGCTCTTGAAGGTATCGACGTCTCGGAGGTCTGGTAATGGGTGTTCTTGCGCGCCTGCACGATCGCCGCTCATCGTGGCTGGGGCCGTTGTCGAGTTGGACGGACGACAAGATCATCGCCAAGTACTCCGGCGCGATCGGCGCGAAGACGCAAGCGGGGATCGTGGTGACGCCGGAGTTGGCGTTCACGTTTTCGGCCGTCTACGACGCGGTCAATCAGATCAGCTCAGACGTGGCCAAGTTGCCGCTGAATCTGCTGAAACGCGACAAAGATGGCGGCAGTGAGCAGCACACCGCGTCAAAGACCTACAAGTTGCTCAAGTTTCGGCCGAACCCTGAGCAGACCACAATGGTCTTTCGGCGCACGATCACCGCGCACGCCTTGACGTGCAAGGGCGGCTTCGCGGAAATCGAGCGCGACGGCATGGGGCGGCCGGCGGCCTTGTGGTTGATTGAACCACATCGCATCGAGGCGATCCGCGAGAAGAACGGCCCGTTGCAGTGGCGGGTGGACGGTACCGAGATCCTGCCGGATCGCGACGTGATCCACCTGCAAGGGTTGGGCTACGACGGGATCAACGCGTATCCGCTGATCACATTCGCGCGGCAGGCCATTGGGCTGGCGCTCGCGGCTGAGAGTTTCAGCGCGTCATTCTTCGGCAACGGCCTGCAGTACGGCGGCATCCTCACCAGCGATCAGCCGTGGGACGAAGAAGAAGCCGGGCGCGCCAAGGCGATTCTCGAGCAGATGGTGGGCGGGCCGGAAGCGGCGCATCAACTGATCGCGCTCTGGGGCGGCATGAAGCTCGAGAAGACGGGCGTCGAGCCGGACAAAGCGCAGATGGACGCGACCCGGACGAAACAGGTGGAGGAAGTGGCGCGGTTCTTCAACATGCCGCTCCACAAGTTGAAGTCGCTCGAACGCTCCACGAACAACAACATCGAGCAGCAGGATCTGGAGTACTACAAGGGCTGTCTCTTGAACTGGGTGACGCTCTGGGAACAGGAACTCCAAGCCAAACTGATCCCCGAGTTGGAGTGGTCGCAGCAATTCTTCAAGCACAACGACAAGGCGTTTCTCCGCGGTGATGCGGCGGCGCGGACGGCGTTGTATTCCGCGCTGCTTGATCGGGGCGTCTACAACGCCGACATGGTCCTCGAATTGGAGGACATGAATCCGCAGCCGAGCGGGCAGGGTCAGCTCTATCTCGTGAACAGCACGATGGTGCCCAAGGACAAGATCCAGGCGCTCGCCGACGCGAACATCCAAGGCAAGACCGCACCGCCCGCGCCGCCGTCCGCCAGCGACACCGCTGCCGCCGACGATCGTGCGACGAGGGCGGAACAGGCGGCGCGTGACGCGGCCGAACAGGCGAGCGTGCTACGGGCGCAACTCGCTGCGGCTGAGGCGACGGGCACGGCGCACGCGGACACGCTGACGGGTTTGCGGTCGCACCTGGATGCGCAGACGACGCTGGCCAGCCGGTTGGCGCATGAAGCCGAGACGATTCGGAAAGAGGCGACCGATCTGGCGGAGGCGCTGGCGAAAGAACAGCGCGAGCGGGCAGCGGAACAGGCGACGTTCCTTGGAGAGCGTACCGCGTTGACCACCGAACGAGATACGGCGAACGCCGCGATCGCGGCGTTGACGTCCGAACGGGACGCGATCGCCGCGACGGCGACGGCCGCTGCCGCAGACGCGGACGCCTTACGCGCGAGCCTAGAGGAGAAATCTGCCGAAGTGGCCGAAGTCACATTGGCGCTGCGCGACGTGCAGGCGGCGCAGGCCGACGCCGTGACGCGATCGGCCGAGGCGCAGGCATTGGTGGATGCACTTACGCGTGAGGCGCGTACGGCTGAGGCGTTAGTGACACAGGCGGCCGAGACCGTCGAGACGATGACGGCCGCAGCCGAAGAGGCGCGACGGTTAGCGGCGGACGCCGACGCCCGCGCGCAGGCGGCGACGACGGACAAGGCCGACGCCATCGCCAAGGCCGAGACGCTCGCCGCTGAGGCACTCCGCGCCACCCAGCGGGCAGCGGAGGCGCTGTCGGATCAGGTTGCGCTGACGGCGCGGCTGGAGATGGCGGAGAGTACGCGCGACGTGGCCCGACGTGACCGTGATGAGGCCGCCGAGAACGCGATCACGCTGACGGCCCAGATCGAGACGTTGCACGCGTCTCTGGCCGCTGCTGAGACGGCGCGATCCGCCGCAGAGGCGGCGCTGACTGAGGCGCGGACAGCCCTGGAAGACGAACAGCAAAAACGGCAGGCGGCCGAGAATGCGCTGATCGCCGCAGACGAACGTGCGGCCGACGCGGCGACCGCGCTGGCGGCCGAGACATCGGCGCTCGCGGCGGAAGAAAGCCGAACGGCCGACGCGATCCTGGCGAAGTCGGCGGCAGAGGCCGCAGCCGAGACCGCCAAACGGCTCGCGGTGGAGCAACTGGAGGCCCACCGCGTCACCGAAGCCCACGCCCATACGCTGAAGCAGCAGCTCACCGTCCAGCACGAGGCGCAGGCGGCGATGACCGCCGCGGTCCTCACGGCCAGCCGGGCGCTGGTGGCCGATGTCATGCGGCGCATGGTCGGACGGGAGACGGATCGCCTGCGACGGGCCCAAGCGTCCCCGTCGAAGCTCAGGACTGCGATCGGACAGTTCTACGACGATCACCGGGATCTGCTCGCGTCGGCCTTGGTACCGGCGCTGCGGGTACATCTGGCGGCGACCGGCGACCCAGACGATCCGGCCGTGATCGCGGACGGCCTGGCCGCGGAGTACGTCGCATCGTCCCTGCGCGATCTGGACGTCGTCCTGGCCACCGATCCAGTGGAAGAGTTCTCGGCGGTGCTTGACAAGCGGCTCCAGCAGTGGGAACGCGATCGGCCCGACGCGGTGGCGGATCGGATCTTCAGCCAGGCGCTCGGGCGCCGGAGTGGGAGGGCGTCGTGATCGAGCGCGCGATTCTGCAGCATGTCATTCGGCGCGGCGACGTCAGTACCGTCGAAGCCTACGAACGGCCGATCGAAGTGCGCTCGATGGCGCAACGCGTGCAGCGGTGGGCGGCCAAGGAGTTTGACGCCTGTTCGATCTGCCGCGGCGATGCGGTGATGCTCCGCACCGGCGTGGCCTATTGCGCGAAACATCGCGACGAACTGCGGTACGACATCGACCCGCGTCCGGGCCGACTGACGTCCGCACATCTGCGGGCGGAACCGTCCCCGCGGGAACTGACCGGCACGGCGATCGTGTTTAATGTCTGGTCGGTTGATCTCGGCGGCTTCGTCGAGCGCATCCGGCCGCAGTCGGTCGATCGCACCTTGCGCGAAGCCACTGATCTCCGTGCGCTCTGGAGTCACGAACCGTCCGAAGTGATCGGACGGATCGAGGCCGGTACCTTGGCGGTTCGGAAGGAGACGAAGGGACTGGCCGTGGCGATCGATCCGCCGCGCTGGGCCGATCGGCACGTCGAATCCGTGCAGCGCGGCGACGTCTCTGGGATGTCCTTCGCGTTCTCGGCGCTCGACGACGAATGGTTCTTGCAAGACGGTTTACCGCACCGTGACGTGCTCGACATGATGACCAGCGAAGTGTCGATCGTGGGGTGGCCGGCCTATCCGCAAACCACGATCAGAGTCGGGCCGGCGTCACGCGACTACCGTCCGTCGATGGCCATGCGTCAACGGATGGCGAGGATTTGACGCGGTGATCCCTAAGCGCCGCGGCCGTCCGGCGTTGTCGCTCGAGCCGACGCACCCGATCACCTCGCGGGTGCCGCAGAGCCACTTCGACTCGATCGCCCGCTTGGCGATCCGGCGGGGCGTGTCGGTCCACGGGATCGTGCGCGAGGCCATCGCGAGTTTTGTAGCATCAAATAGACACCACCGCGATCGAGTTCCACACTAGACCGTAACCAAAGCGGGGGTCAGGCGTGCGCTGTCGAGCGCCGCCGCCCCGCTACAACGGCAAGCGCACGTCCTGTCGAGGGCGCGGCTTACCCGGCGATTCACATCGCCCGTGTAGGCGGCGCCCGTTTCGCGTACGCCCATCGGGCCACCGAGAGGGCGACATGCTCGAAGTCAACGAAGTCCGTGAGAAGGCCAACAAGATCGGCGCCGACATGCGCGCGATGTTGGAGAAGGCCAAGACCGAAGCCCGCGAACTGACCGCCGAAGAGGAAGGCCAGTTTGACGCGATGGACAACGACCGCAATCGGTTGCTGGCCACCGAGAAGCGGCTGCAGGCCGTCGCCTCCCTCGAAGAGGGCCAGGGCCGCCGCGCCGCGCACACCCAGCCGAACGACACCCGCGCCAGCCAGAACGCCACCGTGAAGATCACCGACGAAGACCGCGCCGCGGCGATTCAGGCGTGGATGCTCGGCGGATCCGACGTGCGGACCCAGCGTCACAATGAGGCGGCGAAGAAGCTCGGCATCAGCCCTGAACAGCGGTCGATCACGATCCGCCTGGCGGAACAGCCGCTGCCCGCGATTCGCGGCGATCGGCGCGATGCGTGGGAGAAGCGGTACCTCGGCGTGGACGTGATCTCGCCCGACAACGGCGGACACTTCCTGGTGCCCGATGAGCTAATGCGTGAACTCGAAGTCGCACGTCTGGCCTTCGGCGGGATGCTGACGACCTCGAGCGTGGTCCGCACGACCACGGGCGCGGCGCTGCCGTTCCCGACGATGAACGACACGGCCAACGAAGGCGTGCTCATCGGGGAGTCGGTGCAGGAAACGAACAACCTGACGCCGACGCTGGATCAGCTCGTGCTCGACGCCTACACCTACAGCTCGAAGAAGGTGCCGATGTCGGTCGAGTTCATTCAGGACAACGCCGTGGGCGCCGTGGCGCGCATCGGCGCGATCTTGGGCGAGCGTCTGGCCCGCATCCAGAACCGTCACGCGACCGTCGGCACGGGCAACTCGCAGCCGAACGGCCTGATCACCGCGGCGACATCGTCGGCGATCACCACGGCCTCGGCCGCGGCGGTCAGCTACGACAACATCGTGGACCTGGAAC
>DASUGM010000172.1:0-3446 GCA_036274055.1 Vicinamibacterales bacterium | reverse complement strand
TCGGGTTCGCGCTCGGTCACACGGTCGTCCTGGCGCTCGGCGCGTCAATCGCGGTCCTGTTCGGCCTGATCGTTCCGGCCGCCGTCGAGTCGGGCGCGGAGAACCTGGGCGGCGCCCTGCTGATCGCGCTCGGCGGGTTTGGCCTCTGGAGCGTCGCCTCGGGCCGCGCCTTCAGCCACGTCCACGTCGAATCCGTCGGCCGGCCGAACTGGCACATCCATCTCTCCGCCGACGCGCGCCATCCGCACGGCCATTCGAGCGTGCCCACTCTGATGGGCGCGGTCTTCGCGGTCAGCAGCCTGCGCATGCTGATGCTGTTGCAGCCGTTCGGCGCCTCCGCGCAGGCGCTGTCGCTGCCGACGCTGTTGTTGCTGATCATTCTCTTCGGTGTCGGGATTCTCGGGTCGATGTCGCTGTTCGGCGTCGTGCTCGCGCGCGTGCTGAGGATCGGCGCGATCGAAGCGGTGGGGAAGTCATCGGCGGTCGTCGTCGCGCTGGCGTCGGTAGCGCTGGGGATCTACTGGATCGCGGCGTAGGCGTTACGGCTTACGGCTTACGGCTTACGGCTTACGGCTTACGGCGAGCTGAGTCAGAAGCACAACGCCAAGACCAATAAGTAACGCGCCGACCAGCCGTCGATAGGTCGGCGGCGGGATCCGGCGCAGGAGTGGCACGCCGACAAATGTGCCGGCGGTGGCGCCGATCGCGATCGTGACGGCGAGTCCGATGCGCGCCGCGATGGCGGCGCGGTGCGTCGCCAGGTACACGGGGACTCTCGCGGCATCCACCAACAGCGCCGACGCCGTGGCCGTCGCGACGATTTGCCGTGGCGTCAGTCGAAACCCCAGCAGCGCGGCGGCGCGAATCCCGCCTTGATTTCCGACCAGACCGCCGAACCCGCCGGAGAGCAGGCCGCCGATCAGTCTCCACACCGGCGTCCGCGGCAGCGGAATCGGCCGCTGCAGTACTTCGGTGATTCCGGCGATTAGCAACAGCACCGCGAGAATGATCGTCAGCGCCGGACTGCCGAGTTGCGACTGCAGCGCCGCGCCGGCGAGGCCGCCGAGAGCGCTGGCCAGTCCGAATTGCCTGAACGTCGGCCAGTGAATCTCGCGCCGCAATTTCAGCCACCGCACCGTTGTCACCCACGCGTGCGGAAGCGCGAGAATCGCCACGGCTTCGGCGGCGGGCATCGAGAACATCAGCGCCGGAGTCAGCAGGCTGCCGATCCCAAACCCGGAAACACCGGCGATGGCGCCGGCGAGCACGGCCACGGCCACAAGGCCCAGGCTGGTGTCGAACAAGTGTCAGAGCTTACTGCAGAGCGTCGTGCGCGCGTTCGGGTACACCGATCGCGTGCTGCCGTAAGCCGCTAGCCGACGTCGGCCTGCGTCGACGCGGTCAGCGCGCTGCCGCGTTTGAAGATCAGGATCGACGCCGAAATCACCGCCAGCAGCACGCCGTTGACCGCCATGACGCTCGAGGCGCTGTAGGTGTCGGCCAGCGCGCCGGCCACCAGGCCGCCGATCGGGCCGCCGCCGCGCAGCGCCACCATGTAGATGCTGACGACGCGGCCGCGCAGGCCGTCCGGCACCATCAGCTGCACCATCGAGAAGCTGATCGAGAACAGCCCCATGAAGAACATGCCGCCGAGGAAGAGCAGGCCGAGGCTGAGCGGCAGCGAGCGTGACATCGCAAACGCGGCGATCAGCACGCCGAGGCCGCTCTGCACGAACAACAGCATCTTGCCGAGGTTCTTGCGGTTGCTGAGACTGCCGACGAACAGCGCGCCGATGATCGCGCCGAGGCCCTGCGACGCCATCAGCATCGACAGCCGCGTCTGGTGGGTGCCGCCGCCGGTGGTCAGCACTTCCGCCGAGAACGCCGGCAGCATCGTCAGGATCGGCATCGCCAGGAACGTGCTCAATGTGACCAGGATCGTCAGCGTCAGCATCAGCCGGTTGTCGCGGACGTAGTACAGACCGCTGCGCAGCTCGTCGCTCATCGCGCGCCGATCCGCTGACGGCGCGTGCGGCGGCAGCGTCAGCATCGACAGGGCGATGACGACGAAGAAAAACGACAACCCGTTGAGCGCGAAACACGCGGCGGTGCCGATCACCGCGAGGACCGCGGCGCCGCCGGCCGGACCGAGCACCCGCGAAAGGTTGAACTGCGACGAGTTGAGTGCGATCGCATTCGGCAAATCACGGCGCGGCACCAGCGACGGGATCATCGATTGATACGCCGGGCCGCCGAACGCCTGGCCACAGCCCGAGATGAACGACATCGCGAAGATGAACCAGACGTGGATGCTGCCGGTCCAGACCGCGATCGCCAGCGAGAACGCGGAAAACGCCTGCACGTACTGCGAGTAGGTCAGCAGGCGCCGGCGATCGTGGCGGTCGGCGATGACGCCGCCGATCAACATGAACAGCAGGATCGGCAGCTGGCTCAGGAAGTCGTCCATCCCGAGATAGAACTTCGATCGAGTCAGGTCGTAGACGAGCAGCCCCTGCGCGTATTTCTGCATCCACGTGCCGATGGTCGAGCCGAGCGCGGCCATCCACAGCAGGCGGAAGTTGCGGTGACTGAGCGCGCCGGCGACGCGATCGAGCCAGCGTCGAGGCGCGTCGGCGTCTACTGGCGTACTGGTGGGTGAGGCAGACACGAAGGAAGCTGGATCTTATCGTTAGAGGTCGGGTGTCGTTTATACAGCGGCTGCATAAACGACACCCGACCTCCTTTTCCTTGACAGGGATTCTGCTTTCGCTTAATTTTCGTTTAGCGAAAGTAAAGCGAATATGGCGTCAGCGGCATTGGGCCGGCTGGAAACGCTGCTGCAGGCCCGACAGCTCGACGGGACCGTAAGCCGGTCCTGGCGGGACAGCCTCGCGTTTCCATCCGCATCATCGGGAAATTCGGACGTGGATCGGCAACTCGGCGGCGGCTGGCGCCGCGGCGAGGTGTCGGAAGTCATCGGTCCGCGTGGCAGCGGCCGGACCAGCCTGCTGGCGTCGACGTTGGCGGCGGCGACGGCGCGCGACGAGGTCGTAGCGATCATCGATGCCGTCGATCGGTTCGATCCGGTGTCAGCAGCATTGGCCGGCGTCGATCTCGATCGCGTGCTCTGGGTTCGCGGCGCGTCGATCGGCGTCGAGTCCGCACGGCCGTCGGTCATCGAGCACGCCGTGCATCAAGCGATTCGCGCGCTCGATCTCGTCGTTCGCGCCGGCGGCTTCGGCGTCGTCGCGCTCGATCTCGCGGATCTCCCGGCCCGTGCGGTGCGTGCGTTGCCCTTCGCGACCTGGCTCCGCGTCGCGCACGTGGTCGAAGGGCGGGACACGGCGTGTCTGCTCATCGGCGAGGGACAAATGGGCCGCAGTCCGAAGGGTGCGACGGTGCAGCTCTGCGGGGAACCGGTCTGGACCGGGACGAGCCCGCAAGCG
>DASUGM010000171.1:0-8537 GCA_036274055.1 Vicinamibacterales bacterium | reverse complement strand
GAGCACAACGTCCCGGTGAAAATGTCGCTCGACGTCGAGGTCAAGTTCCGCGACGAGACCGAGCCCAACGGCTTCAACGTGATTGGCGAACTGCCGGGCACGGACCTCGCGGACGAAGTCGTGCTGATCGGCGCGCACTTCGATTCGTGGCACGGCGCGACCGGCGCCACCGACAACGCCGCCGGCTCGGCGGCGATGATGGAAGTGCTGCGCATCCTCAATGCCACCGGCCTCAAGCCGCGCCGCACCGTCCGCGTCGCGCTCTGGGGCGGCGAGGAGCAGGGGTTGCTCGGCTCACGTGACTACGCCAACCGTCATCTCGGCGAGCCCGGCAAGCCGCTGCCCGAGAATGCGAAACATGTTGCCTACTACAACATCGACAACGGCACCGGGAAGATCCGCGGTGTCTGGATGCAGGGCAACGAGGCGGTCAAGCCGATCTTCAGCGAGTGGATTCGTCCGCTGAAGGATCTTGGCGTCGAGATCCTCGGGCCGCGGCCGGTGACGAGCACCGACCACACCAACCTCGATCGCGTCGGCGTGCCGGCGTTCCAATTCATCCAGGAGCGCTACGAGTACAACTCGCGCACCCACCACTCGAACATGGACTTTCTCGATCGCGTGCAGCCCGACGACATGAAACAGATCGCGACCGTGGTCGCGACGTTCGTGTGGCAGACCGCGAATCGCGCCCAGCCGCTGCCGCGCAAACCGGCGCCGGCGGGCGGCGGAGGTCGGTGATGCCGGCGCGTCAGGTCTGGATCTTCAAGTTCGCGTGCTGGGTCGCGTTCCTGACCGCGGCGGTCCATATGGCGGGACACATCGCCGGACCGCCGGCGCCGGCCAACGCGACGGAACAGCAGATTCGGGAGCTGATCACGACTTACTACTTCCCGATGCCGGGCGGCGGCGAGCGGTCGATCCAGGACTTTCAGAGCGGCTTCAGCTTGATGTTTGCGACCATGCTGGCGACCTTCGGCGCGGTCGGGCTGATGGTCGTCAGGCGCGGCACCGAGGATCCCGTGCTCGTCCGCGGCGTCGCCCGCGCGTTGGCACTCAGCTGCCTGGTCCTGCTCGTGATCTCGCTCACGCACTTCTTCATCGTTCCGTCGCTGTTCATCGCGCTGATGACGGTGTCGTTTGCGGTGGCGTCGGTGTCAGAGCGATAGCCATGTCCTTGACCCGGCGCAAATCGACCTTGCCGGTGCCGAGCGTCGGAATCGCCTCGATCGGCAGCAGGTTGTCGCGGCGCGGAATCCACAACTTCGGCAGCTCCGTCGCCGACAGCTTTTCCCACAGCGTCTCGGCGGGCACGTCGCCGCGGGTGTAGAAGGCGATCAGGCGCTCACCGCGCGCCGGGTCCGGCACCGCGGTGACGACCGCGCACGCCTCGCCGATGATCGCGTTGATCGCCTCTTCGATGCGCACGTGCGGCACCATCTCGCCGCCGATCTTGCTGAAGCGCGACAGCCGGTCGGTGATGAAGATGAATCCGTCCTCGTCGATCCTGGCGATGTCGCCGGTGACGTACCAGCCGTCGCGGATCACTTCCGCCGTCCTCTCGGGCGCGTCGAGATAGCCCTTCATCATGTTCGGGCCCTTGACCAGCAGCAGGCCCTCCTGATCGACCAGCGGGCCGCTGCCGGTGTCGCGATCGATGATCATCGCGGCGACGCCGGGAATCGGATGGCCCACCGATCCGGCTTTGGTGCCAATCTGGCCGCCGCCGGGACCGCCGACGTTGGGCCGGTTGACGGCGACGACCGGCGCCATCTCGGTGGACCCGTAGCCTTCGAGCAGGCTGATCCCGTATTTCTCGCGGAACTCGGTCGCCAGCGGTTCGCGCAGCTTCTCGGCGCCGACGATCGCGTATTTCAACGTCGCGAACTGCTCCTTGCTTACCCGCCGCAGATACGAATTGCAGAACGTCGGCGTGCTGATCAGCATCGTCGCCTTGTACTTCTCGGCGATCTCGCCGACGGTCTTGGCGTCCATCGGATTGGGGTGATACGCGACGCTCGCGCCCTGGAGGAGCGGGAACCAGAACGTCCCGGTGAAACCGAACGAGTGGAACAACGGCAGCACGCCGATGAAACAGTCGCGCTCGTCCATCGGAAAAATCTGCGCCAGCGAATCGACGTTGGCGAGGACGTTGTGGTGGGTGATCATCACGCCCTTTGGCACGCCGGTGCTGCCGCTGGAAAAGATGATCGTCGCCAACGATTCCGAGGTCTTGCCGGCGCCGTAACGGCGGCGCAGCCACGAGATCGGCGCCAGGCGGGCGTACAGCAGCGCCGCCAGCTTGTCGCCCCTGGTGACCTCCTTGCGGAGGTCCTCAAAAAACACCATCTGCGGCATCGCCGGCAGTTCAAGTTTTTCAATGAACTTCTTCGAGGTCAGGATGGTCGTGATCCCGGCCTGCGCGATCGCCGCGTCGAGCGCCTCCCGGCCGATCGTGAAGTTGAGGTTCACGACCGTCTTGCCGGCGCAGAGGATCGCGATATTCGCGAGCGCGCCGCCGACCGAGGCGGGCAGCAGCGTCGCGACGTTCTCCTCGCCCCCCGTCCGTCGCGCGATGACGCGCGAAAAAGCCAGCCCGCCGATCAACGCGCGGCCGTAGGTCAGGTCCTGACCGGTGGTGTCGGCCATCGCGCGCGACTTCCACTTGCGGCGCGCCGTGCGCATGAACTCGACGTGGAGCAGATCCGTGGCTGGGCGGCGGTGCCGCATCGCGTCTGTGCCGAGTTCCATGATCGCCTGTCGCACCTCGCCGGCCGTCGACGTCGGCGGCATCGGATCGCCAAACGCGACGGTCACAGGGTATGGCACCTGCTCGGGCATCTTCCAGAAAAAGCGTTCCCGTTTGAAGCTGAAGACACTGCCCCAGACCCGATCGAGATAGACCGGCACGATTGGCACCTCGAGGCCAGCGACGATCCGCTCGAAGCCGCGCTTGAACGGCAGCAGGTTGCCGGTGCGGCTGACCGCGCCCTCCGCGAAGATGCAGACGACATGGCCGGCCTGGAGTTCGGCGCGCGCGTGCGCGATGGCCTCGACGATCTCGCGCTTGTTGCCGGCGGTGATCGGGATCGCCCGCATCTGCCGCATCAGCCAGTGGATGACCGGCAGGCGGAAATAGGGGCCATACACGAGGAAGCGGACGAATCGCTGCAATGAGGCGCCGACCAGCGCGCCATCGATCATCGAGACGTGGTTGACGACAAGCAGCGCCGGCCCGCGGCGCGGGATGTTGGGCTGGCCGACGATGGTGATGCGATAGAGCGTGTGTGTCAGCGACCAGAGCACGAAGCGCATGAAGAAATCGGGCAGCGTCGCCAGCGCGTAGCTGCTCGCGACCAGCGTCAACACGGCGGCCGCGATCAGCACGCGATCGAGCGGCCACGCGAGGTAGGTGCCCGTGAACCAGAACGCGGCGGCGGCGAGAAGAATCCCGATCGTGTTGATCAGGTTATTGGTGCCCAGCACCCGCCCTTTTTCGTCATCGCGCGGGCGCTGCTGAAGCAGCGCGTTGAGAGGCACCGCGAAAAAGCCGCCTGAGGCACCGAGCATCAGCAGCACGGCCGCGGCCAGCCAATACGACGATGTCGTCCAGACCAGCAGCAGGCTGAAGATGCCCAGACCGAATCCGCCGATCGGCACGAGACCCAGCTCCACTTTGTCGCCAGAGAGCCGGCCGGCGAGCAGGCTGCCCAGCCCGATGCCGATGGCGAGAAACGTGTAGAACCGCGCGGCCGCCGCTTCGCCGATGCCGAACGCGCCCTGGCCCCACGGTATCAGTGCCTGCTGCAGCAGCGCGCCGAGGAACCAGAAATACGACAAGCCAACGACGGTCATCCACAGCGTGCGATCGGGCAGCAGGCGGGCCAGGCCGGCGCCGATCTCACCGAACGGATTGACGTTGAAGCGCTGCGCCGGCCGTGCCGGAGGCACCGTCGGAATCCAGAGGCTCGTCAGCGTGCCGGCGATCGCAATCGCGATCAGCACGGCTGCGACCACGATCGGCTGATCGTGCCAAGCCTGGAACATCGCGCCGCCGGCGGCGGTGCCCAGGACGATCGCGGCAAAGGTGCTCATCTCGAGCAGGCCGTTGACGCGCGAGATGTCGCTGTCGGCCGCGATCTCGGGGACGATGCCGTATTTCGCCGGACTGAAGAACGTCGCTTGCGTCGCCATCAGGAACAGCACCGCGAGCTGCAAATCCAGCCGGCCAGTGACGAGCGCCGGCAGGGCGAGAAGCATCGCGGCGATCTCGAGCCCTTTGGTCCACACCAGGACGCTGCGCTTGCTGCGCACGTCGGCGAGGTGACCGGCGTAGCCCGAGAAGAGCAGAAACGGCGCGACGAACACTGCCGCGGCGACCGACATGCCGTTCACGGGCCCGAGCGCGCGGATGGCGTAGAACGAGACGACGATCTTGTAGAGGTTGTCGTTGAACGCGCCGAGAAACTGCGTCCACAAGAACGGCTGCAGCCCGCGGGTGGCGAGGGTGGTCCGATAGGTGCCGGTAGCCATCGGTATCTCCGTCACCCGCGACGATAGCGGGGGCAGTTATGAATGTCCTGAGCGGGTCTGAAAAAGGAGTTCGGGTGGCCTTTATGCATGTTGGGTGCATAAAGGCCACCCGAACTCCTTTTTCACTCCGCCCGCTGGGCCAAACGACCCAAAAGTGCGGAAAACGCGGTCTCGCCGCGCATCACGCGGAAACACGGCTCGATCGGCAGAGTCCAGGCCACGTAGCAGGCTGGCAGGCTCGAAAGCAGGTCCTCGAGCGTCGCGACCGACCGCTTGGGGTCACCTCGCAGCGCCGCCTCGCAAGCCAGCGCATAGAGCGCGTCGTGGGGGCGATCAGTCTTCTCGAGAGACGCGCGCGCGGCGGCGGCTTCGCTCCAGGCGGCGGCTTCGGCCTCCCGGTTGCCGAGCCTGGCCTCAGCCGCCGCCTCGCCGACGAATGCACGGGCATAGCCCGGGATGTAAGTTCGCGCCCGCTGGAACGACGCCCGCGCCACGTCGGGTCGATTGAGTCCGAGCTCGGCGTGCCCGCGCGAGACGAGTGTCACCGCGCCGTACTCAGGCCCGTACAAGCGCCGCCGATCGACGAGCGCCAGTTCGCGTTCGAACTGTTCGACCGCCGGACCGAAACGCCCGCCCTGCATTTCAATCGCACCGAGCAGCCAATGAAATCCGACCGCGGGGAATCGATTGCCCGGCTGCGCCTGACGATCCTGCTCGCCCATGCCGAGGCGCGCGAGCTGCTCGGCGATATCGAGCTGTCCGCGAGCGACGTGCACCATCGCGCTCTCGAACTGCGCGTAGGAAAACTGCGGGTAGAGCGCCAGCGAGCGCGCCAGCGCGCGCAGCCTTGCCGCTCCCCAGCGCGCATGGCCCAGCCGGTACTGATGCCGCCAGCTCTCGGGCTCGAGCGTCACCGCGCGTTGCGCCGCAGCCCGGGCCTCGTCGAACTGGAGCGCGCTGACGAGCAAGAACGAGAGCGTCGCATGCGCTTCGGCCAGCTGATCGTCCAGCGCCACGGCCCTTCGCGCGTGCTCGATTCCGGCAGCCAGCGCCGCCACGTCCGGCTGTATCGACACGCGCGTCATTTCGTGGGCGACGAATTGCGCGTTGGCCAGGCCGGTGTACGCCATGGCGAATCCGGAGTCGGCGCGAATCGCGCGTTCGAAGTCGGCGATCGAGGCGTGGACGAGATCGGTGTCGAGGCTCTCGATCTTCATCCAGCCTTCGGTGTAGGCGCGAAACGCGTCGAGGCTCGACGTCTCGCGCACCGGGGGGCGCCCCGCGCCGGGGACGCCAAGCGCGCGCGCAAACGTCGAGACGATGCCGTCCTGCAGCGTGAACACGTCCGCCAGCCGGCCATCGACCTTCGCGTCGGCGATGGCGTCGCCGCTGGCGAGATTGACGACCCGCGCGGTAATCCGCAGGCTCGCTCCGCTGCGCTGAAAGCTGCCGGTGACGACGAGATTGACGCCGAGCGACGCGCCGATGTCGCGAATCGACGCGGCGCCGGCGCGCGCCGCCTGGACCACCCGCCAGCGATCGATAACGCGGAAATGCCCGAGCGCCGTGAGATCGCTGGTCACGGTCTCGGCGATGCCGGCCGAGAGCCAGGCGACATCGGCGTCCCCGGTGACGTTGCTGAAGTCCAGGACCGCGATCGCCGCGTCCTCGCCATCCGTAGTGGCCGCGAGACCGGCCGCCGGCGCGGCCATCGCGGCCGCCGCCGTCGGCCCGACGGCTTCGACCGGCGCGACAAAGCGATAGCCGCGGCGCGCGACCGTGCGGATGTAGGTCGGCGCCGACGGCACGTCGCCGAGCGCATCACGGAGCTCTGAGATCGCCTGGGCGAGCGCGTTGTCGGTGACGTTGGCGTCGGGCCACACGCCATCGAGCAATGCTTCCTTGGTGACCAGCGTCGCCGGACGTTCGAGCAGGTAGAACAGCAGGTCGAGCAGCTTCGGCGTCAGTTCGACTGTCCGATCGCCCTCGAACACCCGATACGCAGTCCGATCGGCCATATACGGGCCGAAGCGGTAGGTCATGGCCCGGCATTGTGACATGCCTTGACAGCACGATGCCCCTGGTCGAAAGTCATTCCCATGCGACGACGCACGCTGTTGTGTTCTGTTCCCATCATGGTTGCGGTGACGCTCGCCGTCGGCGCGCGGCAGACGCCGTCACCGGTCGAATGGCCGTTCTACGCAGGCGACGCCGCGGCGACGCATTATTCGACACTCGCCGGCATCACCACTGCTAACGTCACGCAGCTGGCAGTGGCGTGGGAGTGGAGTCCCAGGGAAGAGCCGAATCAGCAGTTCAACACCCGGCCTGGAAATTTCCAGAACACGCCGCTGATGATCGACAACGTGCTCTACGTCAGCACGCCGTACAACCGTGTCGTCGCGCTCGACGCCGAGAGCGGCAAGCAAATCTGGGCCTACGACCCGAAAGCCTACGAAGACGGACAGCCGCCGAACGGCACCGGCTTCGTGCATCGCGGCGTCGCGGCGTGGAAGGACGGCGCCGCGCTGCGGATTTTCATGAACAGCCGCTATCGCCTGATCGCGCTCGACGCCAGGACCGGCGAGCCGGTGTCGACCTTCGGCAAAGGCGGCGTCGTCGATCTGTCGGAAGGCCTCCGCTGGCCGATCGACAAGACTCACTACACCAACACCTCGCCGCCGGTTGTCTACAAAGACCTGGTCATCGTCGGCAATGGCGTCGGCGACCGGCTGGTGTACAAGAACGATCCGCCTGGAGATGTGCGTGCGTTCGACGCGCGGACCGGCAAGCTGGCTTGGACGTTCCGGACGATGCCGATGTCGGCGACTGACAAGTTCGCGGACACCTGGGGGAACGAGTCATGGAAGACGACCGGACACACCAACGTCTGGGCGCCGATGTCGCTCGACGCCGAGCGCGGCCTGCTGTATCTGCCGGTCAGCACGCCGAGCAACGACTACTACGGCGTCAATCGTCCTGGCGCGAACGTCTTCGGCGAGTCGATCGTCTGCGTCGATGCGGCGACCGGCGCCTACAAGTGGCACTTTCAGATTACCCATCACGGGCTGTGGGACTACGATCCGCCGGCGGCGCCGATTCTGGTGTCGATGACGATCGAAGGCAAGCGCGTCGACGCGGTCGTGCAGTTGACCAAGCAGGGGTTCGCGTTCGTGTTTGATCGTGTCACCGGAACGCCACTGTGGCCGATCGAAGAGAAGCCGGTGCCGCCGAGCGAGATCGAAGGTGAGAAGGCTTCACCGACGCAGCCGTTCCCGACGAAACCGGGGGCGCTGACGCCGCAGGGCGTCACGCTCGACGACGCGTTCGATGTGACGCCGGCGCTCAAGGCGCAGGCGCAGGCGGCGATGAAACTGATGAATATCGGACCGATGTACACGCCGCCGGACACCCGAGGCGTGCTCACCCGGCCGGGTGTCATCGGCGGCGCGAACTGGGGTGGCGGCGCGTTCGATCCGGAAAACGCGATGCTGTATGTGAAAACCAGCAATCAGCCGGCGCTCATCCGGATTCGCCAGGCGGATCGATCCGACACCAACCCGCGCGCGAAGGAAGTCGATGCCGAGTTCGTCGGCGACTCCGGCGGCAACACCACGTTCTTCCCGACTTCGCCCGGCGGCGTCGGAGAGACGACCGGGCGGCTGCCGGCGCTGCCCCTGGTCAAACCGCCCTATGGCGAGTTGGTGGCGATCAGCCTGGTTCGGGGCGAGATCGCGTGGCGTGTGCCGTTCGGGGATACGCCCGCGTTGCGGGCGCATCCCCTGTTGAAGGACGTCAAGCTGCCCGAGCGGCTCGGCATTGCCGGGGCGCCCGGGGTCATCGTTACCCGCGGCGGGTTGGTGTTCGGCGGCGGCGGCGATACGGCGATTTACGCATTCGACCGTTCGTCAGGGCGGGAGGTGTGGAAGCACGACCTGCCGCGACGGACGTCCGGGACGCCGATGATCTACCGGGCGCGCAGCGGCCGGGAGTTCATCGTCATC
>DASUGM010000170.1:0-3232 GCA_036274055.1 Vicinamibacterales bacterium | reverse complement strand
TGACCGATCGACTGATTGACCGATCGACGGATTGACCGATTTCCTGAGATCGTGACGCGCGCCGGCTGCGCGCTCAGTGAAAGCCTTCGCCTGATGGCGCGATCGCCCATGCTCTGCCATGGCCCGATCACCCGATCGCCCATCGCTCGATGGATGTATACTCCGCGGCATTATCCAAGCCGTGCCCAGGATTCGCGTCGTGGCGTTGACGTGTTTAGCCGCCGGGCTCTTCGGCCTGTGGATGCCGGTCCGAGCGCAGTTGCCGTTTGCGTCGGCGAAGACGTCGGGGCAGGACGTCACACCCGCTTACGAAGGCTGGTATCGAAACCCCGACGGCAGCATCAGTTTCTCGTTCGGCTACCTCAACCGCAACGCGACGGAAGTCGTCGAGATCCCGATCGGCAAGGACAACTTCATCGCGCCGGGCCCGGAGAATCAGGGCCAGCCGACCGAGTTCCAGCCGCGCCGTAACTGGGGCGTGTTCGCGGTGAAAGTGCCTGCGACCTTTACCGGCGAACTTGTGTGGACGCTGCGCGTGCGCGGCGAGACCTACGCGATTCCCGCCAAGATGCATCCGAACTGGCAGATCGATGCGCTCGAAGGCGAGGCCGGCTACGGCAACACGCCGCCGGTCGTGAAATTCGCCGCCGACGGGCCCGAAGCGCGCGGCCCCGGCGGCAGCACCGCCGGTCCGTTGCCTGCGACGACGTCGCAGCCGCTCGCGCTGACGGTGTGGGCGAGCGACGACGGCAAGGGACCCGCCGCGGCTGGCCGTGCGGGCGCCGCCGCGGCAGCGCCGCTCGTGACGCTCGCGTATTTCAAGCATCAAGGTCCGGGAAAAGTGACGTTCACGCCCGCGACCGGCCGCGCCGCCGCCGCTGGCGGCCAGGCGACCACGAGCGTCGCGTTCAGCGCGCCCGGAGACTACATCCTGCGCGTGCGCGCCACCGATATCTCCGGCGTCGCCAACGCCGGGCACGCGCAGTGCTGCTGGACCAACGGTTTCGTGAAAGTCAGCGTGAAGTAGTTGCGCCCACATCGAGGAGCGGCATCATGAGACTGAAGATGACCGTCGTCGCCAGCGTGCTGATGTTCGCGACCGCCGCAGCGCTCGTCACCGCGGCACAGTCGGGCCCGGCGGTATCGGCGACCGCGACCGCGCCGCCGACGTTCGCAAAAGACGTCGCGCCGATTCTGCAGGAGAAATGTCAGGTCTGCCACCAGATCGGCTCGATCGCGCCGATGCCGCTGATTACCTACGACGACGCGCGCAAGTTCGCGCGCAGCATCAAGAACAAGGTGTCGGCGCGGCTGATGCCGCCGTGGCACATCGACAAGAACATCGGCATCCGTGAATTCCAGAACGATCGCAGCCTCTCCGACGCGCAGATCGACAGCATCGTCCGCTGGGTGGACGGCGGATCGCCGATGGGCGATCCGAAGGACATGCCGCCGCCCAAGACGTATCCGGATCCCAGGGGCTGGCAGTTCGCCGCGCGGTACGGCCCGCCGGATCTCGTCATCACCTCGCCACCGTACACGTTGGCGCCGCGCACGCAGGACAAGTGGCTGCGGCCGACCACCGACGTGCCGCTGACCGAAGCGCGCTGGGTGCGCGCCATCGAGATCAAGCCGAAGCATCCGCAGGGCCGGAAAGTCGTCCATCACGTGCTGACGACGCTGCTGCAGGATGAAGGCGGCGGGATTACCGGCCTCGCGCACGAAGCGCACGACGTCCAGACCAACGCCGGGCTGTTCATGGAATGGGCGGTCGGCAAGACCGGCGAGATTTTTCCGGAAGACGCCGGCAAGCTGATGCTGCCGGGCTCGAAGATCCGCTGGGAAATCCACATGTTCGCGATCGGCGAGGAGATCAAGGACAGCGAAGTCGAGCTCGGGATTTATTTTTATCCCAAGGGCGTGACGCCGAAGAACCGCACCGTCTTGCGGATGTTCGACGTCAGCCGCGGCTCGGAACTCGACATCGCGCCGAACTCGGTGGCGATGACGCAGAACTTCTACGTCATGCAGGCCCCGGCGCGGATTGAGAATTTCCAGCCGCACATGCACATGCGCGGCAAGGCGATGTCTGTGGAGGCGATCTATCCCGACGGCCGCAAGGAAGTTTTGAGCGCGGTCAACAACTTCCAGTGGAACTGGCACGTCAACTACATCTACGCCGACAGCACCAAGCCGCTGCTGCCGAAAGGCACGGTGCTGGTGTTCACCGCGTGGCACGACAACACGGACAAGAATCCGAACAACCCCGACCCGCGTCAGTGGGTCGGCTGGGGCGATCGCACCGTCGACGAAATGGCGCACGCGTGGGTGGACGTGACCTATCTCAGCCAGGCGGATTTCGACGCGGCCGTCGCCGCGCGCAAGGGCGGACGCGGGCGGGGCGGGCAGTAGTCAAAAAGCACACATGAAGGATTAGAAGGTGTGAAGGAGCATGAAGGAGTTCTCGGGTTTTTCGAAAACCAGATCTCCTTCATGCTCCTTCATTCCTTCCACTCCTTCATGTGTGCTCTTGAGCCGGCGAGGCCACGTCACCTCGCAGCGGTCTTCTTGACCGCGTCGGCAACCCAGCCGCGTTCCTGATCGCCGTCGCGCCACAGCGCGAGGAACCGCGCGTATTGGTCGCGGGCCTTGGCGGCGTCGCCGGCGCGTTCGTGAATCTGGGCGCGCACGTAGAAACTGCGCGCGTACGCGTCCATGTCGTAGACGCGCTCGTAGCCTTGCTGCAGCCGATCGAGGAGAGCGGCAGCGTCCCCGTCCCGTCCGGCCTTGATCGCGGCGATGGCGGCTGAGTAGAGCAGCGACGTATGCGGCCCGGGCGGGCCGAGCACCGGGCCGTGGAGAGGCAGCGCCCGCTGCGCTGCCATCAACGCCGCCGCAGCGGTGACGGCGTCGCCGGCCGCGAGCGCGATCTCGCCGCGCGCCCAGTCGATGCGCCGCGCTTCGCGCTGGCCGACGAGCGCCGTGGCACGCGCTTCCAGCCGGGACAGCGTCGCCGCCGACGCCTCTTTGCGCCCGAGCGCCGCCTGCGCCACGGACAACCACTGGAGCGTTTCGAACTCTTGATCGCTGTTGAGGCCTTCGACCAGCGCCAGTTCGAGCTGTGCCAGCGCCGGCGCTGGCTCGCCCCGCCGCAGCAGCAACCGCGCCAGGTGATTGCGCTGGCCGGCCCGGAGGGATGACGCGATACCCGGTAGCGTGATCGCGGTGGTCA
>DASUGM010000169.1:0-12539 GCA_036274055.1 Vicinamibacterales bacterium | reverse complement strand
GCCACGATTGAAGTTGCAGTACGAACAGATCGCCTGGCAGAACGGGATGTGGAGGTAGAGGCCCAACATAAACGTGCTCAGTGCGCGATGCGACGTGCGCCGTGCGGGGTTCGCCGAGCCCTGAGCCGTGAGCCCTGAGCCCTACTTGTGTCCCGCTTTGCCGCCGGGCCACTTGAGGTCGCGCGGGTCGCTCAGATCCGGCCTCGCCTTGGGATCCCTGATCTGCGCGCGCATCGGCCCGTGGGCGCGCGCGGGAAGCGTGCGGCCGCCCTTCTTTTTCCACATCGTGAACAGGTCGCTGGCGCCGCCGTTGGCGGGGAGCATGCGGTAGTCGCCGCCGTCGTACTCGAGGAACTCACACATCTCGTGCAGGCGCGAGTGCATCCGGAATCCGACGCGGACCTTGAGCGAGTCCATCGCGGTTTCGTCCGGCACGTCGATGTAGTTGGTCGTGAAAATCGTCGGCCGCCGCTCGTTGTAGCGCGTGTTGACGATCAGATTCATCGTCTCTTCGACCCATTCAGACGGCTTCTCGGCGCCGAGGTCGTCGAGCACGAGGAGCTCGGCGTCCATCACCGGGCGGAGGATGTCCATCTCCGCCGTGCGGACCACCGGATTGTAGGTCGAGCGGATCATCTTCAGCAGATCGCGGACGTCGTAGAACAGGCCGCGGACCTGCTTCTCGCGAATCACCTGGCGCAGCACGGCGACGGCGATGTGCGTCTTGCCGATGCCCGGCGGGCCGATCAGGCACAAGCCTTTCTGCACGGCCGGAAAACTTTCGGCAAATTTTTGCGCGTGGCCGATGGCGGCGACGAGCTTCTCGTTGTCGTAGAGCAGGAAGTTGCCGAGGTCGCACCTGGCGTAGCGCGGCGGCACCCGCGCTTCGGTCAGCAGCCGCGCGGTGTGGGTGTCCTGCCAGCACACGCAGCGCTCGACGCGCGTGACGCCGTCGCGTTCCACGCGACGCCAGTGCGTGCCTTCACAGATCGGGCAGTCGGACACGGACAGAGAATAACACTTCGGCAATTGCCGGATTGCCTTATCGAGGGCATTGCCGGATTGGATTGGCGCAATGATCGATTGCCCGATTCAATGACCAATTGAAGAGCGTTGCCGAATTGGATTGGGACGCAATCCTTTCGATTGGCCAATCGACCAATCGCGAAGCGTCAATCCGGCAATGCGTCAATCGGTCATTGAATCGGGCAATCGATCAATAGGCCAATCCAATTCGGCAATGCCCTCAATCCGGCGATCCGGCAATGACTTTCGGCGCGCCCATGTCAGCGGTAGTCGTCGGCACGAGCGCCGTGTTCAGCCGTTGTTCCCAGTCGCCGAGCCCGCGCGCGAGTTCCTGCTTGACGTACTGCATGAACTCGTTGACTTCGCTCTGCATGCGCTCCATCTTGCGGCGCATGTTGAGGATGATCTCGACGCCGGCGAGATTGACGCCGAGGTCGCGGGTGAGCGCGAGGATCGTCTCGAGCTCCTTGAGATCGTCTTCCGAGTACAGACGGGTGTTGCCCTCGGTGCGCGACGGCTTGAGCAGCCCTTCACGCTCGTAGAGGCGCAGCGTCTGCGGATGGATGTTGTACTTCGCGGCGACCGCACTGATCATGTAGAGGCCGCGGCCAGTGGTGCGTTTCACTTAGAACTCCCCAGGCTCACGGCTCGGGGCTCAGGGCTCGGTGTCTCCGAGCCTTCAGCCGTGAGCCGTGAGCCTACTCAAACAGATGCTTTCTCACGTCCACCGTGTTGAGCTGCCCGAACTCGCGCAGCAGCTCCCTGGATCGCTCGTCTTTGATCGGCGGCAGCACGATCTGCACGTCGACCACCAAGTCTCCGGCGGGATCGCCCGGCAACCCGCGCGCCGGCACGCGCAGTCGGGCGCCGGACCCGGTGCCCGGCGGAATCTTCAGTTTGACCCGGTCGCCCAGCGTCGGCACGTCGACTTTGGCGCCCAGCGCCGCCTCGTGCACGGCGACCGGCAGGGTGACGTGGAGGTCGCGTCCCTGCCGAGAAAAATGCGGATGGGGCGTGACTTCCACGGTGATGTAGAGATCGCCCGCCTGCCCACCACGCGCGCCGGCGTGACCGTGGCCTGGCATGGCGATTCGCGCGCCGGACTCGATCCCTGCCGGAATCCCAACGGTCACGACCTCGTGCCGTGGCGCGACGCCGGACGCGCCGCAGATGCGGCACGGCTGCGCGGTCAGGTGGCCCTCGCCGTCGCAGGTTTCGCAGACGCCGGTGAACACCATGTGGCCGCGCGCCCAGCGCCGCGAGCCCTGGCCCCCGCACGCCGGACAGACCACCGGCGATCGCGAGACCCGGCCGTCGCCCAGACAGGACGGGCACCGATCGAGCCGCGTGATCGATAACGCCGTGCTGCCGCCGAGCGCGGCGTCCAGAAACGACACCTGCGCGTTGACGGCAAGATCGGCGCCGCGCGACGGCGTGATCGCCTCACGCGCGGCGTCCTGGAACACGTCGGCGAACAACTCGGAAAACGTCGCCGCCAACCGTCCTTCCGCCGGCGCGGAAAAATCAAACCCCTCGAACGACACCGTCGCTGCGACCTGCGCCACGGCCGGCCGCACGCCGCCGTTGTCGTACGCCTGCCGCCGCTGCGTGTCGGCCAGTACTTCGTACGCTTCCTGGATCTGCCGATACATGTCCTCGGCGACGCGATCCCCCGGATTGATGCCGGGATGATACCGGCGGGCCAGACGCCGATAGGCTCGCTCGACGTCATCGACCGAGGCGGCTCGATTCAGACCGAGCAACTTGTAGAAATCCATTACTTCGACTCGCCCTTGTCATCGGCGATCGCCGATCGGGTGATCGGGCAATGGCAGAGCAGGGGCGATCGTGCAAGAGGCGAAGGCTGAGCTGAGCTTTCGCTTGCTCCGTGCTCAGGACTCAGTACGTCCTTCGCACGATCGCGCGATCGTCCCTGCACTGCCATTGCCCGATCACCCGATCGCCCATCACCCATGGCCGGCCCGCCTAGTTCTTCTTTTCCTCGACAATTTCCGCGTCAATGACGTCGTCGTTGGCCTTGCCATTGCCGCCGCCAGCGCCAGGTCCGGCGGCACCACCCATGTCAGGGCCGGGGCCAGCCCCGGCGTTCTTGTACAGGGCTTCGGCCGCCTTCTGCTGCGCCTGCATCAGCGCATCCAGGGTGCGATCGATGGCCTTGGCGTCGTTGGTTTCGAGCGCCTTCTTGACGTCGTTGGTCGCCGATTCAATCGCCATGCGATCCGCCGGATCGAGCTTGTCGCCCGATTCCTTGACGAACTTTTCGCCGGCGTAGACCGCCTGGTCGGCGCGGTTGCGCGTCTCGACTTCTTCCTTGCGCGCCTTGTCTTCGGCCGAATGCGATTCGGCGTCACGCATCATCTTGTCGACCTCGTCCTTCGACAGGCCGCTCGACGCGGTGATCGTGATCTTCTGCTCCTTGCCCGTGCCCTTGTCCTTGGCCGAGACATTGACGATGCCGTTGGCGTCGATGTCGAACGTGACTTCGATCTGCGGCACGCCGCGCGGCGCCGGCGGAATCCCGTCGAGATGGAACTTGCCGAGCGTGCGGTTGTCGCGCGCCATCGGGCGCTCGCCCTGCATGACGTGCACTTCGACGCTGGTCTGGCCGTCGGCGGCGGTCGAGAAGACCTCGCTCTTCTTGGTCGGGATCGTGGTGTTGCGCTGAATCAGCGCGGTCATCACGCCGCCGAGCGTCTCGATGCCGAGCGAGAGCGGCGTCACGTCGAGCAGCAGCAAGTCCTTGACTTCGCCCGAGAGCACGCCGGCCTGCACCGCCGCGCCAATCGCGACGACCTCATCCGGGTTCACGCCCTTGTGCGGTTCCTTGCCGAACAGCTCCTTGACGATCGCCTGCACGCGCGGAATGCGCGTCGACCCGCCGACGAGCACGACTTCGTCGATCTTCGCCGCCGTGAGTCCGGCGTCGGCCAGCGCCTGCTTGGCCGGCACGACCGTCCGCTGCAGCAGGTCTTCGACCAGCGACTCGAACTTCGCCCGGGTCAACTTCATCGCCAGGTGTTTCGGCCCGGTCGCATCCGCCGAGATGAACGGCAGATTGATCTCCGTCTCCATCACGGTCGAGAGCTCCATCTTGGCCTTCTCGCCCGCTTCCTTCAGCCGCTGCAGCGCCATGCGATCCTTCGACAGATCGATGCCTTCCTGTTTCCGGAACTCCGCGACGATCCAGTCGATCACGCGCTGATCGAGGTTGTCGCCGCCCAGGTGCGTGTCGCCGTTGGTCGCCTTGACTTCGACGACGCCTTCGCCGACTTCAAGAATGGAAATATCGAACGTGCCGCCGCCGAAGTCGTACACGGCGATGGTCTCGTTCTTCTTCTTGTCGAGGCCATAGGCCAACGCCGCCGCCGTCGGCTCGTTGACGATGCGCAGGACTTCGAGACCGGCGATCTTGCCCGCGTCCTTGGTCGCCTGGCGCTGGGCGTCGTTGAAATACGCCGGCACCGTGATCACCGCCTTGCTCACCGGCTGACCGAGGTAGTCCTCCGCGGCCTGCTTCAGTTTCTGCAGCACCATCGCCGAAATCTCGGGCGGCGAGTACTTTTTGTCGGTGCCGTCAGCGTTGATGCTCACGGTCACGCGGTCGCCGTCGCCGACGACGCGGAAGGGCACCATTTTCAATTCCTCGGAGACCTCGTCGAAGCGCCGGCCCATGAAGCGCTTGATCGAGAACACGGTGTTCTCCGGATTGGTGACGGCCTGCCGCTTGGCGACCTGCCCGACGAGCCGCTCGCCCGACTTGGCGAAGCCGACCACGGACGGCGTCAGACGGCCGCCCTCAGAATTTGTGATGACGACCGGCTCCCCACCTTCCATGACCGCGACGACGGAGTTGGTGGTGCCCAGGTCGATGCCGATGATCTTGCTCATATCGAAGACGCTCCTCAGGGGACAGATTTGGTTCCTTAATGATGCCAGAGTGAGCGTAACAGTGTCAATAGAGTGGATAGTAGCTCGCTCAATGCTGACTCAAGGCTCAGGGCTCACGGCTCGATCGATAGGGGGTCAGATCGATAGGGGTCAAACACGGGTCAGACCCGTGTTTGACCCCAAGACACCCTCGACTCGATGGGAGCGGGCTTGATCCCGAGCCATGAGCCCTGAGCCCTGAGCCCTGAGCCGATCTAAGATGAGATCCGCCACCCTGCCTGACCCAGCGAGGGGTCTCGAATGACAGATCTTCGCGGCAGGCCACGGTCAATCGCCCCGCTGACAGCTGCAGGCCTCGCGTCGGCGGTGTTCTTGATCCTGGCACCACTCCAGGCCCAAACCCAGAATCCGTACGACTCCGTACGCCAGGAAATTTCCGACCCGCCCGAAGCGCCGGACGCCTGGGCTGACGATGACATCCCGGCGCACGTGTCCGTCGTCGACGGCAATGCGACCCTCGAGCGCGACGGACGCATCGAGGTGGCGCTCGAGAACACGCTGCTGCTCGCCGGCGATCGCCTGCGCACCGATCGTGGTCGCGTGTCGATTCTCTACGCCGATGGCAGCTCGCTCGACATCGATCAGTTCTCGAGCGTCGATCTGCTCTCCGAGTCGCTGCTGCGCTTGAACAGCGGACGGATTCGTCTCGCGGTCGTGCGCGTGACTCTGGCCCAGCCGCTGCGCGTCGACGGCGCCGGCGCCACCGCCTGGATCCAGCAACCGGGCGAATATCGCGTCTCCCTCGGAGATCCACGCGCGACAACCGTCGAACTGACGCTGGCCACGCTGCGCGGCTCGGCCGAGCTCGTCTCCTCCGCCGGCCGCACGCTCCTGCGTGGCGGTACGGCCGCGGCGACGACCGCGAACACCGCCCCGACGGCGCCGTGGACGATCAACGTGTCGGCGACCGATGAGTTCGATCGCTGGTCGGAAGAACAGCGCAACGCGCGATCAGGCTCGCAGTCGATCCCGTACATCCCCAGCGAATTGAGCGCGTACAGCGGCACGCTCGATACCTCTGGCAGCTGGGAATATCAGGAGACCTACGGCTACGTCTGGTATCCGTCGGTCGGCGTCGGTTGGTGGCCGTATTGCGACGGCCGGTGGTCGTTCGTCGGTGGCTTCGGGTGGACGTGGGCCGGAGGTCCGCGCTGGGCCTATCCGACCCATCACTACGGCCGGTGGGGCAACAACAGCAATCGCTGGTATTGGATTCCGGACCGCCGCTGGTCGCCGGCCTGGGTGTCCTGGGCGCATGCGCCGGGCTACGTCGGCTGGTCACCGCTCGGCTTCGATAATCGACCGGTCCACGGTTTCGCGTCGGATCGGGGCAATCCGAACTGGGGCTGGACGATCTTGCCGTCTCGTTCGTTCGCGTCGCGCGTCAATGTCCGCGACTACGCGGTGACTGCCGATCGCGTTCCTGACTCGACGTGGTCTGAGTTTGCCCGTCGCGGCGCGCCGACGCGCCCGTCGGTGATTTCCG
Organism: Vicinamibacterales bacterium; assembly: GCA_036274055.1. Taxonomy (GTDB): domain Bacteria; phylum Acidobacteriota; class Vicinamibacteria; order Vicinamibacterales; family SCN-69-37; genus DASUGM01. Next base: position 6,058 of record DASUGM010000169.1, on the reverse strand, counting down.
TCAACGAAACGCCGCTGCGCGCTCCAGGCGTCCCCAGTCGCGGCCGCGCGATCCCGCGCGGCACAATCGCGACACCGATTGCGATCGGGGCGGCGCGTGCGATCACCGGCACGGCGTCGAGGAGTGGCGCCGCCGCACCACGATCATCCGGACGGACAGTCGTGCCGCGAACCGGCGGCGCGGCCCCGGCCGGATATACGGTCGGCCCCAGCGCCTCACCCTACTCGAGCATTCCTGCGCCGACGGCGACGTCTGACAACCGCGCGCGCATCGCGCCGGGTTACGCCGTGACCACCGGGACGTCGGGCAACGGCGCGGCGACTCCGCAAGGGACGACCGGACGGGTCGAGCGTTATCCGGCGGCGCGCCCTGGCTATCCACCACCATCCGACGCCGCCAGTCGCGGTGTCGCCGTGCCGCGCAACCCCGTCGGCGCCCCGAGCGCCGCGGCGCCTTCGAGCCGTAGCGCGGCGCCGCTGCCGATCATGATGCGAGGCACTCCCCCGTCGCGTCCGGCTGAAGCACCGTCCGAAATCGGAGCGGGCAACTTCGGCGGCTCCGGCCGCACCGGCCCTGTGGCCGGCAGCGGCGCGCCGCCTGCCGGCTACGGATCACCCGCCGCGCGGCCTCGCGGCGGCGACTCGCCGTCGGCGGCACCGACGCGCGACGGGGCGCCGGCCTCCGCCGGACCGTCACCGCGCGGCGGTCCGTCGACGGCCGCCCCGATTCGCGGCGGCCTGGCGCCGACCGGGCGCATCCAGGTCGGCGGCCGCGGCGGCCGATAACGCGCTGCTGGTACACTCGATCTCGTGAAACGGTTGATCACCCGACTAGCGCGTTACTTCGGCATCGCGCTGCTGTTTCTCGGCGCGGCGCTCGGCGGGACAATCGCCGGCGTGCTGTTCGCGTTTGCCGGCGACCTGCCTGAGATTCGCGCGCTCGACGACTTTTCGCCCGGCACCATCTCCAGGGTCTACGGTCGTGACGGCTCGGTCATCGGCGAGTTCGCGACCGAACGGCGCGTTGTCGTCACCTACGACCAGATTCCCGTCGTTCTGCGCAACGCGATCATCGCCTCTGAGGACGGGCGGTTCTTCTCGCACAGCGGCATCGACATGTTCGCGATCGCCAAGCTGGGCGTGCGCCGGGCGCTGCGCATGCAGCGGCGCGGCGGGGCCAGCACGATCACGCAGCAACTCGCCCGGAAGCTGTTCCTCACCGACGACGTCTCGCTGGAACGAAAGATCAAGGAATGGATCGTCGCGATCCAGATCGAGAAGCGGTACACCAAGCAGGAAATCCTGACGATGTACTGCAACAAGATGTACTTCGGCCACTACGTTTACGGCGTCGAGGCGGCGTCGCAGCTCTACTTCGGCAAACCGGCGAAGGATCTTACGGTCGGTGAAGCGGCGCTGATTGCCGGATTGCTGCAGAGCAACGTCCGGCAGAGCCCCTACGTGAACATGAAGGCCGCGGTCTCACGGCGCGACTACGTGCTTGGCCGCATGGCCGAGGAAGGTTTCATCACCACGGCCGAATTGGACGATGCACGGAAGAAACCCATCGTCACGCGTGGGCAGCCGTCGCCGCCGCCGTCGATCGCGCCGTACTTCCTGGAGGCGGTCCGCGATCAGCTGGAGACGAAGTACGGCGCCAAGGCGCTATTCGAGAACGGTCTGGTGGTGCGGACCGGTCTCGATCCCCAGCTCCAGCGCGTCGCCAACAAGGCGCTCGACACCGGCCTGCGGCGCCTCGATCAATTGCGAGGCTTCCGCAAGCCGGCGCGCAACCTGATCGCGGAGAAACGCGATATCGACACCTATAAACATCCACGCTGGGCGCGCGATCCGGTCGACGGCGACGTCGTGCCCGCCGTGGTCATGAGCGTCGAAGGCCCGGAGATAAAGGTTCGGGTCGGCCGGCTGAAGGGGACGATCGTCAAGGCCGGGTACGAGTGGACGCGAAAGGCGAAGCCCGCGGATCTGGTGACCGCAGGCGACTTGATCGAGGTCCGCGTCAGCAAGCTCGACACCGCCGCGGCGACGTTCATCGGCCGGCTCGAACAGCCGCCGGTGGTCGAAGGGGCGGTGCTGGCGATCGACAACCATACCGGCCAGATCATGGCGATGATCGGCGGCTCGAGTTTCGAGCGCAGCCAGTTCAACCGCGCGACGCAGGCGCTGCGCCAGGTCGGATCGCTGTTCAAGCCGTTCGTCTACACCGCGGCGATCGATCGTGGTTACACCGCATTGTCGGAGCTCGACGACTCGCCGGCGAGTTTCCCGGCCGGGCCCAATCAGCCGCCCTACGAGCCCAAGAACTACGACCACGAATACCACGGCACGATTACCGTGCGTGAAGCGCTCGAAGGTTCGCGCAACGTGCCGACGATCCGGCTAATGGCGGCGCTCGGCCCCAATGAAGTGATTCCGTATGCGCGCAAACTCGGCGTGACCTCACCGATTCCGCCGTACCTGTCGGTGGCGATTGGCGCCGCCGAAGGCACCCTGCTGGAGATGACGTCGGCCTACTCGGCGTTTCCGAACCAGGGCGTGCGCATGACGCCGCAACTGCTCATCGACGTCACCGATCGCGAAGGCAACATGCTCGAGCAACACCGCGCCGAGCCGCACGAGGCCATCCGCGCCGACACCGCGTTCATCATCACCAACCTGCTGCACGGCGTCGCGCAGCACGGCACGGCGGCGTCCACCAACGACCTGAACTGGACGCTCGGCGGCAAGACCGGCACCACCGACGACTACACCGACGCGTGGTTCATCGGCTTCGATCCCGACATCACCATCGGCGTCTGGCTCGGCTTCGATCAGAAGAAGACGCTGGGCAACAACCAGACCGGCACGGTCGCGGCGCTGCCGGTGTGGAAAGAGATCATGAAGAGCTGGATCGAGCGCAAACGCGATCCGAAGAAGGGTGACCTGCCGGAATTCCAGCATCCTGGCAACATCGTCTTCGTGCCGACGGCGCGCGGGCTCGAAGCGTTCATCGCCGGAACCGAGCCCGGCGGCGGATCGCGATAGACATCAAACAAAGACGCAGAGGCGCGGAGGAGCGCGGAGACGCGGAGGTCTGCGCCTCTGCGTGTCTTGTTCGGTCCTATTCGCTGTCGTCCGTGTCCGTCGCCAGCGCGCCGATCGCCTTCTTCATCAGGTACGCCTTGATGAACTCGTCGAGGTCGCCGTCCAGAACGCGGTTGACGTCGCCGACCTGAAATTTCGTGCGGTGGTCCTTGACCATCTGGTACGGATGCAGGACGTAGCTGCGGATCTGATGTCCGAACGCGATGTCCTTCTTCTCGCCGCCGAGCTGATCGAGCTTGGCCTGCTGCTCTTTCAGCTTCATGTCGTAGAGCCGTGACTTCAGCACCTTCATCGCCGAGGCGCGGTTCTTGTGCTGCGACCGCTCGTTCTGACACGAGACGACGATGCCGGTCGGAATATGCGTCAGCCGCACCGCCGAGTCGGTGACGTTGACGTGCTGGCCGCCGGCGCCGCTCGATCGGAACGTGTCGATGCGGATGTCCTTGTCCTCGATCTCGATGTCGATGTCGTCGGGCAGTTCCGGCCAGACATAGAGCGAGGCGAACGACGTGTGACGGCGCGCCGCCTGATCGAACGGCGAGATGCGCACGAGGCGATGGACGCCGGCCTCGGCCGCGAGCAGGCCGAACGCGTAGTCGCCGCTGACCAGGAACGTCACGCTCTTGATGCCGGCCTCATCGCCGGGCTGCGTGTCCATCACTTCGCGCTTGAAGCCGCGGCGCTCCATCCAGCGCATGTACATCCGCATCAACATCTCGGCCCAGTCCTGCGACTCGGTGCCGCCGGCGCCCGGATGGATGGTGATGATCGCGTTCTTGCGATCGAGCTCGCCGGCGAGCATCGTCCGGATTTCGCCGGCCTGAAGGTCGCGATCGAACTTCTCGATGCCCTTTTCGAGGTCGCCGGTGACGTCTTCGCCCTGCTTGGCCCAGTCGATCAGCACCGCGAGATCGTCGACGTGGCCGCGGAGGCCAGCGGCCAGCGCCTTGTCGTCTTCGACGCGGCGGCGGCGCTGGAGGATCTTCTGCGCGCCCGCCTGGTCCTTCCAGAAATCCGGCTGCGAGGCCTGATGCTCGATCTCGGTCAGCTCACGCTGGAGGCGAGCTTCGTCAAAGCCCCCTCCGCAGCTCGGTGGCGCGCGAGGAGAGATCGGCGAATCGGCGAATCAGTTCATCGAGCGTCATGGTGAGACATGCCTTTTCTTCGGCGGGACAAGAGCCCACGCACACATCGCGAGGCTCAGCCAGACGACGACGTCGCCGGCGTAGTTGTAGATCGTACGTCGATCGAGCAGGCGGACGTCAACCGTCAGCGCCATCGTTTCGAACAGGCGGGTCCGGGCCAGTACCCGGCCGTAGGGATCGACGGCGCCGCTGATGCCCGTGTTGGCGGCGCGCACCATGTAGCGACCTTCTTCCACCGCGCGCAGCGCGCCCTGGTCGAAATGCTGGTAGGCCGCCGACGACGTTCCGAACCAGGCGTCATTGGTGATCGTGGCGAGCAACTGGCTGCCACGCTGCACGAAGGCGCGGGACAGCCAGGGATAGACCGACTCGTAACAGATCGAGACGCTGACGCGCGTCCCGCCGGCGTCGAGAACCGTCGGCTCGGTGCCGGCGCTGAAGTCGCTGACGGCCTCGACCAGCGGCCCGACGAAGAACAACATCTTTTTCGCCGGCACGTATTCGCCGAACGGCACGATCCGGATCTTTCGATACGAGCCGTGCGTGCGGCCGTCGGCGCCGAGCAGCACGGCGGAGTTGTAGATGCGATTCGGCGCCCCGTTTTGGCCGCGCTCGAGTTCGTCGGTGCCGATGATGAACGGCGTCCGCGACTGCGCCGCCAGCTTGCGGATCGGATCGGACAACGCTGCGTCGAGGTCGAAGAAGAAGGGCGTCGCCGCTTCCGGCCAGACCACGAGGCCAGCCCCGGCGCCGATCGTCTGGCGGCTCAGCGCCACGTACGAGTTGATGATCGCGTCGCGGTAGCGGGGATCGTACTTGTTCTCCTGAGCGACGTTGCCCTGCACCAGGCCGACGCGGAGTGACGGGCCGTCGGTCGCCAATGTCCCCCAGGTGACGCGCAGCATGCCGCACACGGCGATGACGAGCACGAGCATCGCCACCGCGATGGCCCCGCGCACGTGCGCGCGCTGCCGCGACAGCGCCAGCGCGGCGGCAGCCGACGACACCAACGCGAGCAGCATCGAGAGGCCGTACAGACCGGCGACGCTGGCCAGCTGCACGATCGGAATCACGCTCGCCTGAGAGCTGCCGAGCGACACCCACGGGAAGCCGTCGCCGACGCCCACCGATCCGCGCAGCCACTCGGTGACCACCCAGAACGGCGACGCCAGCCAGACGCCGGTCATGCCGCGACGCGCCACGGCGCGACCGATCAGCCAGCCGAACAACGCGGGGAAGAGTCCCTGGTACAGCGCCAGCAGGATCGCGATCAGCGCCGCCACCCACGTCGGCAGGCCGCCGTACATCTGCATCGTCCCAGCGGTCCAGTAGAGCGTGCCGAGAAAGCCGGTGGTGCCGGCGATCCAGCCGAGAAGGAAACCGCGGCGCGGAGATCCCGCCCGGCCGGCGAGCGCCGCGGCAACGATCAACGGAGCGATCGCAATCCAGGCGAACGCCGGGTGACCGTATTTCGGAAAGCTGACGGTATAGAGCGCGCCGGAGAGGAGCGCTAGCGCGACTGGATTAACGGCTTGTCCCCTGTCTCGCGCAGCAGCTTGGCCTGCATGCGCTCCGCCTCGGCGCGGTCGGCGTAGGGCCCGACGCGCACAGAAAAGGCGCCAGAGGCCGAGGTGGCAATCATGGCCGGATAGCCGGCCTTTTTCAGGCTGGCTGCGCTTCGCTGCGCGTTCTCGCGCGACTTGTACAACCCTACCTGCAGCACGTAGCCACCCTTGGCGGGCGCCGGCTTTTCGGCGGCGGCCGCCGGTTTCGCCGTATTTGCGGCCGTCTGCGGTGGTTGCGCGGCCG
>DASUGM010000168.1:0-10894 GCA_036274055.1 Vicinamibacterales bacterium | reverse complement strand
GGGTACGTCAATTCAAGACGCGACCCCATTGCGCGTCCTGAAAAGCGGACAGCGAAGCGCGCAAAACCGCCCAGCACGACGACCGTAACCCCGATCAGCACGACCACGGCGGCGCGAACGCCGTCGGTCGTGCCGTTGGGCTCGTACTGAAAACAGATCGGACAGGCGAATGCGGTCGCGCTCGCGGCCAGCCAGCCAAGCAGCGTCGCGACCGCGCGCGCCCACCCGCGAGTGCGTGACGTCATGACAGATACATCAACACGAAGATCGCGATCCAGACGACGTCGACGAACGCCCAGTAGAGCGACATCGCCTGCATGCGCTGCGCGCTGACCGCCGTGCCGGCGCGGCGGATGCCCGCGATGATCCAGAAGTTGGCGAGCATCCCGCCGACGACGTGCAGCGCGTGAAGTCCAGTGAGCGTGTAGTACGTCGCCAGGAACGTGTTCAGCGCCGGCACCATGCCCAACGCAATCTCGCCCCGGTACTCGACGAACTTGACTCCGAGAAACGCCCCGGCGAGCAACGTGCTGAACAGCAGCAGCACCCGTGCGCGATCGGTGGCCGCCGCGCGCGCTTTCCACGCCAGCCCGGTCATGACGAGCAGCAGCAGCGTGTTGACGCTGCCGCTCGACAGGCTCAGCAGCTGCCGTCCGCTCGGCCACGCCGGCGCCGCGACCCGCAGCATCGCGTAGGCCGAGAACAACGCGCCGAAGAGCATCACCTCCGACGCCAGAAACAGCCACACGCCCATGATGACGTTCGAAACGCCGGTGTCGGGACGCGGTTGAACGGTGTAAGGAATGTTCACGGTTGCGTCTGCGGCGTGAAGTCAGCGGCCGCGCCCGGCTGGCTGTAATCGTACGCGCCTCGATACACCGTCGGCGTCGTCGCGAAGTTGTCGTGCGGTGGCGGAGACGTCGTCGCCCATTCGAGCGTCGTCGCCTGCCACGGGTTCTCGCTGCTGCGGCGGCCGCGCGCCAGCGTCCAGACGAGATTGACGATGAAGAACAGCTGGACGACGGCGAGCAGGATCGCCGACATGGCCTGGCCGCGGAACGATCCGTCAAAGCCCTGGAAGGCCTGATACGTTCGCCCGCCGTCGTAGAGGCGGCGGTTCAGGCCGTGCAGGCCCTGAATCATCATCGGCAGAAAAATGCCGTTCATCGCGATCAGCGATCCCCAGAAGTGCAGGTAGCCGAGCGCGTTGTTCATCGACCGTCCGGTGACTTTCGGAAACCAGTAGTAAATCCCCGCGAACAGCGCGAACAGCGTGCCCGGCGCGACGACGTAGTGAAAGTGCCCGACGACGTAATAGGTGTCGTGAAGCGGGATGTCGGCCGCGGCCAGCGCCAGCGGCAGGCCGGTCAAGCCGCCGATGCCGAACATCGGGAGAAACGCGAGCGCGAAGACACCCGGCACCGTGAAGCGAATCGATCCACCGTAGAGCGACAGCAGCAGCGCCGTGACGATGATGACCGACGGGATCGAGATGATCATCGTCGTCACCTGGAAGAAGCTGCTCATCGTCGGGCCCATGCCGGTGAGGAACATGTGATGGGCCCAGACGAGAAACGACATGAAGCCCATGAACAGCGACGCGCCGACCATCGCGCGATAACCCCAGAGCGGCTTGCGTGTGATGTTCGCGATCACTTCGGCGACGATGCCGAGCGCCGGCAGGATCAGCACGTAGACTTCGGGATGCGCGAGGAACCAGAACAGGTGCTGCCACAGCATCGGGCTGCCGCCGCCGCTGGCGTTCATCGCCTGCCCTGACACCACGAGGCCGGTCGGCAGAAAGAAACTGGTGCCGGCGAGCCGATCCATCAACTGCAGAATCACCGCGCCCTCGAGCGGCGGGAACGCGAGCAGCAGCAGGAACGCCGTCACCAGCTGCGCCCACACGAAGAACGGCAAGCGCATCATCGTCAAGCCCGGCGCTCGCAGCTGGAGGATGGTGACGATGATGTTGATCGATCCGAACAGCGACGACGTGATCAGGAACAGCATCCCGATCAGCCACGCGGTCTGGCCGGCGGTGGCGAGGATCGACAGCGGCGGGTACGACGTCCAGCCCGAGGCGGCGGCGCCGCCGGGCAGAAAAAATCCGGCGAGCATGATCAGGCCGCCGGCAAGATAGAGCCAGTAGCTCGCGGCGTTCAAACGCGGGAACGCCATGTCCGGCGCGCCGACCATCAGCGGCACGAGGTAGTTGCCGAACGCGCCGACTGCCAGAGGCACGACCGCCAGGAACACCATGATCGTGCCGTGCATCGCCCCGAGCTGGTTGTAGAACTCGGGCAGGAGCTGGCCTTCGAAAGCCAGCGTCTCAGGCAGCAGTCGGGCGACGCCGGGGAACGCGATGGTGGGCCAGGCCAGATGCCAGCGGAGGAGCAGGATCAGGAAAAACCCCAGCAGCAGGAAGCACAGGCTCGTCAGCGCGTACTGCAGGCCGATGACTTTGTGATCGAGCGAGACAATGCGCATCGGTTTGGGCGAGATTCTATACTGCGCGGATGCGTCGAGCTGGGCGGCGGATCGCGCTCTCCCTGGGGGCCATGGTGCTGGCGGGCTGGGCGTCGGCTGCGCAGCAGCCGGACTTCGACCTGCTCATTGTCAACGCGACGATCGTCGACGGCACCGGCGCGCCAGCGCGGCCGGGCACGATCGCGATTAAAGACGGCCGGATCGTCCGCGTCGCGCCCTCGGTGGCCGGGGCCGCGCGCGAAAGGCTGGACGCCATCGGCCTGACCGTCGCGCCGGGATTCATCGACGTCCATACGCACGCCGACGACCTGGCGGACCATCCGGCCGCCGCGAATTTCGTGGCGATGGGCGTGACGACCATCGTCGCCGGCAATTGCGGGTCGTCGGCGCTGGAGATTGGCGACGCGCTCGAGCGCATCCGCCAGGCGCGCGCCGCGGTGAACTTCGCGACGTTGATCGGACACAACACGGTCCGATCGGCGGTGATGGGCGCCAGCCAGCGCGAGGCGGCGGTAGACGAGATCGCGAAGATGCGCGCGCTGGTGTTCCGCGGCATGGTCGAAGGCGCGATTGGTTTCTCGACCGGCCTGCAGTACGTGCCCGGGACCTACGCGAAGAACAACGAGATCGTCGAGCTGGCACGCGCGGCGGCGAACGAACACGGCCTGTACGCGACGCACATGCGCAACGAGGGCACGGCGCTGCTCGATGCCGTGCGCGAGTCGATCCGCGTCGCCGAGATGCTCGACATGCGACTGGAGATCTCGCACTTGAAAGTGGACAGCCCGAAGCAGTGGGGCACGAGCGCGGCGGCGCTTGCGCTGATCGACGACGCGCGCCGTCGCGGCCTCAAGGTGCAGGCTGATCAGTACGCCTACACCGCCGGGTCGTCAGCGCTGTCAATCCGCTTTCCGTCGTGGGCACTCGAAGGCGGCCAGGCGCGCATCAGCGAGCGCCTCAACGATCCGGCCACCTGGCAGCGGATCAAGACCGAGATCAAATCGCTGGTCGAGGAGCGCGGCTTCACCGATCTGTCGTGGGCGACGGTCGCCAGCTATCGCGCCGATCCGACGTTGAACGGGTTGTCGATGAAAACCGTCGCCGAGAAACTGCGTGGGGAGGCGAGCGCGGACGCTCAGTTCGAGGCCGCGCGGACCCTCATGCTCGGCGGCGGCGCGTCGATGGTCTACCACTTCATGAGCGACGACGACGTCGCGAGAATCATGAAACACCCATTCGTCGCGGTGGCGTCGGATGCGGGTTTGATCGAGCCGGGCGCGGGCGTGCCGCATCCGCGCGGCTACGGCAACACCGTGCGCGTGCTCGGCAGCTTCGTCCGCGATCAGCATGTGATCTCGCTGACGGAAGCGATTCGCAAGATGACCGCGCTGCCCGCCGAGCACATGGGCTTCACCGATCGCGGCGTGATTCGCGAGGGAGCGGCGGCCGATCTGGTGCTGTTCGATCCGGCGCGGGTGCGCGACGCCGCGACCTACGATCGGCCGCATGCCTATGCCGAAGGCGTGCCGCACGTCATCGTCAATGGCGAATTCGTCGTCCGGGATGGCCGGCAGACGGCGGCCCGGCCCGGGGTCGTCCTGACAGGGGCCAGGCGTTGATATCGGTTTGACAATATTCGTTTAAACAAGTATTATCACCGAGGTAGCGATGGCGAAGAAGCGGACGGCCGCCGCGCGAAGCGACGCGGCATCGACGGCCTGGGTGCGGAGCGAGCGGACCAAGCATCAGGTTTCGTTGTACCTCTCGATGCTGCAGGCCGTCGACGACCTGCACCGGCAGTTCACCGAGCTGTTCAAAGACGACGATCTATCGTGGCCGCAGTACAACGTGCTGCGGATTTTGCGCGGCGCCGGTCCGGCCGGGGCGACGTGCGGCGAGGTCGGGGAGCGGCTGATCAAGCACGATCCCGACGTCACCAGGTTGACCGACCGGCTCGAGAAGCGCGGGCTGATCGCCCGCGGCCGGGACACGCTCGATCGCCGCGTCGTGCGAACCAGGATTACGGCGGCGGGGCTGGCGCTGTTGGCACGGCTCGATCCGCTGGTCGACGAGATGCACGACCGGCAACTCGGCCATCTCAGCGATGCCGAGATCACGGCGTTGACGAGCGCGATGCACCGCGTTCGCGGCGGTGCCGCTTCGCGATCAACCGACGGACACTAGGGAGGGACGATGAAACCACCGACAGGCTTCACGCATCATATATTCGTTTTAACGACAATCGTTTTCACATTCACAACGAAGGAGATCTCATGACTCAACAGACCTGGAACCATCGCGCGTTGTTGTTGCTGCGCGCCGCACTCGGCATCGTCTTTGTCGCGCACGGCTGGCAGAAGCTGACGGTGTTCGGCCTCACCGGACTCTCTGGCTACCTCGCCGCTGCCGGCATGCCGCTGCCCACGATCAACGCCGCGATTCTCATCACGGTGGAACTGGTCGGCGGTCTCGCGCTCATCGCCGGTCTGGGCACCCGCGTGGCCAGCGCGCTTCTCGCCTTCACGATGGCGGTGGCGATCGGGCTCGTGCACATCGGCAACGGCTTCTTCGCGCAGAACAACGGCTTCGAGTTTCCGTTCACGCTGATGCTGGTCCTGCTCGCGATGGTCATGACCGGCGCCGGCGCGTATTCAGTGGATGCGCGACTGTTCGGCGGCGCTGCGCCAGTCCGGCGCGACGAGATCGACTTCAAGCGTGCGGCGTAACAACGGCTTACGGCTTACGGCTTACGGCTTACGGCTTACGGCTTACGGTCAGCCTAGGGCCTAGGGCCTAGGGCCCAGGGCCCAGGGCCAAGACAAGGAACAAAGTCATGATCACTGTTCGAAAAGCATCCGAAAGGGGCCACTTCGACTTCGGTTGGCTGGACACGCACCACACCTTCTCGTTCGGCGACTACTTCGATCCCGGCCAGATGGGATTTCGATCGCTGCGGGTGTTGAACGAAGACCGCGTCGCTCCCGGACGCGGCTTCGGCGCCCATCCGCATCGCGACATGGAAATCATCACCTACGTGCTTGACGGCGCGGTCGAGCACGCCGACAACACCGGCAGCCGCGGCGTCATCCGTCCGGGCATCGTGCAGCGGATGAGTGCCGGCTCGGGCATCGTCCACAGCGAGCGCAACGAGTCGGCCACAGCTCCGGTCCACTTTCTGCAAGTGTGGATTACTCCGGATCGGCCCGGCGTTCCGGCGCGCTATGAAGATCGACCGTTTCCGCTCGAGCAGCGCCGCAACCGGCTGGCGCTGCTGATCTCGCCGGATGGCGCCGACGGATCGCTCGACATCCACCAGGACGCGAAGTTGTTTGCGGGCGTGCTCGATGCGGGCACGCGGCTCGACCATTCGGTGGCGGCGGGACGCCACGCCTGGGTCCAGATCGCGCGCGGCCAGGTGACGCTGAACGGTGTCACACTGGCTGAGGGCGACGGCGCGGCGGTTTCAGCGGAGACCGGCCTTGCCATCGAGGCGATCTCCGACGCCGAGGTGCTGGTGTTCGATCTCGCCTGAGGAGTCGGGATGCGGGCGTGGAAACTGGCGGCGATCATCGGCGGCGTGGCTGGCGCATGGCTCGTGGTGAGGGCGATGCGCCGGCGCCGCGCTCCCATCGATACGGTGAATGTCGACGAAGCATCGGATGAATCGTTCCCGGCCAGCGACCCGCCGGCGCGCACGCCTGTGATCGGCGCGCGAACGAGGGGCGATCGCGCATAATCGGCGGATGGCTGCACCGACTCCATACGCTCAGTACGTCGGCGATCGCGATCCTGTCGCCGTCCTCGACGAATCCGCCAACCGCTATCGCGCCGTTCGCGCCAGGATCGCCGACGCGCAGTGGCAGACGCCGCTCGCGCCCGGCAAGTGGACGCTGCGGCAGCTGATTGTTCATGTCACGCAGTGGGAGATGATCTTCGGCGTCCGCGTTCGGCTCGGCGTCGGCATCCCCAACTACGTCGTCCAGCCTCTCGATCAGGATCCGCTGATGCACGAGGCCGACGCTGTCGATCCCGTCACCGCGTTCAACTGTTTCGACGCCCTGCGCGCGATGAACCTCGAACTCGCCGGCTCGCTGACGCCAGAACAGCGCCGCGCGCCGGTCACCCATCCCGAGCGCGGCCAGATCGACGTCAACGATCTGCTGACGACGCTCGCCGGGCACAGCGTGCATCATCTGCAGCAGCTGGAAAAGGCGGTTTCGACAGCACCATGAAGGATCACTGAAGGAGGTTGAAGGAGCGTGAAGGAACTTGCTTTAGAAGAGCGTGTTCCTTCAGATCCTACAGACTCCTCCAGCGATCCTTCACGGTGCTGTCGATCCAGACGCCGTCGATCCAGACACCTACCGCAAGATCCCGCCCGCTCCAATCCGTGCGGCCCGCCGCGCCGCCGGCCACGCGGCCAGCGTCGTCGCGACGATGAGCACCGCGGCAGCTGCGGCATACGACCACGGATCGGCGGCGGTAACGCCGGCCAGGCGGCTGGCGATGACGCGCGATAGCGCGGCGCTCAGGCCCACGCCGATGGCCAGACCGGTAACGAGTACCAGCAACGCTTCGGTCGTCACCAACCGCGCCACGCGCCGGGGCGCGGCGCCAAGCGCGGCGCGGATGCCGAACTCGCGATGACGCTCGGCAACGCCGCGAGTGAGGACGCCGTAGAGGCCGACCGCGGCGATGAGCGTCGCGATCAACGCAAATGCCATGGTCAGGCGGGCGACGAGGATGTCGTCGGCGAACTGCCTGGCAATCGCCGCGTCGAGCCGCGTGACGTCGTAGATCGGCAGCGCCGGATCGATCGCCGCCACCGTCTGCCGCAACCGCGGCACCACCTCGGCGTCGGCGCCATCGAGCTTCACCAGCATCGACGCCCACCCGGAGGGAAACGTCTGCCCGAACGGCTCGAACACCATGTCGCTGTCGGCGGCGGCAACGCGCTGCAGTTTGGTGTCGCCGACAACGCCGACGACGGTCCGGACCCGATCATCCGGAACGACGATGCGCCGGCCGACCGGACTGCCGGCGGGAAAAGCCCGGCGTGCCAGTGATTCGGTGAGAATCACGACGCCGCGCCCGCCCTCGTCCTTGCGCTGGAATTCGGCGTCGGTGAAATCGCGCCCCTCGACGAGCGGCAGACCGATCGCGGCAAAGAATCCGGGCGACACCATGTTCGAATTTGCGGAGAACTTCTGGTCCCCGGGCGCGTCGGCGATCTTGAACTCGGTATCCGCGGCGCCCTGCGAAAACGGCTGCAGCCAGGCAAGTCCCGACGCGCGCACGCCCGGCACCTGGCGAACCGCGTCGATCAGCCGGCGGTAGAACGCTTCCTGGCGCGGTCCGTATCCCTGCAGGCCGGGCTCGACGGAAAACGCCAGCACGCCGCCGGCATTGAATCCGACATTCGTCGTCAACCGGGTGAGCATCGAACGCGCCAGCAGCAACGCGCCGACCAGCAGCGTCAGCGACACCGCGATCTGTGCGGCGGTCAGCGCCTGACGAAGCCGGCGCCGGCGCGCGCTCTGCGAGCGGCCGGCGGCGCGCAACGTCGCGGCGAGGTCGACGCGGGTGCCAGCCAACGCCGGAAGCAGTCCGGCGGCAACCGAGATGGCCATCGACAGCGCGATCGCAAACGTGAACACGCGCCAGTCGATGGCGGCGCGGGCCATCGGCGGCAGCCCCTGGAGCACCACCGTGCCTTCGAGCAGTCGCGACACCGCCGTCGTGATTCCGAGGGCGACCGCGCCGGCAGCGAACGACAGCAGCGCGCTCTCCACGATCAGCAGGCGGGCCACGCGCGCGCGCGTCGCGCCGATCGCCAGACGCGTGGCAAGCTCGCCCTCGCGCTGTTTCGCGCGCGCCAGCATCAGGTTGCCGACGTTGGCGGCGGTGAGCGCGAGCAGCAGCGAGACCAGGCCCATCAACAGCGTCATCGCGCTAGCCAGGCGATCACGTACCCACGGGCGCGATTCGGTGCCGGCGCTGACGGCGAAACGCAACCGCCCAAGCCGCGTGTCGTCGGGAAAAGCCGCGAGAAGCCCCGCGTGTACCGCTTCGGCCTGCGCTTCGACTTGCTGAATCGTCGTCGCCGGCGCCCGCCGGCCGACCAGGCCGAAGAACGGCGTCGTCCGCCGGCTGGTGAGCACCGAAAGCCGGTACATCGGCAGCGCGACCGCCTGCTGCGCGATCGGCACCCACAAGTCGGCGCCGCCGGTGAGCCTGGCGCCGTGAAACCCCGCGACTGCGACGCCGACGACGGTCGTCGCCTTGCCGTTGACGAGCAACGTCTGACCGACGACGTCGGCGCGGCCGGCGAAGTCGGTGCGCCAGAGGCGATCGCTGATGACGATCGCCGGCGGTGCGGCCGGCGATCCGCCCTCGTCGGCCGTGAATCCGCGGCCTGCCGCGATCGCAGCGCCGAGGACGTCGAAGAAATTGCCGCTGACGACTTCGGCTTCGACGCGGCGCGGTGCCGCCGGCGGGGCCGCGATGTGCAGCGAGTAACTCTGATATGCCGCGAAGCCCGACAGGCCGGTCAGCCCTCGGCGCAGCGCCTCGAAGTCGGGCACCGAGATCGGCGCCAGGAACGCGCTGGTCCTTCCGGTCGCGGTGATTGAGACCATCTCGTCCGGCCGCGCAACGCCGGGCACCGGCCGCAGGATGAGCCAGTTCATCAGGTTGAAGACCGCGGCGTTGGCGCCGATGCCGATCGCGAGGATCGCAATCGCGATCGCGGCGTACAGCGGCTGGCTACGCAGGCTCTTGAGCGCCTGATGGAGATCCAAACGCAATCCGTCCATGCTGAGCCTCCGAGAAACGTGTTCGGCTTTGCCCACGAGCCCGCGCCGGCGATCGACCGCAAGTCCGGAGGCGATGCGCAGCGCTGCAAACGCGGCCCACAGTCCGCCGGCATAGCGGCGATCGCGACGCCGCCGGTCGCGTTCCTCGATCAGATCGCCGGCGATCGAATCGCGCCACTCCGCGGGGACCAACGCTGCCAGCAGCCAGCCGGCCAGGCGCGGCAATCGCGGCGTCATCGAATCCTCGCCGGCCGCGACGCGCGCATGCGCGCGACCGCCTGTTCGGCGGCGGCGAGGGCGCGCCGGCCGGCGGCGCTGACTGCGAAGCAGCGTTTCGCCTTGCCGCCGCGCTCCGCGGTCGGATCGGCGAACCACGAGGTTACGTATCCTTTGCGATCGAGCCGATCGAGCGCGACGTAGACGCTGCCGCGCGCCAGGGAAATGCCGGTTCGCGCCTCGATCGCGTCGCGGATCGAGACGGCGTAGGCCGGCCCGTCCGCCTGGGGGATCGCCAGCAGCACCAGTTGTTCGAGCTCGCCTAGCAGGCCTTTTTCGGAGAAGGTGGACATTATGACGACATTTTAAACAATATGGCGCTCGACAATGGCGCGATGGAAGATTAGACGAGGGCAGAGCGCCGGCGGTTTACCGGGGCACTTCGACAGCACCATGAAGGATCTCTGGAGGAAAGCGCAGGATCATGAAGGAGCTCCGGCTCTTTGGAAGCCGAAGCTCCTTCACGCTCCTCAATATTCCTCCAAGGCCCCTTCACGGTGCTGTCTGGTCTTGTTAGTTGCGGCGTGCAGCGTGGTTGCCGCCGCGCAGGATCCGCCTGAGCCGGTCGTCTCGATCTGGTACCGCGGGACGCCGGCCGGCACGCCGAAGTTCGATGACCTGGTCGCGATTGCCGCCGCGGGATTCAAGAGCGTCACCTGGCCGGCCTCGCAGATCGCCGGGGTGCCGGAACTGCAGCGACTGGCCCGCGACGCCGGTCTCGCTGTCGATGTCGTCGCGACACCGCGGCCGCTGACGCTCACCAGCGGCGTGCCGTCGCAGCGCGTCGACGTCATCACCAGCGGTGTGGTTGCATCCGTCGTGCCGGCGTTGGTCTGGCGCGCGGTGGCGCGCGGCGCGCGCTTCGTGGCTTTCGACGGCGGCACCGCGACCGGTCCTGGGTTGACCGACACGAAGGGCGGCACGCCGGGATGGGTGTGGCCGGCCCTGTCGGTGTCGAGGGTCTTCACCGGCAACGACGAGTTGCTCTCGCTCCTGAGGCCGGCAACCGTCAAGCCCTCGGTGTTGTCAGGAGGAACACGCTGGCTCGACGTCGCGCTCTTCGACACCCCGCGTGCCTGGGTCGCGATTGCCACCAACCTCGGCGCCGGTCCGGTACGGGCGATGGTGCGGTTGCCGAAGGGCGTGCCGTATGCGTCGTGGGTGAATCTGATGGACGGCGAAGCCGTCGCGATGTTCGACGAACCGGCCGGGCCGCGTTGGGACATGCGGCTCAAGCCCGGCGAGGCACGCGTGATCGTCATCGATCGGCCGTCGACATGGGCGATGGGCGATCGAGCCATCGGGCGATGGCA
>DASUGM010000167.1:0-51997 GCA_036274055.1 Vicinamibacterales bacterium | reverse complement strand
ATCAGCCGTTGCTCGACTTTGCCGGTGCCCGCAACGCCGACGGCCAGGGCTTCGCGGCATTTGGCCGCGTCGTCGCCGGCATGGACGTGGTCCAGAAGATTCAGGCCGCACCGGTCCGGCCCAAGACACAGAACCTGGAGCCGCCGATTGCGATCGTTCGGGCCCGCCGTCGGTAGACGCTAAGATCAGGACATGCCCGTGGTCGCCGTCATCGGCGCTTCGAACGATCGACGCAAGTTCGGTAACCGCGCCCTGCGTGCCTTCAGGCGCCAGGGCTACACGGTCATCCCGATTAACCCGCGCGAGGCCGTGGTCGAGGGGGAGCCCGCGTTCGCCAGCGTCCGCGACTACCCGGGCGAAATCGACCAGGCGACCGTGTACGTGGCGCCCGAGATTGGTGTCGGCGTAATGGACGACCTTGCCGCAAAGAAGATCAAAGAAGTCTGGCTGAATCCAGGTGCGGACGCGCCAGAAGTCGTCGCCCGGGCCAGGCAGCTCGGGCTGAAGACCATCGTGGCCTGCTCGATTCTCGACATCGGCGAGGACCCCCGGGGATGACACTTCTGTGCCCGTCGAGGCGGCGGGCCGGCTCGCAGCGCCAACTAAATCCTTTGTTCTTCGGACAGCGACTTGCTATACTGCCACCGCTAACCATAGTCGCGGCCAACTCTGGATCCGCGCGAGTTCGTAGACCACTCCTAACGACAACTTAACTTGGCAAGACCCTACTGCTATGGCGAACCATCAGAAGCGCTCCTCGGGGCGGCAGCCTGCCGATTCGGCAGTCGCTGACCAGCCGGAGACCTCCACCGCAAACGGAAACGAGGTTGCCGACCAGAAAGCCGGCGACGGTCAGGCCGCTCAGGCGAGCGGCGGCGACCAGCCCCAATCGCAGCAACCGCGCCCGCAGAAAGCGCCGACCCTCAACATCAACGACCTGAAGGACATGAGCATTCAGAAGCTCACCCAGGTCGCCAAGGACTTGAACGTGGCCGGCGCGACGGGCATGCGCAAGCAGGATCTGATTTTCCAGATTCTGAAGGCGCAAACCGAGCAAAGCGGGTTCATGTTCTCCGAGGGTGTCCTCGAGGTGCTGCCGGACGGCTTCGGCTTCCTGCGCGCGCCCGACTACAACTACCTGCCGGGTCCGGACGACATCTACGTTTCGCCGTCACAGATTCGCAAGTTCGACCTGCAGACCGGCGACACGGTTTCCGGTCAGGTCCGTCCGCCGAAGGACGGCGAGCGCTACTTCGCGCTGATCAAAGTCGAAGCGGTCAACTTCGAGTCGCCGGATCAGGCGCGAAACAAGCTGTTCTTCGAGAACCTGACGCCGCTTTATCCGCAGGAACGGTTGCGCCTCGAGACGACGCCGGACAACCTGTCGGCGCGGGTCATGGATTTGATGACGCCGATTGGCAAGGGCCAGCGCGGCCTGATCGTCGCGCCGCCGCGCACCGGCAAGACGATGCTTCTGCAGAGCATCGCGCAATCGATCACGACCAATCACCCCGAGGTCTACCTCATCGTCCTGCTGATCGACGAGCGTCCGGAAGAAGTCACGGACATGCAGCGGTCGGTCCGCGGGGAAGTCATCTCGTCGACCTTCGACGAACCGGCGCAGCGCCACGTACAGGTCGCCGAGATGGTCATCGAGAAGGCCAAGCGCCTGGTCGAGCACAAGAAGGACGTCGTCATCCTGCTCGACTCGGTCACGCGTCTGGCGCGCGCCTACAACACGGTCGCGCCGCCGTCGGGCAAGGTGCTATCGGGCGGTCTCGATTCGAACGCGCTGCAGAAGCCGAAGCGCTTCTTCGGCGCCGCCCGCAACATCGAAGAAGGCGGTTCGATCACGATCATGTCCACCGCGCTGATCGATACCGGCTCGCGCATGGACGACGTCATCTTCGAAGAGTTCAAGGGCACCGGCAACATGGAAATCCATCTTGACCGGAAGCTCGTCGACAAGCGCGTCTTCCCGGCGATCGACATCATCAAGTCGGGCACGCGCAAGGAAGAACTGCTGATCCCGAAGGACGATCTCAACCGGATCTGGGTGCTGCGCAAGGTGCTGACGCCGCTGTCGCCGGTCGAGGCCATGGAACTGCTCCTCGACAAGATGGGCAAGACCAAGAGCAACGCCGACTTCCTGTCGGCGATGCAGAAGATGGGCTAGGCTACGCCTGCGGCGCGGGCGCAGGCAGCATCGCCTTCAACTCCTCGCCCTCGACGACTTCCTTCTCGAGCAGCCGCTCCGACAGGGAATGCAGCACGCCGATGTGCTCGCTGAGGATCCGGCGCGCGGTCGTCTCGGCCGTCGTGACCAGGCGTTTCACTTCGGCGTCGATGGTGCGCGCGGTTTCTTCGGCGTAGGCGCCGCGCTCGGGCATGTACGGGGTGTCGATGAACGTGCTCCGGCGCCGGCCCTCGTGGTTGACCGGGCCGATGGCGTCGCTCATGCCGTACTCGGTGACCATGGCGCGGGCGATGTCGGTCGCGCGTAGCAGATCGTTCTGCGCGCCGGTCGAATACTCGTTGAAGATCATCAACTCGGCGGTGCGGCCGCCAAGCATCACCGCGAGCCGGTTCTCCAGCTCGGTGCGGGTCAGCAGCAGGCGATCCTCGGTCGGGAGATACATCGTGTAGCCGAGCGCGCCAAATCCGCGCTGCACGATCGAGACCTTGTGCACTTCGTCGGCGCCGGCGAGCACGGTGCCGATGATCGCGTGCCCCGACTCGTGGTAGGCGACGATGCGCCGAATGCGCGGGTTCATCGCCCGCTTCTTCTCGAGACCGGCGATGACGCGCTCGATCGCCTCGTCGAAGTCGGCGCGTTCGACCGAGGTCTTGTTGCGCCGCGCCGCCAGCAGCGCCGCTTCGTTGACCAGATTGGCGAGATCGGCGCCGGCAAAGCCGGCGGTGCGAACCGCAATCACCGACAAGTCGACGCCTTCCGCGAGCTTCACCTGTTTCGAATGGATCCGCAAAATCTCTTCGCGGCCCTTGACGTCGGGTTTGTCGACCAGCACCTGACGGTCGAATCGCCCCGGGCGGAGCAGGGCAGGGTCGAGCACCTCAGGCCGGTTGGTCGCGGCCATGATGATCACGCCCTTCTTCGAGTCGAACCCGTCCATCTCGGCGAGCAACTGGTTCAACGTCTGTTCGCGCTCTTCATGGCCGCCCATCGGCGACTGCATCCGCACCTTGCCGAGCGCGTCGAGTTCGTCGATGAAAATGATGCACGGCGCCTTGCCTTCGGCCTGTTTGAACAGGTCGCGGACGCGCGCCGCGCCGACGCCGACGAACATCTCGACGAATTCTGAGCCGCTCAGGCTGAAATACGGGACCTTGGCTTCGCCGGCCACGGCCTTGGCGAGCAGCGTCTTCCCGGTTCCCGGCGGCCCGACCAGCAGCACGCCTTTCGGAATCCGGCCGCCGAGCATCGTGTACTTCGACGGATTCTTCAAGAAGTCGACGATCTCGCGCAGCTCCTGCTCGGCCTCGTCGACGCCGGCGACGTCGGTGAAGCTCACCTTGACGTCGTCCTCGGCGTACACCTTGGCGCGGCTGCGCGCGAACGACATGATGCCGCCCTCGGCGCCGCTCATCCGCCGCAGGAAGAACATCCAGATCGCCACGATCAGCACGACCGGTACCACCCAGCCGAGCACCTGCGCCCATTGGCCTTCGATCTCGCCAGAGAACTTGACCTTCTGCTCCTGCAGTTCCTTGGCGAGGTTGGGGTCGTCGACGCCTTCGCGCACCGCGTTGAACGTGACCTCCTTGCCGGCGGCATCCAGGTACTTGCCGCGGACGTACATCTTGGTCAGCGTCACCTCGACGACGCGGCCCTGCGCGACCAGCGACTTGAACTCCGAGTAGTCCTTGGTTTCGCCGTCGCGGACCACCGTGGACACCAGGTTGAGCAGCAGGAAGACGACGAACAGCCCGCCGACCAGCCACATCGGCGAGATTTGCCGCCGCAGCGGCATCGACTTGCGCGGAGCGCGGTTGGGTTGTGGACTCATCGTGTTACCGGCGCCTCACGCCGCAGGACCAGCGACCCGCCGTCCACGTCTGCGTGGACGACGTCGCCTTCACGGAAATCGCCCTGCAGCACACCCAGCGCGAGCGGGTCAAGGACCCGGCGTTGCAGCGTGCGCTTGAGCGGCCGCGCTCCATACACTGGATCGTATCCCTCTTCGATGATCATGTCTCGGGCCTTGTCCGTCAGGTCGAGACGAATCTTCCGGTCCTCGAGCCGGCGCAACAACGCCGCGAGCTGGATGTCAATGATCCGCCGGATTTCGGCCTTCCCCAGCGCGTGGAAGAAGATGATCTCATCCACGCGGTTCAGAAACTCGGGCTTGAAGTGCTCGCGCAGGGCCTCGTTCAGCTGCCGGCGGACCCCTTCGTCGAGGGTGGTCTCGCCGCGCTGCGCGCGATCGGCAATGTAGGCGCTGCCGACGTTCGACGTCATGATCACGACCGAGTTGCGGAAATCGACGGTGCGACCTTTGCCGTCAGTCAGCCGGCCGTCGTCGAGCAGCTGCAGCATTACGTTGAGCACCTCAGGATGCGCTTTCTCGACTTCATCGAAGAGCACGACCGCATACGGCCGCCGGCGCACCGCCTCGGTCAGCTGCCCGGACTCTTCGTAGCCGACGTACCCGGGAGGCGCGCCAATCAGCCGCGACACGGTGTGCTTTTCCTGATACTCCGACATGTCGATCCGCACCAGCGCGTGCTCGTCATCGAAGAGGAATGCGGCGAGCGCGCGTGCCAGTTCCGTCTTGCCGACGCCGGTCGGGCCGAGAAAGATGAAGCTGCCGAGCGGCCGGTTGGGATCCTGCAACCCAGCGCGGGCGCGGCGAATCGCGTTGGCCACGGCGACCACGGCGTCATCCTGGCCGACGACGCGCTGGTGCAGGCGCTCTTCCATCTTGACGAGCTTCTGCACCTCGCCTTCCATCAGCCGGCTGACCGGGATGTGGGTCCACCGCGAAACGACGTCGGCGATATCTTCCTCGTCCACGACTTCCTTGAGCATCGCCGGCGCCTTGGCCGACGCCAGACCCTGCTCGTGCTCGGCGATCTCACGCTCGAGCTGCGGAATCCGTCCGTACTGCAGCTCTGACGCCTTGCCGTAGTCCCCGGCGCGCTGTGCCTGTTCCATTTCCAGGCGCAGCCGCTCCAGCTCTTCCTTCTTGCCCCGGACACCCTGAATCGCGTCCTTCTCCTTCTGCCACTGCGCGGCCAGCCGCGTGCGCTCTTCCTTCAGCGACGCCAGTTCGCGCTCGAGCTTGCCGAGCCGCTGTTTCGACGCCGCGTCGGACTCCTTGCGCAACGCCTCGCGTTCGATTTCGAGCTGCATCACGCGGCGCTCCACCTCGTCGAGCGCCACCGGCATCGAGTCGATCTCCATCCGCAGCCGCGATGCCGCTTCGTCGATCAGATCGATGGCCTTGTCGGGGAGAAACCGGTCGGTGATGTAGCGGTTCGACAACACCGCCGCCGCCACCAGCGCCGAGTCCTTGAACTTGACGCCGTGATGGATCTCGTAGCGTTCGCGCAGTCCGCGCAGGATGCTGATCGTGTCCTCGACCGTCGGCTCGCCGACCAGCACCGGCTGGAAGCGCCGCTCGAGCGCCGCGTCTTTCTCGATGTGTTTCCGGTATTCGTCGAGCGTCGTCGCGCCAATCGTATGCAGTTCGCCGCGCGCCAGCATCGGCTTGAGGAGATTGGACGCGTCGAGCGAGCCCTCGGCCGCGCCGGCGCCGACCACCATGTGCAGCTCGTCGATGAACAGCACGACCTGGCCTTGCGCATCGACGATTTCCTTGAGCACGGCTTTGAGCCGCTCCTCGAATTCGCCGCGGTACTTCGCGCCGGCAACGAGCGCGCCCATGTCGAGCGCGACGATCCGCTTGTTGCGTAGACCGTCGGGAACGTCGCCGCGAACGATGCGCTGCGCGAGCCCTTCGACAATGGCGGTCTTGCCGACGCCGGGCTCGCCGATGAGCACGGGGTTGTTCTTGGTCCGGCGCGCCAGCACCTGGACGACGCGGCGAATCTCGTCGTCGCGGCCGATCACCGGGTCGAGCTTGCCTTTGCGCGCCACCTCGGTGAGATCGCGGCCGTAACGTTCGAGCGCCTGGTATTTGCCTTCGGGATTCTGATCGGTGACGCGCTGCGATCCGCGGACCGCGGTCAGCGCCTGAAAGATGGCGTCCTTGGTCACGCCGATCCGCTTCAGCGCGTCGGACGCCGGCGCCCGCCCGCTTTCCGCCGCGATCGCCAGAAACAGATGCTCGGTGCTCGTGTATTCGTCCTTGAGCCGTTCGGCTTCCTGTTCGGCCGCGGTCGCGACGTTGCGCAGCCGCGCCGACAAGCCGGGTTGCGCGCCACCCTGAACGCGCGGCAGCTTGTCGACCAGCGCCTGGACCGCCGGCACCAGCTTGCCAGCCTCGATGTTCATCTTGCCGAGCACGGCCGGAACGATGCCGTCGGGCTGCTGCAGAAGCGCGAGCAGGAGATGCTCGGGCTGAATCTCGGCGTGCCCCGCCCGTTCCGCGGTTTGCTGCGCGGTAAGGATCGCCTGTTGGGCCTTTTCCGTGTACTTGTTCAAGTTCATAGCCTACGCTCGCTCTGCCGCCTTCAGCGCTTCCCAATGCCGGCGCTCTTCCTCGCTCAGGCTCGACGGGATCTGCACATCGAGCGTCGCATACAGATCGCCGCGCTCGACGGGTTTGCCGACCGTCGGCAACCCGTGGCCGCGCAGCCGGAACACGCGGCCTGGCGCGGTCAACTCCGGCACCCGCAGGCGGACGGCACCACCGCCGAGCGTCGGGACGCTGACCTCGCCGCCGAGCACCGCGGTCGTGATTGGCGCCGACACGCGGGAGTGGAGATCCTGTCCCCGGCGTTCGAACTGCGAGTGGGGAAGCACTCTTACTTGCAGGTAGAGATCGCCGGCCTCACCGCCGTTGCCGGAGCCGCCCTTGGCCGCGGCACGAACCCGCGCGCCGTCCTTGACGCCAGCGGGGATCCGGACATCAACGGTGCGATCGGATCCCTCGCCGGAGATCACGACCCGGCGGGTCGTGCCGTTGAGCACGTCCTCCAGCGTGAGGTCGACCGGCTGCTCGAGGTCGTGGCCGCGGGTGGGGCGCCTCGACCGCGCGCCGCGTCGTCCGTCCGGGGCCGCGCCGGCGTCGCCGCCAAAGAACGTGTGAAAGAAGTCGGAGAACGGATCGCCGCCGCTGCCGCCGAACATCTCGCGCATTTCTTCCGGCGTCATCGTCCGATAGCTCGCGCCGCCGCCTCCGGCAGCGCCCGCGAATGGACCCCACTGGGCGCCCTGGCCGGCGCCGGCGCCAGCGTGCGCCTGCTCGTACTGCCGCCAGTTGGCGCCCAGTTCGTCGTACTTCCGGCGGTTTTCGGGATCGCCGAGCACTTCGTTCGCCTCGTTGATCTCCTTGAACTTGGCTTCCGCCTGCTTGTCGCCCGGATTCAGATCCGGGTGATGCTGCCGCGCCAGCTTCCGATACGCGCGCTTGATGTCGGCATCGGACGCCTTCTTGTTCACGCCGAGAATCGCGTAATAGTCCTTGAAATCCACGGTGGATCGCCGCGCCTATTGCGCGTCCTCCAGCCCGACCAGCCGGCACAAGGCGTCAATCTCCGTCGTGAGCCGACGATGATGGTCGGCCGTGCCGCGACGCGAATCGCTGATCAGCGGACGCAGCCGCAGCGCGACTTCAGCAATCGACAGCAATCGCTGGACGCCTGCCAGGTTGATTCCGCCCTCGTCGACGAGGGTCTTGATCAGGCGAAGCCGATCGAGCTCGTCGCGGGTATAGACCCGCATGCTGCCGCCCGTGCGTACCGGGCGCACCAAGCCGAGACGCTCGTACTTGCGGAGCGTCTGGGGATGCATGTCCAGCATCTGGGCGGCCATGCTGATGAGGTAAAACTCGCCCTTCATCCTTGTATCACATCGAGTATAGTCATTGATACGAATCGTGTCAATCTGCGGTGCGGACCGGTCTTACACATTTGAACCGGTTTTACTGAATTGCACACATTCATGATCGAGCGCCGAGCCCGGATTCGGCGGGAGGCGGAGTCGCGGGTGCCGGCCCCGACGGGCAGCCGGCGGGCTTAGTCCCGGGAATCGCCCGAAAACGTTCGAGAATCCGGGGAGCGCCGGTCTGTCTCTTTTCTGGCACATGGGTTGCTCTAGCCGCATCGCCGTAAATCGGCGGAAACCCGCAAGTTGTAGCCGGAATGTGCCGGGCGGGTCATAATTGATACAGACAGGGGTCAGCAAGTTCCCGTGCCGAATCACCCTCCCACAACGCCAGCCTGGTTCGCGGTCTGGACGCGATCCCGCCATGAAGCTGCGGTCCATGACCAGTTGCTCGGGAAGGGGATTGACGCATTTCTGCCGACGGTGACGCGCTGGAGCCGCTGGAAGGATCGCAAGAAGCGGATCGACTGGCCGCTGTTTCCGGGGTACTGCTTCGCCAGGATTATGCCGGCGACGGCGCTCTCGGTGCGCACGTGCACCGGCGTCGTCGGGTTCGTGTCCTTCGAGGGACGTCCCGCCTCGATTCCGGATACTGAGATTGAAAGCGTGCGGACGCTGGTGCAAAGCGACCTGCGCTTCGATCCTTGTCCGCTCATTCAAGAAGGCGCCCCCGTCGAGGTCGTGACCGGCCCGCTGCGCGGCGTGGTTGGCAAACTCGTTCGCAAAGGCGCGCACGCCAGGCTCGTGTTGTCCGTGGGTTTGATCGGTCAGGGCGTGACCGTCGAGGTCGACGCCGCCGACGTTCGACCGTACTGACGGCAACGTCCGTACGCCGGCACGGATACGACGCGCCCACGGACGTGGTGCGCGCCGAGTGGGGCCGCAGACTCGCGAGCTTGCGGCTCGATGTAACTGACGGGGCGAAGCTCCACCTGGGCTCGTGATCTCAATCCAACGTTTCGCGGTCTTGACGAGTCTGCTGCTGGTTACCAGCTGCGGGGGCACTGCTGTGCCGCCCCCGGCTGACGATGGGCGAACGCAGCGGATCTACAACAAGCAAACCGGCCGGCTCGAGGAGATGCTGTCGGATCGCGACGGCGACGGGACGAAGGAAACGCACGCGTACATGGACGGCGTCCGGTTCGTCCGGATAGAAATCGATGACAACGCCGACGGCAAGCCCGACCGTTTCGAGTTCTACACGCCGGTTCCCGCCGGCGTCACGATCCCGTCGTCGCCGGATGGCCGCGTGATGCTCGAACGCGTCGAGGAGGCCGGCAACAACGACGGGCGCATCACGCGCAAGGAGTTCTATGTCGCGGGCGTCATCGCGCGGGCGGAGGAAGACACCGACGGCGACCAACGGGTCGACAAGTGGGAGTACTACTCGGCGAGCGTCATGATCCGGCTCGAGCTCGATCTGCAGGGCAAGGGATTCCCCGATCGACGGTTCACCTACAGTCCCGACGGCGAACTGCTTCGCACCGAAGCCGACCCTGACGGCGACGGCAAGTTCGAGATCGTCAAGAGCTAGCGTCATGTCCCAGGCGACCTCGCTTCTGTTCGTGCAACCGCTGGCGCGTGAGCGCTCCGGCGTGCGGGAGCGGCTCGCTCGCGCCGGCGTGCCAGTGACAGTGGCGCATGATTTGGCGGACACCCAGCGCCTGCTGGCCGAGCACCGGTCCGCGGTGTGCGTCGTCGATCTCGCCGATCGCAGCGCCGCGACCAGCGTGATTCGTGTCATTCGCGCGCAGGGCGGACACATTGCCGTGGCCGCGATCATCGACCCGGCGAATCCCGCGGGCGCGAGCGAAGCGCTCCAGGCCGGCGCCACCGACTTGCTGCCGTGGCCGTTCGATGAACGCGACCTCGCCGTCATTGTCGCCAATGCGCGCGACGTCGGCGCGTGGGACCCGACCAGTGGAATGCCGCGGCCTTCGCTGACGCACACGCTGTTCGCCCAGTCGGCCGCCATGCGGCATGTGATGGAGCAGGTGCGCGGCGCGGCGCTGACCCGCAGCGGCGTGCTGGTTTGCGGCGAATCGGGCACCGGGCGGGGATTGACCGCGCGGGCCGTCCACGCGGCCAGCGGGCATCTCTCGCCGGATAGCTTCGTCGCCGTCCGGTGCGACGGCGATTCGGCGGCCGATCTGGAACTGCGCCTGTTTGGCGTGCTTGCCGATCGCAAGGAAGCGACGTTGCGACCCGCGGTCGAGCACATCACCAAGGATTCGTGCGTGTGGCAGGCACAGCGGGGGACGCTGCTGCTCACCAACATCGCCGAGGCCCCGGCGCGGGTCCAGATGCGATTGGCGCGTCTGCTGCGCGACCGCGAAGCCTGGCTGGTCGACGAGAACGGCCCGGTGGATATCGACATCCGCCCGATTGCCGCCTGCGACCCGGGCATCGACGCGACGCTCGCCGAAGGACGGCTTCGGCGCGATCTCTACGACCGGCTCGTGGGTGTCAGAATCGACGTCCCGCCGCTGCGGCGACGCCGGGAGGACCTGCCGATGCTGGCCGCGCACTTGCTCAGCCAGGCCTGCGCGCGCGAAGGCACGCCAACGCGGACGTTCAGCCGGTCGGCGCTCGCGCTGCTCGGTGCGCTTCCGTGGCACGGCAACGCGACAGAGCTCACCAACCTGGTGGACACGCTGGTGCGCTCGTCGTCAAAGCCGGTGATTCAACTCGACGACGTGCTCGAGCACGCACGTCTGGAGGGCGGTGCCAGCCCGATCGAGGCGGGTGTCAGCTTGAAGGAAGCCCGGGCGCGGTTCGAGCGGGACTGCATCAGTGCCGTTCTTGTAAGGCACCAGGGCCGGATGGGTGAGGCCGCCAAGGCGCTCGGCATCCAGCGAACAAATCTGTATCGGAAGGTCCGGCAGCTTAAGGTCGCGCGCGCGCTGGTTGGCGGCCGACGTTGATCGAGGTTACGGTTTTCGTCATTTTTGCTCGGTAATTTCACAGTTCTGACACTTCCTGTCCTTGACGAAACCGAAGCCATGGCTGAAAATTACACTCTGTCTTGGAGACTTTCTTCCACGCGGTGGAAGATGGAAAGGGTAGGGAGATGATCACCCGAAAAGTAGTGACGATGGCGCTTGCCGCGTCGATGGCTGTGGGGCTGTCACCTGCGTTCGCTCAGCAGGGGGCGGGCAGCATCGCGGGCAAGGCGACCGATGAAGCGAAGAAGCCGTTCGACAGGTACACCATCCAGCTGCGCGATGCGGCGAGCGGGCAGGTCACATCGACCGAAACGCTGAATCCGCAGGGCCAGTTCGAATTCCGCAACGTCGAGATGGCGCGCCGCTATCTCGTCGAGCTCGTGCAGAACAACCCCGGGACCCGTCAGGGCAAAGTGCTGTGCACGGAAGGTCCGTTCACGCTCTCGGCCGCCAACCCGTCGAAGACCAACGTCGTCATCGAATGCGGCAGGAAACAGGCGTCCCAGTGGTTGCTCGCGGCCGGTGCCGGCACGGCAGCCGCAATTGCTCTCGCGACCCGGAGCGCCAGTCAGTAATTCCGAGTCGTTCTGGTAAGTGATAGACCCTTAAGCGGTTACATTCGATCTTCGCTCGTTCTCCTGAAAGGTGTCGCGTTCGGTCCGGGTCCCCCTCCCCACCCGAGCCGGACGCGACGATAAACAGCAAAGCCATGGATCGCCTCCATTCGATTTTCGTGGGCGTGTGTCTCGTCGTTCTTGGACTGGCGGCGCCAGCCTCTGGCCAGTCGGGATCCGACCCGCAATCGGGTCCCGGTCCCGACGGTCAGTCGGCCCGATGGCATTGG
Source organism: Vicinamibacterales bacterium (assembly GCA_036274055.1). GTDB lineage: Bacteria > Acidobacteriota > Vicinamibacteria > Vicinamibacterales > SCN-69-37 > DASUGM01. Next base: position 40,176 of record DASUGM010000167.1, on the reverse strand, counting down.
GGCCCGCTGGCCCTCGAGCCGAAGCTGTTAATCAGCAATGTCGGCGTCGATTCCAACGTCTTCAACACGCCGATCGCGCCGTCGCGCGACTTCACCATCAGCGGAGGGCCGCAGGTGGACTCGTGGCTGCGCGCCGGCCGGGTTTACTTCAGCGGCCAGACCCTGGTCGGATTCACGTATTTCCACAAGGCCGAGAACCAGCGCTCGACGGATTTCGGCCAGAAGGGCCGAGTCGAAGTGCGCACGGTGCACTTCACGCCGCATGTCGCGGCCGGTTATCTGAACAGTCATCAGCGCCTCAACGCCGAGACCGACGCACGCGTGCCACGCACCGGTGTCGATGTCGTGCTCGGCGTGCTCGTGCCCGTGGGCGTCCGGACGTCGCTGGACGTCGAGGCGCTCCGCTCGACCCTGCGGTTCGACGACGATGAGCTGGTTGGGACGGCGTTTGCGCATCAGTTGGATAGGGAGACCAACGGCGCCACCGTGCGGTTCAATTTTCTCTTTTCTCCGTTGACAACGTTTGTCGTCCGCAGCGACGTCCGTCAGGATCGGTTTGAAACCGCGACCGAACGCGACAGCGACAGCGTCGCGGTGCTCCCTGGTGTCGAATTCACGCGCGACGCGTTGTTTTCCGGCACTGCCTACGTCGGCTTCCGCAGCTTCAGCGCGCGCCACGAGGAGGTCCCGGACTTCAGCGGCCTCGTCGCCGACGTCAATCTCCGTTTCATGGCGCGAGAGCGTCTGAAGGTCGCGTTCAAGGTGTTGCGCGATGTTGATTACTCGGTCGATCCGCTGACGCCGTATTTCGTCACGACGGGCGGCGACGTTACCGTCAATCAGGGCATCGGCGGCGGCTGGGACATCGCCGGCCGGGCGGCGTACACGCGGCTCGGCTATCGCGCGCTGCGCAGCCTGGAGGGCCTCGAGCGGCTGAGCAGGGAAGACAACATGCGCGTGCTCGGCACCGGCCTCGGCCGGACGCTGGCCAGCGGCATGCGCGTCGGTTTCGACTTCGATCACGCCCAGCGCACGTCGGACATTTTCTCGCGGCGCTATTCCGGTTTCCGTGCGGGAGGCACGGTCTCGTATGGCTTCTAGACTTCGCGCGGGACTGTTGGCGGCCGTGCTGGCGATCGGCGGCCAGGCCGCGATGTTTGCGGCACCACAAAGTCCCAGGATTTCCACCGGCGACCAGCTGAAAATCGTCGTCGCCAACATCGACATCGGCGCGACCGAGTTCGTCGTCGACACCGAGGGAACGATCAACTATCCGTACCTCGGCAAGATCAAAGTGGCCGGCATGACGTCGACGGAGCTGGCGGCGAAAGTCGGCGCCGATCTGGTCGCCGAAAAAGTGCTCACGCGCGCGCCGCAGATCATGATCGATCTCAAGCAGCTCGAGAGCAAAACGGTGACCGTCGCTGGCGCAGTCATCAAAGGCGGGGCGTATTCATTTGCCGGCGAGACCACCGTCTTCGCGACGCTGCTGCAGGCCGGTGGCGCGGCGCCGAACGCCGGCGACGAACTGGTGATCACGCGCCGGCCGGAGACGCCGGGCGCTGAACGCGAGTCGCTGACCGTCAGCCGCCGGGACATCGAGTCGGGCGAGACGAACCTGCCCATGTACGACGGCGACCACCTCTTCGTGCCCAAGGCCGAGCAGGTGTACATCACGGGTTTCGTCACCGCTCCCGGCGCCGTCAGCGTTGAGAAGGACATGACGTTGACCAAGGTCCTCTCGCTGGTCGGCGGCGTCACCGAACTCGGCGCGTCGAATCGAATCCAGGTGACCCGCGCCGGTAAGCGCGTCGACGAGAAACTGACGAAGGACATCAACAAATTCATTGTCCTGCCAGGCGATGTGATCTACGTCCCGAAGCGAAAGATGTAGTTGAAGAAAACTCCCATGGCCCAACCCCCAGCTGCTCACACTCCGCGCCAGACGCCATCGCGCGCCTTCCATCCGACCGACTATCTGCGCACGCTCTACAAGCGCCGATGGGTCGCGATGCCGGGCTTCCTGCTGGTGTTTCTGTCCGGCGCGATTGGCTCGCTCAGGACGGTGCCGATCTACGAAGCAACGACGCCGATGCTGGTCGAGCCCGAGGCGCGCCGCAACACGACGCTCGACTCGGTCGTGAACGAACGCGATGGCTGGACGTCCGACGACTTCTATCCGACGCAAATCCGGCTGCTGAAGAGCCGGGCGCTGGCGCTGAAAGTCGCCAAGGCGCTGAAAGCGCAGAACGAAATCGAGCACGTGCCGCAGGCCAGCGGCATGTCGTTCAGCGTCAGCGGCGCCGTCAGTGCGGCGATGTCGTCGGTCTCGTCGATGGTCGCGCCGACGACGCCGGAGCGGGTCGCGCCGGTGGCCGAACCGACCGCCGACGAGGCCGCCGACGCCGAGGTTGCCGCGGTCGCCGCCAGCCTGGCGGGCCGGTTGAATCCCACGCTCGCCCGTCAGTCGCGTATCGTCGAGCTGCGTTTCCGCTCGCCCGACGCGCATTTTGCGCAGCGCGCGGCCAACGAATTCGCCAAGCAGTACGTCAACTACAACGTCGAGATGCGCTCGGCGGCGTCGGCTCAGACCAACGAATTCCTGATCCAGCAGGTGCAGGCACAGAAGCTGCTCGTCGATCAGAGCGAGCAGCAGTTGCTCGACTACAAGGTGAGCCACAACGCCGCGGCCGTCGACGACAAGCAGAACATCGTCGTCCAGAAGCTCAACGCGTTGAACTCGCAAGTCGTCAACGCGCGGCTCGAGCGGATCACCGCCGAGGCCAACGTCAAGGCGCTCGAGCAGATGGAGCGCAACCACGAGCCCCTCGACGGCTTTCCGGCGGTGCTCGGCAGTGAAGCCGTGCAGAAGATCAAGTCGCTGTTGCAGGGGAAGGAGCAGGAGAAAGCGCGCCTCACCGCCCAGGGTATCGGCGAGCGGATGCAGTCGATGGTCGAGGTCAACAACGCGATTGGCTCGCTCAAAGCCGACCTCGCCAGCGAAATCGGCAAGGTCGTCAGCTCGGTGCGCTCGACCTATCTCACCGCCAAGAGCCGCGAAGAGGGGCTGGTCGCCAGCCTGAACGCGCAGCAGGGTGAGGTCAGCAGCCTCGACCGGAAGAGTCTCGAGTACAACAAACTCGAACGCGACGCCAAAAGCAATCGCGAGCTCTATGAGACCCTGCTGTTGAAGACCAAAGAAGCGAACGTCTCGCGAGACTACCGCGGCACCAACATCACGCCGATCGACTGGGCCGAGGAACCGACCTGGCCGGTGCTGCCGCAGACGCAGCGCGACCTGGTGACGTCGGCGCTCGGCGGTCTGGTGCTGGCGCTCGGTCTCGCCTTCGGGTTCGAGTACTTCGACAGCCGCATCAAGGCGCCGGAGGAAATCAAGCAGCACCTCGATGTTCCGTTCCTCGGGATGATTCCCGCGGTCAAGGCGTCCTCCGACCACGGCGGCGAATCGCTGATGCTTCACGCTGATGTGCCGCCGTCGTTTGGCGAGGCGATTCGCGGCGTGCGCACCGCCGTGCTGTTCTCGTCAGCCGACGAGGGCGCGCGCTCGCTCGTGATCACCAGCACGGGCCCGCACGAAGGGAAGACGCTGGTCTCGAGCAGCCTGGCGATCGCGATTGCGCAAGCCGGGCAGCGGACCGTCGTCGTCGACGCCGATATGCGGCGTCCGCGCCTGCATGAGGCGCTCGGCCGTTCGCAGGAACCGGGCTTGTCGAACGTGCTGGTCGGCGAAGCGACGCTGTCGGACGCGACCCGCGCGACGTCCGTCGAGAATCTCTGGGTGCTGTCGGCCGGTCATATCCCGCCAAACCCCGCCGAGCTGCTCGGTTCGAAGAAATACGATGACCTGTTCGCCGAGCTGAAGCGCCGCTTCGACTGGGTGATCATCGACGCGCCTCCAGTGATGCCGGTGACCGACGCGGCGTTGATCGCCAACTCCGCCGGCGGCGTGCTCTTCGTGATTGGCTCGGAGATGACGCCGCGCCAGAACGCCATGGTCGCGATCGACCAGCTACGCGGCGCCAACGCCAAGTTCGTCGGCGCGGTGTTGAACCGCGTCAACCTGACGAAGCACTCGTACTACTACGCGCCCTACTACCGTAAGGAATACGCGAAGTACTATCAGCGCTCGAACAGCCGCGCCTGATCCCGTTCTCGCACGATGGGGGACGGGGGTGGCTCACGCCAAACACCCCCGTCCCCCGACCTCCTTTTTGTCTTGGACAAAGCCCTCGCTCAGGTGCCGTCAACCGTTGAAACAACGCGGGTGACGCCATCGCTGGTCATCGACCAGACCGCCACCGGTCTGCGGCAAGGACTGCGCGACGTCTGGGCCTACCGCGAGCTGCTGTACTTCCTCACCTGGCGCGACCTCAAGGTCCGCTACCGTCAGACCGCGCTTGGCGCCTCCTGGGCGATTCTTCAACCGCTCACGACGATGGTGATCTTCAGCGTCGTGTTCGGCGGTCTGGCAAAGCTGCCGTCGGACGGCGTGCCGTATCCGCTGTTTTCGTTCACCGCGCTGTTGCCATGGAATTTGTTCGCCGGCGCCGTTGCGCGGGTCACCGCCAGCGTCGTGGGCCAGGCCAACCTGATCAACAAGGTCTACTTCCCACGCGTTCTGATTCCGCTGTCGGGCACAGCGAGTGCGCTTGTCGACTTCGCCTGCTCATTCGTCATCCTGCTGGCGATCATGGGTTACTACGCCTATCTGCCGACGTGGCGGCTGATCGCGCTGCCCGGCCTGTTGCTGCTGGCCATGGGCGCGGCGCTAGGCATCGGCCTGTGGTTCGCGGCGCTGAATGTGCGCTACCGCGACGTCACCTACGTCGTGCCGTTTCTCGTCCAGATCTGGCTGTACGCCTCACCGGTCGCGTACTCGAGCCGGTTGGTCACTGAGCGACTCGGCGACTGGGGGTGGCTCTACGGTCTGAATCCACTTGCCGGCATCGTCGACGGCTTCCGCTGGGCGGTGCTCGGTGCGGGCGCCTTTCCCGCGGGGCTCGTCGGCACGTCACTCGTGACAGTGGTGGTGCTGCTGCTTGGCGGCTGGGCCTACTTCCGCCGCACCGAAGATTCGTTTGCCGACATCGTCTGAGTCATGAGCGCCATCGCCGTTCGCGTGGAAGGCCTCGGAAAGCGCTACGACATGGCGCCGGCGATCAGCAGCGGCCTGCTCGGTGACGAGTTGGCGGCGTCGATCGCCAGGCCGTGGCGCAAAGCCCGCGCCTGGTTCAACCGCGAAGCCGCCGCCGCCGACAACGCGAGGACGTTCTGGGCACTGCGCAACCTGTCGTTCGAGCTGAAACATGGCGAAGCGGTCGGCATCATCGGCAGGAATGGCGCGGGCAAGAGCACGCTGCTCAAGGTGCTGTCCCGGATCACCAAGCCGACCGAGGGCCGAGCCGAGTTGTTCGGCCGTGTCGGGTCACTCCTTGAAGTCGGCACCGGTTTCCATCCTGAGCTGAGCGGCCGCGACAACGTTTACCTCAACGGCGCGATCCTCGGCATGCACCGCCGCGAGATCCGGCAGCGCTTCGACGAGATCGTCGCGTTTGCCGAAGTCGAGCGGTTCATCGACACCCCGGTCAAGCACTATTCGAGCGGGATGGCCGTGCGGCTCGCCTTTGCCGTCGCCGCCCATCTCGAGCCGGAGATTCTGCTGGTCGACGAAGTGCTGGCGGTCGGCGACACCGCATTTCAAAAGAAGTGCCTCGGCAAGATGGGGGACGTCACTCGCGAAGGCCGGACGGTGATTCTGGTCAGTCATGACCTGACCTCGATCCAGATGTTGTGCCGCCGCGCTCTGCGGATCGCGCACGGTCAGGTCCTCGGCTTCGGTCCGGTCGACGACGAGGTGCGCGCGTATCTCGACGACGCCAAGTTCTTCGCGCGCGGCGCCCTTGACCATGCGATCGAGCTGTCGCCAAACGCGCGGCTCGAGGCGTTTGGCTTCGCGCCGCACGTCGTCGTCAGCGGTGCGGCCGCGGAGTTCCGTGTCAAAGCCGTCGTGACCGAGGCGATGCGCTTTCACGAAATCGCCGTCTTGATCCACGATTCGATGAATCGACGGATCGGCGTCCTCGACCTGCGCGTCGCCACTGGCCCGTATGCCGCGACGCCCGATGAGCCGCTGGAACTGGTCGCTGAGGTCCGAGCGCTGCCGCTGGTCGAGGGCGAGTATCGCATCGGCTTGTCGATCCGCACCGACGAGGGACACGCGATCAAGTACGACGTGGTGACCCTGGATGTCGTCAGCAAGTCCGAAGGCGACGTGGTGCCGTACCAGGCATCGGTGCGCGGTGTCGTGGCGTTCGATCACAGCGTGCGCCGCGACCGGTCCCCATCATGACGTCTGGGCCCGGCGATCGGATGCGCTGTCTGCTTCTGGGCGCCGGCGCGGTCGTCTCCGAGCTGTACTTGCCGGCGATGGAGCACCTCGGCTGGATTGGCGACGTCTGCGTCGCCGACCCGTCCGCCGCCGCGATCGATCGCGTGAAATCGCGTTGGCCGGCGCTGCGGACGATCGCCGGCGGCGTCACGGAAGGCCTCGCGCAGGCCCGGACCGACAAGCTTGACGCCGTGATCATCGCCGCCCCGAACGCCATTCACGAAGAGGCGGCATCGGCGGCAATCGCCGCCGGGTTCGACGTGCTGTGCGAGAAGCCGCTGGCGATGACGACCGCCGGCTGCGAGCGCCTGGATCGCGAAGCGCAGGCGCGGCGCCGCATTCTCGCCGTCGGCATGACGCGGCGATTCACGCCGGCGGTCAAGGCGCTCCGCGCCGCCCTCGACGCCGGGTGGATTGGCGACGTCAGCGAAGTCATTGCCGAGGACGGGTACGCTTTCAGTTGGGCGACGGAGTCCGGCAACTACTTCAAACCCGAAAACGGCGGCGTCCTCGCCAATCTCGGCGTGCACACGCTCGACACGCTGCGCTATCTGCTCGGCGAACTGACCGCCGAGCGCTATCGAGACGACTGGGGCGGCGGCGTCGAGGCCAACGCGACGTTCGTGATGCGTACGAGCGGTGGCGCGCCGGTGACGGCGAGGTTTTCGTACACACACCCATTGCGGAATCACATCCGCATCCGCGGGCAGCTGGGCGAGCTGACGGTGGGCAACAACGACGCTGAAGTGCGGTTCCGTGCCGCCACCGGCGGGCTCGTGGCCGCGATCGCCGTCGAGCCGCACTACGACTCAGGAAATCTACCCACCAGCACGGTCTCCGCGTTCGTCGACGAGCTCGCCGATTTCCGCGATGCGATTCGCCGGCGGCGCGCCCCGCGTGCCCAGGCCGTCGACGCGATTGCCGCGGCGAAACTGATGGACTGGGCGATCGCCGCTCGCGCGCAGGCGCCAAGGATCAGCGTCACCGATACGGCCGCGCGCATCGACGCCAGCCGGATCGTCATCACGGGCGGAACCGGATTCGTCGGCGGGCATCTCGTCGAGGCGCTTGGCACGCACGGACGCAACCAGGTCGTCGTTCCGGTCCGATCCCATCGCAGCGGCGCCAACGCCGGACGATTCCCGGTCGAACTGGCGCGCGCCGATCTGCTCGATCGCGCGGCGCTGAAGCAGTTGTGCACCGGCGCTCGTTACGTGTTTCACCTTGCCTACGGGCGCGACGGCGACGACACCGGCCGCGTCACCATCGAGGGCACCAGACACCTGGTCGAGGCCGCGATCGAAAGTGGCGTCGAAGCGGTGGTCGTCGCCTCGAGCACGTCGGTGTTCGGCGATCCCGGCGGGGCAGCCGCCATCGACGAGACGGCGCCGAATCGCCCGCCGCCCCGCGCCTACGAGAAGACCAAGGCCGACGCCGAGCGTTGGACGATGGATCGCGCCCGGAGCGTCAGCGGCACGCGGGTCGTCGTCGTCTCGCCGTCATGCGTGTACGGTCCCGGCGGCAAGACCTTCACCGAAATGCCGGCACAGATGCTCGCCGCCGGGCATTTCGCGTGGATTGAAGATGGCCGCGGCATTGCGAACTACGTCTACGTCAAGAACCTGGTCGACGGTTTCATCGCCGCGGCGGTCACGCCGCAGGCCCACGGCCAGCGCTACATCATCAGCGACGGCTGGATCACGTGGCGCGGGTTCTTCGAGGAGCTGTTCGGTGATCGCCTTGACGGACTGCCGTCCTACACGGGCGAGGAGCTCCGTGCGGCCGAAGAGGCGCGACGGCCGACGATGAAGGATCTGGGCCGGGCCGTTGTTCGCAATCCCGAGTTATGGCGGGTGGTCCGCGAGAATCGACGGCTTGCCGGCTCCAAGGCCCTCCTCGAGAAGCTCACGCCCGGCGTCTACAGCCGCGTCAAAGCCGCACGACAGGGAGGAGCCGCCGCCCCGGGCAGCAACGCGTCGGCCGCGACGCCGCAGGCGCAGGCGCCCTCGTACCTCGAGATTCTGTTTGGACCGACGTCGACGATGTTGTCGTCGGCGAAGGCGCGGGCGCAGCTGCAGTGGAAACCCCGGGTGAATCTCCAGGCGGGACAGGCGGCATCGCGCGCGTGGCTCGAGGAGATTGGCCTGTGGCCCGAGGACGCCGCGCAGTGACGCTGCCGCGCTGGGCCGGCTCCGCGCTGCGATGGTACCTGGTCCGCGCCCGTCACCCGTTCAAGAACTACATCGTCGGCCACTACTGGAGCGCGTTCTGCCGGCCGCGGATGTGGATCGACTACGACAACGGCAGCCGGCTCACCGTGTCGCTCGGCGACTATCTGCAGCAGCGCATTTTCTTCGACGGCTACTACGAACAGACCCTGGTCGGCTGGCTGGCGCACGAGTTGAAAGCTGACGACGTGTTCTGGGATGTCGGGGCCAACATCGGTGCGATTTCCCTGGTCGCGGCCCGTCGCTGCGGTCATGTCGTCGCGTTCGAACCCGACCCGCGTTCGCTGCCGCTGCTGCGCGAGCACGCGCGCGCCAGCGGCCTCGACAACATCACGATTGTGCCGGCGGCGCTGGGTGCCAGCGCCGGCGCCGCGACCCTGCATCAAGCGTCTGCGAGCAACACCGGCATGACCAGCATGGTGACATCGACAGCCAACGCCGCCGGCCACGTCAGCGTCGAGGTGCAGTCGGCTGATGCGTTTCTTCAGTCGCATCCGGCGCGCACGCCGACGATCGTCAAGATCGACGTCGAGGGCGCCGAGGATCTCGTCATCGCCGGCGCGCGGCAGTTGCTCGCGACCGCGCCGCCGCGCGCGATCGTTTTCGAAGCCCGCTGCGCCGACAACGGCGGCCCGGCGCCGGGCACCGCCGTCGACGTGCTGAACGCTTCAGGGTACCGAATCTCGATGCTCGGCCACTCGGACTCCAAGGTCGACGATGGCGTCGCCAACTTCGTGGCGCGATGGCAGGGAAGCGCGGCCTGATGCCGACGGCCGCTGTCAGCGTCGTAATTCCCGCGCAGAATGCCGGCGCGTGGATCGCCGAGACAATCAGCAGCGTGGCTGCGCAGTCGGCGCAGGCGCGGATCGAAAGTGTCTGCGTCGTCGATGACGGATCAGCGGACGACACGGCGTCGATCGCCGCGGGCGCACTCGCCCGCGCCGGCTTGGGCCACTCGATTGTTCGCGCGAACGGCCTTGGACCGAGCGCGGCCCGCAACCTCGGTTGGCAGCGCGGCCGTGCGCCCTGGGTGCAGTTCCTCGATGCCGACGACCTGTTGATGCCGACGAAGATCGAACGACAGTTGGATGCGGCGACCGGCCTCGCCGAGGACGTCGCCGTTGTCTACTCTCCCTGGTCGGACTTGCTCAGCGCCGGCGGCGACTGGAAGCCGGCCGGCTGGCTGCGCGATCCGCGCATCGGCACAGACACAGTGGCCGATCAGCTCGAGAACGACAACTTCATCGCCACTGGCAGCCAGTTGTTCCGCCGGACGTGGCTCGAGCGGGTCGGCGGGTTCGACGAGCGGCTCCGATTGATCGAAGACGTCGACTTGCTGTTGCGGCTGGCGATCGCCGGTGCCCAGTTCGTCCGGGTGCCTTCGGCGCAGCCGCTGTTCCTCTACCGGCGCCATCCGCAATCGGCGTCGTGGCGTGACGCCCCCGCGTGGACGAAGGCGAATCTCAGGAATCTGCAACTGGTGGAGGAGCATTGGCGCCAGCACGAAGCGCTGACCAGTGAGCGCGCCCGGTGGCTGGCGTGCAAGCGTTTCGATACCGGCCGCGCGCTTGTCGAGGGCGATCGGCGGGACTTCGACGCCCACGTCGATCACCTTTACGCGCTGTGGCCCGGGTTCGTCCCGCCGGCGCCGAAACTGCTGCGCTGGCTGACTCGCGCCATCGGTTATCGCCGCGCCGAACGGGTCGCCGTCCACTATCGCCGATTGAAAGGCGCGCGGGCGACCGCGCATTGATGCGCGTGCTTCACGTCTCGTACTCGTGGCTGCCGGCGCCGCCGGGCGGTACCGAGATCTACGTCGACCGCCTGATGCGCGATCTCGACGGTCTGGGAGTCGAGAGCGTCGTCGCCGCGCCGGCGGCGACAGGCGGCGGCGACACCATCGACGGCCGACGCGTCTACCGGTTCCAGGCAAGCGGCGAGGACAGCACGATCGAATCGCTCTACGGCGGCGACGCCGCGGCCGCTGCGAAATTCGCCGCCGTGCTCGACGAGGTTGCGCCGGACGTACTCCATCAACATGCGTTCTCGCCGGCCTGCTCGTCGGCACTCATCCAGATGGCGCGAGCGCGCGGCATCGCCACGGTGTTCACCTACCACACGCCGACGGCGTCGTGCGTGCGCGGAACGCTCATGCAATGGGGCACACGACAGTGCGACGGGCTGATGGAACCCAAGGCCTGCACGAAGTGCGTGCTGCAGCGCCACGGCGTGCCGAAAACGCTGGCCCGGCTGGCCGGCGTGGTCCCCGCGGTGATCGCAGCCGGGGCGGCGCGGCGCGGTTTGTCGGGCGGGGTCTGGACGTCGCTGCGGATGCGGCGCCTGGTCGAGTCGTATCAGCGTGACGTTCGCCGCCTGCTGATGAACGCCGACCGCATCGTCGTTCTGACTGACTGGGTAGGGGAGTTGCTTCGCCGCAATGGAGTGAGCAGCGATCGCCTGGTGGCCTGCGCGCACGGCGTCCCGGCGGCGCCACCGCTGCCGCCGCGGACGTCCGGAGGCCGCACGCGACTCGTGCACCTGGGCCGGCTGGATCCGGTCAAAGGCACGGCGTTGTTGCTCATGGCGATGCGCAACGCCCCGGATGCGGCGGTCGATCTCGACGTCTTCGGTGTGGTGCAGGACGCGGCGGCAACCGGAGAATTCAATCGGTTGGCGCAGCTTGCCGCCGGCGACGCGCGGATTCGCCTGCTGCCCGCGATTCCCCATGCCGATGTCGAGGCGACGCTGGCGCGCTACGACGCCGTCGTCGTGCCATCGCAGTGGATGGAAACCGGACCACTGGTGGTGCTCGAGGCGTTCGCCGCCGGCGTCCCGGTGATTGGATCGAATCTCGGCGGCATCGCCGACAAAGTGCTGCACGGCCACAACGGCCTGCTGGTCTCGCCGTGGGACGCGGAACAGGCGTGGAGCGACGTGCTGCGACACGCCGGCGATCGACGTGTGCTGCTCCGGCAGTTCGCGCGCGGAGTTGCGACACCGCGGTCAAGCGCCGCGGTGGCCGCGGACATGGCCGGCCTGTATCGAACCCTTCGTGCCCATGGAGCCGAGGCGACCGCGCCTGCGGCCGAATCGATTCGATGATGTCGCGCCTGGTTGATTCGGTAGCACGCGCGATTCCGGCGCGCAGGCAGATGCTTCAGCTGGCGGCACGCATGCCGCCGGCGTGGCGCTCGTCCGGCAGCCAGCGGCTGTGCGCGGCGCTGGCTCGCCGGACGTTGTCAGCCGGCGACACCATCGTGACCAACCTCGGCATTTCGCCCCGGGTGATCTGCCGGGTGCCGGGCGATCGCACCGGCGCCGCCTTCGGCACGCCCGATCTCTACGCGGGCGAACGTGGCGCGCTACGCGCCGCGGCAGCACTGTCGCACCACGCCGACGGATTCCTCGACGTCGGCGCGCATCTCGGGTATTTCACGTTCTACGTCAACATCCACGGGCCGGGCAGCCTGCCGCTCGTCGCGGTCGAGCCCGATCCTGAACTGTTCGCGCTGCTCGAAGCGAATCTCGCGGCCAGCGGCTGCGAGCGCGCGCGGGCGATCCAGGTCGCGATCGGCGCGCGCGACGGCGAAGGCCTGTTTCATCGCGATCTCAGCGACAGCTTTTCCGGAAGCTTGACGACAGACTTCGCGGCCCACGACACCGTGTCGATTCCGGTGCAGGTCCGGACGATGGCTGGCCTGCTCGACGAGCTGGGCTGGACTCGTGCATGCCTGAAAGTCGACATCGAAGGCGCCGAAGCCGAGTTCCTCGAAGGGGCCGCGCGATCGTTCGACCGCGTTGCGTTCCTGATCATGGAGGTGCTCGGACCGGCGCACCAGCGCCAGTTCGTCGCCCAGATGATTCGCGCGGGTTGGCAGGCGTACTACTTGCGCGATTTCACGGTCGTGCCGTCGGCCGACGGCGCCTTCGACTATCTCGAGCCTGAGTACAACTGGCTGTTCTGTCGCGAACGGCCGGATGTGCTCGCGGCCCTGCTGCCGGCGCCCCTTGCCGTGGCCGGCGATCGCCGCGCCTGATGCCGCGGGTGCTTTACGTGCAGTACACCAACCCGGCCGCCTATCCGCCGCTGATGCACAGTGCCCAGATGCTGGCCACTGCCGGCTTCGAGGTCACCGCGATCGGCACGTTGAAGGCCGGCGACACACTGCGATTCCCCGCCGACACGCGCGTGGACGTCCAGTTGCACCCGTTCGAAGGCGTCGGTTGGCGGCAGAAGGCGGGCTACGCGCGCTACGTCGCGACGGTGACGTCGTGGGCGATGCGTCATCGCCCGCGATGGATCTACGCCAGCGACGCCCTTTCAGCACCGGCCGCGTCCGCCGCGGCGCGAGTAAGCGGCGCACGCGTGGTCTATCACGAGCACGACAGCCCGACGCCGTCAGCGCGCGATTCGAGATTCCAGCAGTTCGTCCTGAGCAGCCGCCGGCGACTGGCCGGCCGCGCCGAGATCTGCGTGCTGCCGAACGCCGGACGCGCCGCGGCGTTCGAGCGATCGACGGGCCGCCAGGGCGCTGTCGTGGTTTGGAATTGTCCGGCGCGTGACGAAATCAGGCCGCCGCGAAGTGCCAGCGCCGGCATGCGCGTCCTCTACCACGGCTCGATCGTCCCGGCGCGGTTGCCGGAGTCGGTCGTCCTCGCTCTGACGCGCCTGCCGGCGAATGTGACGCTGGTTGTCGCCGGCTACGAAACCGCCGGTCATCGTGGCTACCTCAACCGGCTGGCGGCGATTGCCACCGAGCTCGGCGTCCGCGAACGTATCGAATTCGCCGGCACCTTTCCGCAGCGCGCCGATTTGCTGTCGCTCTGCGCGACCTGCGACGTCGGCTTGTCGCTGATGCCACGGGCGACCACCGACATCAATGAGCAATCGATGGCCGGCGCCTCGAACAAGGCATTCGACTATCTCGCCTGCGGCCTGCCGCTCGTGGTCAGCGATCTTCCTGACTGGCGGCTGATGTTCGTGGACGCGGGGCTCGCAGAAGCCGTCGACCCGACGTCACCAGAAAGCCTGGCCGGCGCCCTGTCGCGGTACGCCGCCGACCCGCCGGCGCGAATCGCCCGCGGCGAGCGCGGCCGTCAGCGCATTCTGGCGGAATGGCATTACGAACGCGCGTTTCAACCCGTCCTCGAGCAGATGCTCGATCGCAAAGACTGAGTCGCATCGTGCTGGCCGTCATTGAAACTCATCCGATTCAGTATCACGCGCCGGTCTATCGGGCGCTGCAGGCAGATTTCGGCGTGCCGGTCACCGCGATCTACGGCTCGAATTTCTCGGTCGCCGGATATCACGACGTCGAGTTCAAGACCACCTTCAGTTGGGACACCGATCTGCTGTCTGGCTATGCCTCTGATTTCTTATCGCGCGTCGAGCAGGGTGGCGCGAAGAGCGCCGACGCGGCGTCGACGGCGGGGCTGCGCGAACGGCTTCACGCGATCAATCCGGACGCGATCCTGGTCACCGGCTACAGCCCGGCGTTCTACCGCAGCGCCTGGTTCGACGCCTGGCGCACGCGCAAGCCCTTGCTGTTCCGCGCCGAAACTTCCGACGACGCCGAGACGCGCCGCTGGCTCAAGGCCCATGCCCGCCGTCTGGCGCTCCGCGTCGCCTATCGATCCTGCGCTTCGTTGCTGTTTGTCGGCGAGCGCTCGCGTCGCCATTTCGAGGCCTGCGGCGTGCCGGCGGCGCGGCTGCGATTTTCGCCGTACTGCGTCGATACCGCGCCCTTCCGCGCCACGGAGGCCGATCGCGCCCGGATGCGCGCGCCAAGCCGCGCCGATCTTCAGATCGCCGACGACGCGTTCGTGATCGTGTTCGCAGGAAAACTCAGCCACCGCAAGGGCGTTGATGTGCTGCTCGAGGCCGTCAAGCTCATGCCCGCGTCCCTGCGTCAACAGGTGACGCTGCTGTTTCTGGGCGACGGCGACATGCGGCAGCGACTCACCGAGCAGGCCGGGCTCGAGCCGCGCGTCGACTGCCGATTCGTCGGCTTTCAGAATCAGTCGCAGTTGAGCCGCTACTACCACGCGGCGGATCTGCTCGCCCTGCCGAGCCGGCACTCGGAGACCTGGGGACTCGTCGTCAACGAAGCGCTGCATCACGGTTTGCCCGTCGTCGTTTCCGATCGAGTCGGGTGCGCGCCTGACCTCGTGGTCGCTGGAACCACGGGCGTCGTCACCGAGCTCTCGGCGGAGCGACTCGCCCACAGCTTGACCGAGGCGCGCCGGCTTCGCGGCCTCGACGTTCGACACGCGTGCCGGGCGCACGTCGAGAAATACAGCGTCGGCGCGGCCGCACGCGGTATCGCCGACGCCTACCACGCGCTTGTCGCCACCCGGGCGGACGCCGCATGAGCACCGAGGCGCCGCGTCTGCTCGTCGTCGGGAACTTCGGCCCCGAACATGTCGGCCGTCACTTCGCCGAGGCGGCGCGCGGCCTCGGCATCGACTACACGGCACTGGCGACGACCGCGGCCTACGACGGTCCGCGGTGGGCGCGGCGGCTGCTCTGGCAATTCGGTCATCGGCCGCTGCGGATTGGGCGATTCGGCGACGGCGTCGTCGCCACCGCGAGGGAAGTGCGGGCCACGGCGCTGCTGACGACGGGCATCGCGCCGCTCGGAGCGTCGGTGTTGCAGAGGCTGGGCGAGATGGGGGTCACGCGGGTCAACTTCCTGACCGACGACCCCTGGAATCCGGCGCATCGCGCGCCGTGGTTCATGGCCGGGTTGAACCACTACGATCACATCTTCACGCCGCGACGGGCCAATATCGAAGACCTGAAGACGCACGGGTGCAAGCGGGTGTCGTACCTGCCGTTTGCATTCTCACCCGCCGAGCATTTTCCCGAGGCGCGCTCGGCGTATTTGCAGACGACCGACGTGGATGACGTCTTCTTCGCCGGCGGCGCCGATCCGGATCGGGTCCCGGTGATGACCGCGCTGATTCGATCCGGTTTGCGGGTCGCGCTCTACGGCGGTTATTGGGATCGCTTCGAGGCGACGCGGCCGGCCGCGCGCGGCATGCTCGACATGGCGGGCATCCGCCACGCGACGGGCGCGGCGCGAGTCAGTCTGTGCCTGGTCCGGCGCGCCAATCGCGACGGCCACGCGATGCGCAGCTTCGAGGCGCCGGCGATGCGCGGCTGCCTCCTCGTCGAGGCCACTCCCGACCATCGCGAGATGTTCGGTCCGGAGGGCGAGGCTGCGCTCTACTTCCGAACGCCCGAAGAAGCGGCAGCCCAGGCTCACCGTCTGCTGAGCGACGCGCCGCTGCGCGACGCGCTCGCCGCGCGCGCGTATGCGCGCGTCACTTCGGGCGACAATACCTATGCCGATCGGCTGCGTTCGATTCTTGCCGTGAGCCCGCTCGCATGACGCCGCTTCGCATCGCGCTGGTGATTCCCGGCCGCTTTCACGGCTTCGACCTGGCGCGGGCGCTGCTCGCCCGCGGCCACGACGTCACCGTCCTGACGAACTATCCGAAGAGTGTCGTCGAAGGTTTCGGCGTGCCCGCGCCGCGGGTCCGTTCGTTCCTTGGCCACGGCGCCTTGGTCCGTGGCTACGGGCAGTTGAGCCGGGTGTTGCCGATGCCGTCGTCCGAATCGTGGAGTCTCGAGATGTTCGGTCGCTGGGCGGCGCGCGAGCTTCGCGGGACGTCGTGGGACATCGTCCACTGCTGGAGCGGTGCCGCGGAGGAATTGCTGGAGGATCGGCGGATCTCGGCTGGCTGCCGCCTGCTGATGCGGGGCTCCGCCCACATCGAGGTGCAGAGCCGCCTGCTCATCGACGAGGAAGCGCGTGCAGGCGTCCGCCTCGACCGGCCGAGCGCGTGGATCATCGATCGCGAACAGCGCGAGTACCAGCTGGCCGATCAGATCCTGACGCTGTCGACGTGGTCGTACCGCACGTTCATCGAGCAGGGCGTCGCGGCCGAACGGCTGAGTCTGGTGCCGCTCGGCGTCGACGTCCGCGGGTTTCGTCCCTCGGATGACGATCTGGCGGCGCGGCAGCGCCGCCTGATGTCGGGTGCGCCGCTGCGCGTGCTTTACGTCGGCCATCTCTCGATGCGCAAGGGCGCGATCGATCTCGTCGCCGCGATCCGCGCTCGTAGCGCCCGCATCCATTTCACGCTGGTCGGCGAAGTGCTCCCGGAGGCGAAGGCGTTGATCTCGTCGTTACCCCCCGGCGTCGAGGTCACCGGCAAGCTTCAGCAGGCGACCCTGGCGGCCCGCTACCACGCCGCCGACGTCTTCATGTTTCCGACCATCGAGGACGGCTTTCCGCAGGTGCTCGCGCAGGCGAAAGGCGCCGGTCTGCCAATCATCACGACCGCCCACGGCGCCGGGCTCGACATCGTCACGCATGGACGGGACGGCTGGATCGTGCCGATTCGCGACAGCGGCGCGCTCGTCGAACGGCTTGACTGGTGCGATGCGCATCGCGCCGAGCTTGCGGCGATGACTGCGGCGATCGTCTCGTCGTTCGCGCCACGCGACTGGTCGGATGTGGCCGCGGATTTCGAAGCCGAGTCGATGCGGCTGCTGGCGCGCCGGAGCGTCCACCATGGATAGCAGCGCCCTGCTGTTCTGGACGTCGACTCTTCTGGTGGTCGTGCTCGCGATTCTGACGCGCCATTGGCGCGCCGACGTCGGGACCGGACTCGTCTTCGCCTATGTCGCGACGTTTGCGGTGCTGCACTGGCTCGCGCCGGCGCTGTATTTGCTGCCCTGGTACGACACGCCCAACCGCGACGCCACGATCCTTGGCCTTCGCGAGAGCGCGATCGCCATCATCTGTTTCGGCATCGGCTCGGAGATCGTGATCCGGATGCGGCGCGCCGAAATCGGGCCGCTGCTCGAGCAGCCGGCGCAGGTCGTCGACGATCGCCTGGTCAATCTGTTTCTGCTTGCCGGCGGCTTCTTCTACGTCGTGGTCTTTCCAATCGCGAGCCGCCTGCCGAGCGTCACCGCGATTGCCGCGACCGGCTCGGCGCTGATCGTCGCCGGGATTGGCCTCAAGTGCTGGAACGCGTGGACGAGCGGCCGGTATGGCCACCTGTGGGCGTGGCTCGGGATGACGGTCGCGATGCCGGTAGTCACCGTCGTCGTCCAGGGCTTCCTCGGTTATGGCTTCGGCGCCCTGCTCACCGTCCTGGCGTTCTGCGGCAGTTTCTACCGGCCGCGGTGGCGTGTGCTGGTCGCCGGCTCGCTGCTCGCGTATCTCGGATTGTCGGTGTACGTGACCTACATGCGCGACCGGAACGACATTCGCGACGTGGTGTGGTCCGGCGCCGCGTTTGGTGCGCGCATGGACCAGCTGGAGAACACCCTCGCCAACAGCGAGTGGTTCGATCCGGCGAAGATCGAGCACCTGCAGCGCATCGACTCCCGCTTGAACCAGGACTTCATGCTCGGCGCGGCGGTGTCGTATCTCGACAGCGGCGCGGTCGAATTCGGCCACGGCGAGACGCTGGTGCAAGCGGTGGCGGCGATCATCCCGCGCGCATTGTGGCCCGACAAACCGGTGGTTGCCGGCAGCGGCGAGCTGGTGTCGACCTACACCGGCATCCGTTTTGTCGAAGGCACGAGCGTTGGCATCGGCCAGATCATGGAGGCGTACGTGAACTACGGGCGCGGCGGCGTCATCGTCGTGTTCCTGTTCATCGGCGCGCTGCTGACCTGGGCCGACATCTCGGCGAAGGCGCGGCTGCTCGTCGGCGACGGCGCCAGCTTCGTCACCTGGTATCTCGGCGGCCTCGGCATGCTGCAGCTGGGCGGCGCGTTCTCCGAAGTGACCTCGACGGCGGCGGCGTCGATCCTGGTCGCGCTCACGATCGGGTATTTCTCACGGAGGATTTTCCCCGATCGGCGCAACACCGGGCGGGTGCAGGCGGTCCAGGCCGACCTGCCGGAAAGCATCTCGCGATGACACAGAACTCACACTCCAACGGCGCGCCCTGCCTGGCGGCGATCACGCTCGACAGTCGTGGCGGCGGGGTCGCCGCGGTCTCACGTCTGATGTGGCGCGCCCTGCGCGAGCGCTTCGACGACGATGCGAGGCTCGTGACGCTGGTCGACGCTGACCTCGCCCCCGCCGATTTGTCGTCGTCCACCGCGGCGCGCGTGCGATTCGGCGCGACGCTGGCGAGGATGCAGACGTTTGGCCACTGCCCATGGGTGATGTACGGCCACATCGGCGTCGCGCGGGTGCAATCGTACATCCCACCGGTGTTCCGGCGGCCGCACGGCGTCTTCGTCCACGGCATCGAGGCCTGGCATGCGCTGCCGAGCGCTGACTTGAAGATCCTGCAGAGCGCCAGAATCAGAATCGCCAACTCCGCGTATACGGCGCAGCGCCTGCGTGAGGCCAATCCCACGGTCGGCGCGATCGAAATCTGCCCGCTCGCGTGGCTGCCGATTGAAACCGCCGACCCCGGCGTCCGCAAGGTTCCGTCCCTCGGACCGCATGTCGTGCTCGTCGTCGGTCGAATGCTTGGCGCGGAACGGTACAAGGGCCACGACCAGCTGCTCGAGGCGTGGCCGTCGGTCCTTCAACAGGTTCCCGACGCCCGCCTTGTGTTCGTCGGCGACGGCGACGACGCTGATCGGCTGCGCGCCAAGGCCGCGGCGACGACTTCGCGTGTGACCATCGCCGGCTTCGTCTCGGACGCGGATCTCGTCGCGATGTACGACGCCGCCGCGGTGTTCGCGATGCCGAGTCGAGGCGAAGGGTTCGGCCTCGTCTATCTCGAAGCGATGTCGCACCGCCTGCCGTGCATCGCCTCGACCCACGACGCCGCCAGCGAAATCGTGCAGGACGGCGTCACCGGGTTTCTCGTCGATCAGGCCGACACCGCGATGCTGGCCGATCGTATCGTCCGGCTGCTCAACGATCCGTCGACGCGCCGGGAGATGGGGCAGCGTGGTTACCAGCGGCTGCACGCCGAGTTCACCTACGCCCGGTTTGCGTCACGCCTGGTCGGACTGCTCGATGGCGCGTTCGGATCGGTGGCCCGTCCGATCGGTGTCCCGACGGCCTAGCGACGATCACCTGTGAGAATCCTCCACGTCATTCCCGCGGTTGCCGCGCGCTACGGCGGGCCGAGCACCGCGGTGGTCGGCATGTGCCGCGCGCTGTCCACGTTGGGACATGAAGTGCTGCTCGCGTCCACGGATGCCGATGGCCGGGACGGGCGAATCGATCCTGCGGCGGGGACGCCCGACTTGTCTGGAATACAGGTCGTGTTCTTTCCACGGCAGGCGAGCGAGTCGTTCAAATGGTCCGCCCCGATGGCGCGGTGGCTGCGCGAGCGCGTCGCGGATTTCGATGTGGTCCACATTCATGCCGTGTTTTCGCACGCCTGTCTCGCTGCCGGACGCGCCTGCCGTCGTGCCGGTGTGCCCTACATCGTGCGGCCGCTGGGCACGCTCGATCCGTGGAGCCTGTCGCGCCATGCGTGGCGCAAGCAGGTGCTGCTGACCGTGGGCGGCCGCGGCGTCCTCGAGCACGCATCGTTGATCCACTACACGACCGCCGAAGAGGGAAGACTCGCGCAGCAGGCGCTGCCGTGGTTGCCGGAAGGCGTGGTGGTGCCGCTTGGCGTCGATGCGCAAGTCTGGCGAGCCAGCGGCGCCGCATCACCGCAACGCGGGGGATATGTGCTGGCGCTGTCACGGCTCGACGATAAGAAGGGCGTCGATGTGTTGATTCGCGCCTTCCATCTCGCCGCCGCCGACGCGGCGCTGGCGTCATGGAAACTCATCATCGCCGGCGACGGCGAGCCCGCGCTCGTGGCGTCGTTGCGCGCGCTCGCCGCGGGCGGGCCGGCCGCGAGCCGCATCGAGTTCGCCGGGTGGGTGGGCGGCGATACCCGCGCCCGGTTGCTGGCTGGCGCCGACGTCTTCGCGCTCGCTTCCCATCAGGAGAACTTCGGCATCGCCGTCGCCGAGGCGCTGGCATGCGGCACGCCGGCGGTCGTCAGCCGAGCCGTCAACCTGGCGGCCGACATCGAGCAGGGAAGCGCCGGCTGGGTGTGTGAGCGTGATGAGACGGCGTTCGCGCAGGCGCTGGTCAGCGCCGCTCGCGACGCCGGCGACCGCCGTCAGCGCGGCGAGAATGCGCGGGCGTTGGCGCAGCGCTTTCGCTGGCCCGCGGTTGCGAGCCAACTGACTCGAGTCTACGAAGACGTCATCGCGAAGCGGGAACGCCTCCTCGCCGGCACTGGGCATCTGCCGATCGCGACGCCGACGGAACGGACGCACTGATCATGTGCGGCATTGCTGGCGCGATGTTCTGGGACGACACGCCCGCGGCACGGGCGAAGGACGTCGTCCAGGCGATGACGGCGGCGCTCGCGCACCGCGGTCCTGACGGCGCCGGCATCGCGATCTGCGCTGAACGCGGTCACGACGATGCGCCGGCGACGGTCGTGCTGGGGCATCGGCGGCTGGCGATCATCGACCTCTCGCCGCGCGGCGCGCAGCCGATGAAGCACGAGGCGCGCGCGATCTCGTTCAACGGCGAGTTCTACAATTTCGCCGATGTTCGCGCCGAGCTCGGCGCCGACGGGCATCAGTTCACGACCGCCTCGGACACCGAGGTCATCCTCCACGCCTTCGACGCGTGGGGGCTGGACGCCGTCGAGCGGATGCGCGGGATGTTCGCGTTCGCGCTGTGGGACGGCCGGCGGCACACGCTGCACCTGGTCCGCGATCGGCTCGGCATCAAGCCGCTCTACTTCTGGCGGAACGATCGCGTGCTGCTGTTCGCGTCAGAGATCAGGGCGCTGCTGGCATCCGGCCTGGTTCCGCGCCGATTGAATCGACGCGCCGTCGATCGTTTTCTCGCCTACCAGACCGTGCCGACGCCCGAGACGCTGGTCCAGGGCGTGCGCATGCTCGAACCGGCGGCGGTCATGAGCGTGAGCACGCCGGGCGATCTGCGATCGCGGACATATTGGGATCTGTTCCCGTCGCGCGGCGAAGTCGAGGACATTCCCGCTTCCGAAGCGCGGGCGCGAGTCCACGAACTGTTACGGCAATCCGCGCGCTTGCATCTGGTCAGCGATGTGCCGGTAGCGCTCTTCCTGTCCGGCGGAATTGACTCCACCGCGCTGGCCGCGCTCGTGCGGCAACTGGACATCGTGCCGCGCACGGTATCGATTTCATTTCCGGGCACGCCCTACGATGAGGGACCGATCGCGCGCGAGGTCGCTGCGGCGCTGGGCACCGACCACGTCGACGTGCCGCTCACTGAAGCCCAACTGCTACGCGACCTGCCCGACGCGCTGGCCGCCGTCGACCACCCGAGCGGCGACGGCATCAACACCTTCGTCGTCTCGCAGGCGGTGCGCGCACTGGACATCAAAGTTGCCTGGTCAGGCCTCGGCGGCGACGAGTTCTTTGGCGGCTACCCGTCGTTCACGCGGATGAGCGAAATGGCGTCGTGGCGGCGAGTCTGGAGATTCTCGCCGACAGCGGTGCGGGCCCTGGCGGCGACGGCGGTCCGGCAGGTGAGCGGATCGATCGTCGCCGAGAAAACCGCCGCCCTGCTCGAGAGCGACGGCAGCGTTGCCGAAGTGCATCCCGTCATGCGGCAACTGTTTCCGGCATCGCAGCGCCGGGCGCTGCTTGGCCGTGTGGCGATGCAGGAAGCCGCCGCGGCCGGCGATCCGTACGTCGATCGGCTTCGCGCCGCCGGCGAGCGCGCCGACCGAACCGGACTGATGTCGCTCGTCTCCTATGCCGAAGCCGGCTCGTACATGCACGACGTCCTGCTGCGCGATACCGATCAGATGAGCATGCGGCACGGCCTCGAAGTACGCGTGCCGCTGCTCGACCACAAGCTGGTCGAAGCGCTGATGCGGATGCCGGACGCGGTCAAGCAGGCGGCCGCCGGGCGCTCGAAGCCGCTCCTCGTCGACAGTCTGGGGACGACGCTGCCGCGCGCGTGCACCGACCGGCCCAAGCGCGGATTTCTGATGCCGTTCGAGCCGTGGATGCGCGGCGAATTGCGCGAGTTCTGCGCGGCGCGGCTGGGTCGCGACGGCCTCGCCGGCCGCGGCATCGTCGACGGCGCCGTCGTTGTCGGGCTGTGGGACGCGTTTCTCAATCACGACAAGCGAACGACGTGGTCGCGTCTGTGGGCGCTCGTCGCCCTTGATGCGTGGCTCGAGACGACCGGAGTCGCGGGCTAGCGATGACCGTCGCCTGCACCGTCGTCATCCTGACGTTCAACGAGGAGCAGAACCTCGCGGCGTGCCTCGAGGCCGTGTGCCCGTGGGCGGCCCGCGTGTTCGTGGTCGATTCCGGCAGCACCGACGCGACGGTCAGGATTGCCGAAGCGCGCGGCGCAACCGTGCTGACGCATCCATTCGAAACCCACGCCCGCCAGTGGCAATGGGCCCTCGCGACTTTGCCCATCGCCACCGACTGGGTGCTTGCTCTCGACGCCGATCAGCAGGTCTCACCCGAGCTGGCCGCGGCGATTGCCGCGCACGTCGCGGCGCCGGGCGACGCCCGCGGCGCCTTTCTGTGCCGCCGGCAGGTCTTTCGCGGGAAGTGGATCCGCTTCGGCGGCTACTATCCGAAGTACCTGCTCAAGCTCTTCCGGCGCGACGCCGTCAGCATCGACGAGGGCGACCTCGTCGATCATCACTTTATGGTTGCCGATCGAACGGTCAAGCTCGACGGCGACCTGATCGAAGACAACCGCAACGAAGCCCGAATTGTCGAATGGACCGCCAAGCACAACCGCTACGCCGTCCTGCAGGCGCAACAGGAGATTCGCGAGCGACGCGAGGGCACGCGCTTGAGCATCACCGCGCTCACCGGTGCGCCTGACGTCCGGATTCGCTACCTGAAGCAGGTCTGGTCCGGCCTTCCCTTGTTCGTGCGCCCGTGTGTCTACGTGTTCTACCGCTACATTCTTCGATTCGGCTTCCTCGACGGCAAACAGGGCTTCGTCTTCCATGTCCTGCAGGGGTTCTGGTACCGCCTGCTGGTCGACATCAACATCGATGAGCTTGGCCAAACCGGTCGCTAGCGGCGAGCCTGCCGTCGCCGTGGTGGTGATGTCGTATCGCCGCGCCGATCTGATCGGCGAGACCATCGACTCACTGGTAGCGCAGTCGAATCTGGAGCGCGCGTGCGCCGCCGTTTATCTCGCCGATGACTGCTCGCCCGACAACACGGTGGAGATCGCGAAGCGGCACTGGACGTCACCGCTGCCTTTGCGGGTGCTTTCGCCGTCACGCAATTCCGGCACCTGGGGCAATGTCAACCATGCGATCGCGCGGCTCGCAGTGGATTTCGACTGGGTGCTGCTGCTTCACGACGACGACCTCGTGAAGCCGCACTGGCTGGACGCAATGCGTGCCGCCATCGTGGCCGCACCGGACGACGTCGGGTCAGTGTGTTCGAGCTGGGATGTCCTCGAGCCGAACGGCACGATCACCACCGGCGAGGACAACCCCGCGCGCGAGCGCGAGCATGTCCGCGGCACGGCCGATGCGGTTCGCCGCACGCTGCGAATCGGCTGTTGGTGGCACTTCTCGGGTTGTGCGATTCGCACCCGCGCGTTTCTCGATATCGGCACGTTCAATCCGATGTACCGGCAGTGCGGTGACGAAGAGTGGCTGATTCGCGGCCTGGCCCGGGGCTGGGGCGCGATCTACATCCCGCGCACGCTGCTGGTGTACCGCCAGCATGTCGGCAGCCTGTCGACGAAATCCCTCCAGGTGCATCAGGACCTGCGCGAGAGGCTGTGGCTGTTGCGCCGTTTCGGCGGGCTGCTGCCGGCGGCCCATTCAGTCGGGCTCCACGGCCGGATGCTGCAGTACCTGGCGCGGAGGATGGCGCGGGCGACGGTGCAGGCGCAATGGACCGCCGGCGTCAACGCCCTATCGCTGACACCGACGGTCGCGGCGTCGCTGGTGCGAACGTTGGTCAGCCGGCAGCGCGATCTCAGAGCAGATATTTCATGAACATTCTCGGCATCAACGCCTACCACGGCGACGTCTCCGCGGTGCTGGTTCGCGACGGTCAGCTCGTCGCCGCCGTCGAAGAAGAACGTTTTCGCCGGATCAAGCACGTCGCGGGCTTTCCGACGCAGGCGATTCGATCCTGCCTCGAGATGGCCGGGGTCGCGCCGGGCGAAATCGACCATGTCGGCGTGTCGCGCAATCCGAAGGCGCATCTCTGGCGCAAGGCGCTGTTCGCGTTGCGGAATCGGCCCGGCGGCGGCATGGTCAGCGACCGCGCGGCCAACTACCGCAAGGTCGGCGCGATTCCTCAGGCGATCGCCGACGCGCTGGGGCTCGAGGCCGGCGCCAGACAACCACAGGTGCATTGGGTCGAGCATCACCCCGCGCATCTCGCCAGCAGCTTTTTCGTCTCGCCGTTCGACGAGGCCGCGGTCTGCGCCATCGACGGCTTCGGCGACTTCGTCAGCACGTCATGGGCGGTTGGACGCGGCTCGTCGATGGAGGTCATCCATCGCACGTTCTTTCCGCACTCGCTCGGCCTGCTGTATCTCGCGATCACCCAGTACCTGGGCTTCATGAACTTCGGCGACGAATTCAAGGTGATGGGCCTGGCGCCGTACGGGACGCCAGACGTCGAGAAGGAGATCTCCCAGCTCATTCGACTTCTGCCTGACGGACAGTTCGAACTCGATCTGTCGTATTTCCAGCACCACACCGGCGGCGCGTCGATGACCTGGGACGACGGCGAGCCCAAGCTCGGCCGCGTCTTCAGCGACAAACTCGAACAGTTGCTGGGCCCGGCGCGCGCGCCACGGTCGACGGTGACGCCGCGCGAGGAAGCGATCGCCGCGTCCCTGCAATCGGTCTTCGAGACGGCGGCATTTCACATCCTCAACGGTCTCCATGCGCGAACCAGGCAGCCGCGACTCTGTCTGGCCGGCGGTTGCGCCATGAACAGCGTCGCCAACGGCAAGATCCGCCAGTCCACCCCGTTTTCCGAGGTCTACATCCAGCCGGCATCGGGCGACAACGGCACCGCGCTCGGCGCCGCGTACTGGGTGTGGAATCAGGTGCTCGGCCAGCCGCGCGGCTTCGTCATGACGCACGGCTACTGGGGCCCGCAGTTCGACGACCGCGCCGTCGAGGCGGCGCTGACGGCGCGCCAGGCGGATCTCGCCGCGCAACATTGCGAGATCCGCAGGATTGACGCCTCGGACACGTTGACCGACATCGTCGCCGCGCGAATTGCCGACGGCGACGTCATCGGCTGGTTTCAGGGACGGATGGAATGGGGCGCGCGGGCCCTCGGCAACCGCAGCATCCTCGCTGACCCGCGCCGCGCCGACATGCGCGAGATCATCAACACCAAGATCAAATTCCGCGAGAAGTTCCGGCCGTTCGCGCCGTCGATTCTCGAAGAGAAGCACCAGGAGTACTTCTGCGATTCGGTGCCGGATCCGTTCATGCTGCAGGTCTATCCGGTCAGGGCCGACAAGCGCGCCGTGGTGCCGGCGATCACCCACGTCGACGGGTCGGGACGCCTGCAAACGGTCAACCGCGAGGGCAATGCGCGCTACTGGGAGCTGATTCGCGCGGTCGAGCGGCGCACCGGCGTGCCGATCGTCCTGAACACGTCGTTCAACGAGAACGAGCCGATCGTGCTCCAGCCGGCGGAGGCGCTCGACTGTTTCCTGCGCACGCGGATGGACGTGCTCGTGCTCGGCAATCACCTGGTGACCAAGGGCACGCCCTGATCGATGCACGTCGCGTTCTTCAATCGCTCGTACTACCCGGACAACACCGCGACCGGACAGCTGCTCACGGACCTCTGCGAAGATCTCGTCCGCGATCACGGCTGCCGCGTCTCGGTGGTCACCGGTCCGCCGTTGATGCCGACCGCCCAGGTCGCGCAGGGCCGCGGCATCGTCACCCGTGACCGCCGTCACGGCGTCGAAATCCATCGCGTGCGCGGCAGCCGCTTCGACAAGCAGCGCTTCGCCGGCCGGGCGACGAACTACCTGACGTATTTCACCAACGCGTGCTGGGCCGGCCTCCGTCTCGATCGGCCCGACGTCGTCGTCGCGCTGACCGACCCGCCGATCATCGGGCTCGCGGCCTGGCTGGCGGCGAAACGGTTCGGCGCACCACTCGTCATGTCATTTCAGGACCTGTTCCCCGAAGTCACGGCGCTGCTGCCGGACTTCCATTCGGACACGATCAACAATCTGCTTCAACGCACCAACCGGTTTCTGGTCAAGCGCGCCGCCCGCAACATCGCACTGGGCGAGACGATGCGGCAGCGCCTGATCGAAAACAAGGGCGCGCCGGCGGAGACGACGACGATTATTCCGAGTTGGGCAGATACGACCGCCATCTCGCCGGGCCCGAAGAAGAACGCGTTTTCGATCGCCCACGGCCTGGCCGACAAGTTCGTGGTGATGTACTCCGGCAACATCGGTCTTTCACAGAGTCTCGACACGGTCATCGACGCCGCGGTCGGCCTCAAGGATCTGTCTGACCTTCAGGTCGTGTTTCAGGGCGAGGGCGTCAAGAAAAGCGCGTTGGCGGCCCGCGCCGCGTCGCTCGGCCTGACCAACGTCACGTTTCTGCCGTTCGCGTCCCGGGACGCGCTCAGCGAATCGTTTGCCACCGCCGATGTCTTCATCGTCCCGCTGCAGCGGGGACTCGCGGGCTACATCGTGCCGAGCAAGCTCTACGGCATTCTGGCCGCGGGACGGCCCTATGTCGCCGCCGTCGAATCGACGTGCGAGGTTGCGGCCCTGACTCGGCTGCACGGCAGCGGCCTGCTCGCCGAGCCCGATGATGCCGCGGATCTCGCCGCACAAGTGCGTCGCTTCTACAGCGATCGAATGATGACCGCGGGTTGCGGCGAGCGGGCGCGGGCGGCTGCCTTGTCGTTCGATCGACGGCTGCAGGTGACGCGTTACATGGACGTGTTCAACGCCGTCCGCCCGGACGCGCGCGCCGCGGGCTCGCCGATCGCCGCGCAGGAACGGAGCGATGCTCAAACGCGCCCTTGACGTCGTGTTGTCCGGCGCCGGGCTGATCGGCTCGATGCCGGTATGGGCGATCGCGGCGGCGGCGATCAAGCTGGAAGATGGCGGTCCGGTATTTTTCGGGCAGGAACGCGTCGGCCTCGGCGGGCGTGTTTTCTACGTGTGGAAGTTCCGATCGATGATCCCGGACGCCGAGGCCAAAGTCGGCGCCCTGCAGGCGTCGGCGCACGACCCGCGGGTCACGCGCGTCGGCCGGCTGATGCGCGCCACGGCGATGGACGAACTCCCGCAGCTCTGGAGCATCTTCAAAGGCGACATGAGCTTCGTCGGGCCGCGTGCGTTGCGGCCGGGTGAAATCGAGGTGCGCGGCGACGGCCGGATGGAAGCGCTCGAGGACGTACCGGGGTTTGCCGAGCGCTGCCGGGTCGCGCCCGGGCTCACCGGGGTCGCCCAGATTTTTGCGCCGCGCGACATCCCGCGCCGGCAGAAATTCCGCTATGACCGCGTCTACATCCGCCGGCGGTCGTTCCTGCTCGACGTCCGGCTGATTCTGTTGTCATTCTGGATCACGTTTCGCGGCACGTGGGAGGCACGGGGCCAGAAGTTCTGAATGCGACGCATCGCGCTGCGGCCGATTTGCGGTATCTTGTCGGGGCCAAATGAACAGCGTGACGCGTGATGCAGTCGTGATCGGCGCCGGTCCGTCCGGCGCGATTGCCGCCCGACTGCTTGCCGACGCAAATCACGACGTCCTGGTTCTGGAAGAGCACGACGTGGTTGGCGCGCCGGTCCATTGCACCGGCCTCATCGGCGCCGAGGCCTTCGACGAATTCGATCTGCCGCGCCGGTTGATTTACGGCCGCGCCGGCGCGGCGCGCTTCTGGGGCGCCTCCGGGCACTCGGTTCCGGTCGCCAGCGATCGCATCAGCGCGGTGGTCATCGATCGGCTGGCGCTCGATCAGCATCTGATTGCCCGGGCCGTCGATGCCGGCGCCGACGTGCGCCTCGGCGTGCGGGTCGAGAGCATCATCGCTAATCCGGGCGGCGTCTCGATCGTCACCCGCGGCGAGGCGCGGCCCCTGCGGGCGCGGGTCTGCGTGCTGGCCTGCGGCGCCAACTACCGGTTTCACCGGCCCCTGGGTCTGGGCCTGCCCGACGTCTTCCTGCAGAGCGCGCAGCTCGATACGCCGTTTCCGGTGATGCCGGAGATCGAAGTGCGTTTCGGCAGGGCAGTGGCGCCCGGCGGGTTTGCGTGGATGGTGCCGTTTCACCGCGCCGGCGTTCCGCACGCGCGGATCGGCCTGATGAGCGAGACGCGCAGCGGCGAGCGCTTCGAGGCCTTTGCCGGGTCGCTGTGCGAGCGCGCCGGCCTGGATCCGGCGTCACTGAACGCACCCAGGCAGAAGATGCTGCCGCTCGGCCCGGTCCGGCGGACGTTCGCGGATCGCGTCGTCGCCGTCGGCGACGCGGCCGGACTGGTCAAGCCGACGACCGGCGGCGGGATCTACTACGGCCTCCTGAGCGGCACGCTCGCGGCCGAGGTGGTCGCCGACGGTCTCAACCGCGATCGCCTGCAGGCCCGCGCGCTGAGAAAGTACGAAACCCGCTGGCGCCAGAAGCTCGGCGCCGAGATCAAAGTCGGCCTGGCGTTTCGTCGCGTGGCGGCCCGGCTCTCGGACGAGTCGATCGACGCGCTGATCGAACTGGCGCGCGTCGACGGCGTCGTGCCGCTCCTGCAAGAGCACGCGTCGTTCAACTGGCATCGCAAGGCCGCGCTGGCGCTGCTCGCGCATCCCGCGTTTCGCCGGATTGTCTACAAGTCCTGGACCCGGAGTGCCGGTCCCATCTGACCATCGCGCGGCGCCCTATCTGACCCGCCTGCTCGCCGCGGCGATCGTTGGAGATGACGGCGCGGCCACCGAGCTTCTTGCGTTCGACGTCGACGAGGTATGCCGCGAGGCCGAGGTTCACGGCGTCGGCCCGCTGCTCGTCGAGGCGCTGGCCGGCTATGACGGCGCGCTCCGGCGTGCCCTGGCGAGGCGCGCGGTCGCGCTTTCGGCGGTCGACATCCTCCGCGAAGCCGAGCTGCGCCGGCTGCTGGCCGCATTCACGGCGGCGTCGGTGCCGATGGTGTTGATCAAGGGCGCGGCGCTGGCCTACACGCACTACGCGCGTTCCGATCTGCGGCCGCGCCTCGACACCGACGTATTGATCCCGGCGGACGCGCAGGCGCGAGCGGAGGCGGTGCTTGCCGCCGCCGGCTACACGCTGCAACCGCAGATCACCGCCGACCTCGTCATGTATCAAGCCGCGTATGCGAAGGGCCTCGGCGGCGACGCCCGTCACTTGATCGACTTGCACTGGCGGATCGCCAACCCGCAGAGCTTCGGCGGCGTGCTGACGTTCGAGGAACTGGCCGCGTCGGCGCTGCCGGTGCCGGCGCTCGATGCCGCGGCGCGCAGTCTCGATGACGTCCGCGCGCTCGTGCTTTCGTGCGTGCATCGGGTTGCGCACCATCGCGACGCGCCGAACCTGATTTGGATCCACGACATTCACCTCGAGGCCTCGCGCCTCGACAACCCGTCATGGGAGCGCTTTCTCGTCCTGGCGCACGATCGCGACATCGGGGCGGTGTGCCGCCGCAGCCTGGAGATGGCCGGCCAGCTGTTTCACACCTCGATTCCAAGCGCCGTGATGAGCGACCCGCGGCTGGCCGGGGAACTGACGATGCGGGCGCCGACCGCGGCGCATCTCGACCATCGCCGGCACGTTTCTACGGTGCTCGACGACTTCAAGCAGTTGCCGGGTTGGCGGCAGCGGCTTCGCCTGGCGCGCCAGCATCTGCTGCCGCCGGCGGCGTACATGCGCGAGGTCTACGCGCCAGCCAGCCGTGCGCCGCTGGCGTTTCTGTACACGATTCGCGCGGTGAAGGGCGCGCGACGCTGGCTCGCCCGCACCTGATCGCCCGTATGCAGAACTTTTCCCGCCTGTTGATCGCGGCGCTCGCCTGGGGCGTGCTGGCGTTCGCCTCGGTCTATCCGTGGGCCTATTGGCCGCTGGCCGCGGTGTGCACGGGGCTGGGCGGCTGGGCCCTGATGTACTCGCGGCACTCGCCGGATCCGCGCGCGCGCGGGCTGGCGATTGCGCTCGGCGTGCTCATTGTCGCGATCGCGGCGCAGATGATTGCGTTCCCGTACGCCTGGCTCGGCAGCATCTCGCCAGGCGTGGACCGGTTCCTTCGCGAGTTCGAGCTCGTCTATCACCCGGCGTCGCTGCACGCGCTGTCGCTCGCGCCCGACCACACGGTGGTCGTGTTCTGCCTGGCCACGGCCTTTGCGGTGCTGCTCGCGGGGCTCGTTCGCGTGGTCCGGAAGATGCCGCTCGACTGGTTTGCCGGGCAGCTCATGGGCCTCGGGGTCGGGTTCGCGCTGCTCGGCATCGTCCAGAAGGCCTTCTTTCAACCGGACACGTCGGCGCTCGTCTATGGCTTCTGGGTGCCGGAGCAGGGCGGCAACCCGTTCGGCCCATTCATCAACCGTAACCACTTCGCCGGCTGGATGGTGATGACGGCGCCGGTCGTCCTCGCGTACTCGGTAGCGGTGGCCGCGACGTCGCTGCAGAGCGGTCAGTCGTTCGTGCGCTGGATCGTGACCCAGGACGCGGGAAGATTTCTGTTGATTGCGTCCGCCGGCCTGATTATGGCGGCATCGATCGCATTGACGAACTCTCGCTCGGGGATTGCCAGCTTCGGCATCGCGCTGACGGTGCTCGGCTACTTCCTGATCAGATCGGTGCAAACGACACGGACGCGCGCGCTCGTCGCCGGCTACCTCGCGGCGATTCTGGTCGGCGGCGTGCTCTGGGCCGGTCCCGAAACGCTCATCGATCGTTTCGGCCGGGCGAGTGCAGACACCGAAATCGGCCGGATGGCGGCGTGGCGCGACACTTTGAAAATCGCCCGCGATTTTCCGGTCTTTGGCGTTGGGCTCGGCAGCTACGGCCGCGCCATGCTGCTGTATCAGACCCATGGCCGCGAGGTGATGTATGCGCAAGCGCACAACGACTACCTGCAGTTACTGGCCGAAGGCGGCGCGCTCGTCGTCGTGCCGGTGATTGGAGTGCTCGTGATCTTCGTCTCGGGCGTCATCCGCCGGCTGCGCCTGCGCGAAGACGACCCGCTGACGTTCTGGCTGCGGCGCGGCGCGATCGCCGGTCTGATCGGGATCGCCGCGCAGTCGGTCGTCGAATTCAGCCTGCAGATGCCCGGCAACGCGGTCATGTTCGTCGTGCTCGCCGCCCTCGCGTTCCATCGACCCAGACGTTTGAGTTCCCATGCGCATCGCGTTTGATCTCGACGGCGTTCTCGCCGACCTCCACGAGCCCTTCGTACAAACTGCGCTCCGGTTGTTTCCGGAGCTCGACGTGCGGGCGATCAGTTCGGCGGATGTCGGCGCGTCGCCGCCTGACGAGCCCGATGACGACGCCCCGTCCGCCGACGGGACGGCGCCGCCGCCGAACCTGTCGCTGACCCGACACCAGAACGACGCCGTCTGGCGTGCCATCGGCCAGACGCCGGACTTCTGGGAGCAGTTGAAAGAGATCGAGCAGGGAGCGATCGCCAGGTTGGCCAGGATCGCCGACGAGCGCGGATGGGAAATCCTGTTCATCACCAGCCGGCCGAAGTCCGCGGGCCGAACCGTCCAGCGGCAGAGCCAGCGCTGGCTCGAGCGACAGGGCTTTCCGCTGCCCAGCTGCTACGTCGTCCACGGCTCGCGCGGCCGGATCGCCGCGGCGCTCGCGATCGACGTCGTTATCGACGATCGCCCGGATAACTGCCTGGATATCGTGCTCGAATCGCGGGCCGGGGCCATCCTGGTCTGGCGCGGGCCAACCGCGTCGGTGCCGGCATCCGCCAAGCGTCTCGGGATCGCCGTCGTGTCGACGGTGGCCGAGGCCGTCGAGGCGCTGATCGTGGCCGAGGGCGGCGACGCCGCCGAAGGGCTCCTCGATCGGTTGCGCAAAGTCTTCGGCCTGCGAACCAAATCCAAATCTCCGTTGATTCGCTGATTTTCTGATGACACCCGCACTCCGACTGACGGGACCGTATCTCGCTCACAGATTCGTGGGCGAGGTCGCGGAGGCTTGTGACAAAACTGGCGGCCGGCTGATAGGAAAGGACGGCGACGAAAGCGTTGCTGGATTGCGAAGTTCGTACGCATTGTTGGTAAGCGACAGCAGGCCGGGCGCGAACACGCGCAAAGCACGCAGTATTCCGGCTGGAAACTTTTTGGATGCGTCTGGCACACCCCTTGCCCTAAAGCAACCGGGCTGTCAAGACGCGCGCGCATGTGGTGCGACGCAGACGACGACAGCCCTCGGGTCAAAAACTACCCAAGGGGTTGCCGATGTCTGGCCGGCTGTTCACATCCTCCACTTTGGTCGTCCTGTGCCTCGCGCCGTGGATGGCCCGCGACGCCCGCGCCCAGGAGCGCCCGACGCCGCTGAACCTGTCCGCGGCGGTCGAAAATGCCGTTGCTGCGCCCGCTATCGCGGCGCCGGACCAGTTTGCCTATCCCATTGCGCCTCCGCAGAAGCGAATCGACCCGATGATGTCCTCGCTGTACGTCTCGACGGCGTTGCTGCAGGGGCTCGACATCCACTCGACCATGAAGGCGCTCGACAACGGGGCCATCGAAGCCAACCCGCTGATGAAGGGCGTGACCCGGAACAAGGCTGCGTTCATCGCGATGAAAGCCGGAATCGCGGCGGGAACGATCTTCGCCGCCCACAAGGCGTCGAAGAAAAACCGGGTCGCGGCGATCGTTTCCCTGGTGGCCATCAACTCGGTCTACGCGATGGTGGTCAACCAGAACTACAAAGTCGCCAGCGGCCGCTGAGCCTGGTCGGGCGTCAGGATCCAGAGCCGCCTGCCGGCGTCGAACCTCCGCCGGCAAGCGGCTCTTCGTGTCTCTGCTGTCAATGCCTCGCGTCCTGACCGTCGCCCTGACGTCGTGCGCAGTGGTGCAGCTGCTCAGCGCGACCTGGCTGGTTGGCGACTACACCACGCCGAATGTGTCACGCGAGATCGCGGAACAACTGGTCGCGACCGGCGAATACGCCAACGGCGATGCCCGGGCCTACCAGTTGCCAGGTGAGCCGTTATTCATCGCCGCCGGACTTCACTTGCCGGCGCCGCTGCGTCCATACCTGCATGTGCCGGTCGTGATGTTGTTCGTCGGCAGCGTCACGGCGACGGCTCTGGCCGTCTGGGGCACGCGCGTGGCCGCACTTGCCGGCGGGTTGGCGACGCTGGATCCCTTCGTGGTGGCGCACGGCCCGGTGTGGGACGACGCGATGCTCGCGGCGTCGCTGGAATGGCTGGTGATCGCGTTGCTCGTACACGCACTGCCGGTCGCCGGACCGCGGCAAGCGACGCGGTCGCGCCCGGGTCACGCGTTCGTGGCCGGTCTGGCCGCGGCTGGCGCCGCGATCACCCGCCTGCACAGCCAATGGCTGCTGACGGGGCTCGCAGTCATCACCTTGTCGCGCCGGCGTTTCACGGCTGCGCGTCGAACGGCTGCCGCGATCGCGATTGGGCTGCTGTTGGCGGTCGGCGTATGGGGTTGGCGCAATACCAACGCGGTTGGCGCCTTCATCACCGGATCGACACACGACGGGAAGACATTCTTCGAATCGACCTATTCGACCGCGCGCGGGGCCATCCTGGAAAACGGCGTCGCGCAGCATTTCGAAGCCGGGAAGATTCCGCCGCCGGCGTTGGCGCCGGCCGGCGGGGAAGTCGAGATGAACCGCTACTTCATGAACGAGGCGTGGCGGCACATCGCCGCGCATCCGTTCGACGTGATGGTCACGGCGGTGTTCAAGACGATGGTGAGCCTGGCCGGCGTGGACTTCGGGCGGCCGCTGACGTCGCCGCGAAATCTCGTCGGCGTCGGGGCGAATCTGGCGTTGCTGTTGACCAGCGTCGCCGGGATCGCTGCGTGGCGCCGCCACTCCGGGTCGGCCACGGATCGCGGCCGCCTCGTGGCCACCGCGGCAATGACGACGGCACTGACGACGTTCGCGCTGCTGGCGGCGGGCCCGGTTGGCCTGCGCTATCGGATCTCGCTGGCGGGGTTCCTCTATCTGGCCGCGGCGCTCGCGCTGCATGTCCGCTTCCGTCCCCCGACTGAAGCGCTTTCTGCGAGGATGTAGTCCGTGTCTCAGGAACGACGACGCTCACCGCGCATCGAAATGCTGGGCCGTGTCCAGGGTCATTCGGTGTCACTCGATCAGCCCATCACCGTGCTCGAAATGAGCCTCGGCGGCATGTCGATCGAAACCGGGTTTCCGCTCGAGGTCGGTTCGGTCCACGTGTTCCGGCTGACGCTCGGCGACGGAGCGACCATCGAAGTCACCGCCCGCGTTCGCGTCAGCGGCCGCGTAATGCACACCCGCAGCACCGGCGACGCCGAGAAGGCCGCTTATGTGACCGGGATGCAGTTCGTCGACGACGACGAGGGCGGCGACGACGTCGGCGACATCATCAATCGCGTCCGCTCGTAGCCAACCCCGTCCCGCCCTCGAGCGCGATCGTCGCGCCCTTCACGCCGAACCCGCACGTCGGCGTCAGCGACGGCATGAGCGCCTCGGCCTCGCCCACGGGACGGCCGTCCACCGTGACCCACGCGTGCCCATCCACGCGCCCTGCCACTTTCCTGAACCCGATCCACAACTGAGGTGACGCGCCGGCGCGCGACAGCGCCCGGTACAGCGCCAGGCTGCGCGGGAGACAGCGCCGATCCGTTTGATCGAGCAGATGGCGGAGCTTCGTCGCCTGGGCAATGGTGCGCGCCTCGAGGTCCAGATCGCGAGGACGATTGAGTGGATCGCGCCACGCCAATCGCGCCAGCCGCTCCAGGCTGACGATGTGACGGAGCGCGAGAAATGCGAGATACGGCCCGCCCAGCCGCAGCAGACCGCGGAATGTCTGCAGACGGCGGCGCGGTTGGGGATGGGGGTGTTGCGCGCGAGCGACCCCCGTCCCCATCGTTGCTCTTAGAACACCGCGAGAATCAGGTAGGTGAGCCCGCTCGCGATCAAACCGAGAAACGGCGGCGTCGCCCAGCCGTAGCCGAGCCCGGCGGTCATCAGGTGCGTGGTGCCGAGAATGGTGACGCCCACCAGCATCGCCGCGAGCGCGCTGAAGCGTCCAGCCTTCGGAAGATAGAGCCCGCCGAGGATCGGCGCAAACAGCGTCACGACCAGCACCGAATAGAACATCGTCAAGGCGCTGACGACGCTGTCGAAGACGTAGGTGAGCAGATAACCGACGGCGCAGCCGACGATGGCGAGCAGGCGGGCGACGCGCAGCACGTCGGCGTCCGACGCCTGCGGCCTGACGAAGCCGCGATAGAAATCGCGCGCGCCCGAGGTCGCGAGCATGAACAGGACGGCGTCGGCGGTGCTGAGTTCGGCCGAGAAGACGGCGGCCAGCGCGAACGCGCCAACGAACGTCGGCACGTCGTTGGCGAGCACGGTCGGCAACGCCATTTCCGGGCGCTCCAGTCCCGGGTGCAGCATCCGCGCCGCCAGGCCGAGCATCACCGGCAGGAACGCGAAGCCGAGCAGGACGATGCCGTTCAAGGCAACGCCGCGGGTGACGGCGCGTGCGTCGCGCGCGCCAAAGGCCTTCTGCAGGAGACCGGGCGAAAGAAAGAACGCCGGGCCCAGCAGCAACAGCGTCTGCCAGCCCACTTGCGGGCCGTGCCAGAAGTTCGACTCGCCGATGGTGGCGCCGAAGCCGCCCGCCGCGCCGGAAACCATCGGCGCCGCGATCGCGAATCCGGTGAGGATGATGACCAGTTGGAACAGGTTCACCGTCGCCGCGCTCACCAGACCGCCGGCGACGAAATAGGCGCCGGTAATCGCGGCGGCGATCAGGGCGCCGGTCTGCAGCGAGAAGCCGGCGACGGTCTGAATCACTTCGGCCGCGCCGCGCAATTGGCCACAGAGAATCGCGAAGCTGCCGAGCCAGATGATGCCGGCGGCGAGTCCGCGGACGCCGCGGCCGAAGTGGTGCTCGAGAAAATCGCCGGCCGTCATCAGGTTGAGCCGGCTGGCTTCCTGCCAGATCCGCGGCCCGACCCAGAACGCGAGCACCAGCGAGCCGAGGCCGGCGCTGCCGTTCCACCACCACGCGGAGAGGCCGTCGGTGTAGGCGTAGCCCGTGGCGCCGACGGTCGATCCGGCGCCGAGGTTGGCGGCCAGGAAAGTCGCGAAGATCAGTCCGGGCCCGAGCGTGCGCCCGGCCACGAAGAAATCCCGGCTGTCGCGCACACGCCGGCCCATCCACAGCCCGAGCGCGATCAGGCCGATCGAGTAGGCGACGAGCAGGGCGACGAGCGGCGTCACGATGTCGGCGTCAACGAATCTCTGACGCGGCGGGATAGCCCGGCAGCCCGCGTGCCGTCCGCACCGCGCGGAGAATCGCGTGGGTCACGGCTTCCGCCGCCAGCGCGCCAATCGCGCCGACGTTGGGCTCGCCGGCAAGCTGGCCGGTGGCGAGAGCGAACAGCGTATCGCCGTCCGATGGCGTGTGCGACGGCACGATCGCGCGGGCCATGCCGTCGTGGGCCATCTCTGCGACTTTCAAGGCCTGCGCTTTGGTCAGGCGCGCGTTGGTGGCGACGACGCCGATGGTCGTGTTCTCGCGGCCGTTGCCCGGCGGGATCGCGCCGCGGAGCACGAGCGAGAACGGATCTTCGAGGCCCCTGCCATCGGCGGTGCGCACGCCCGCGACCGGTTTACCGGTCCGCGGATCGACAACCGAGCCGGCGGCGTTGACCGCGACGATCGCGCCGACGATCAGCCCGTCGCTGGTCCGCAACGACACGCTGCCGATCCCGCCTTTCATCGCCCGCTGTCCGCCCATCATCTTGCCCACCGTCGCGCCCGCGCCGGCGCCAACTGAGCCGTTCTCGGTGTCGGCACTGGTGGCCGCGGACGCCGCCGCATAGCCGCACGCCGCGTCCGGACGCACGTCGGGACGCCCGCCGACCGTCAGGTCGTAGAGGATCGCCGCCGGTACGATCGGCACCGGTCCGCCCGCCGTCGGATAGCCAATCTTCTTCTCGCTGAGAAACTTCATCACGCCGCCGGCGGCGTCGAGGCCGAAGGCGCTGCCACCCGCCAACACGATGGCATCGACGCGGGTGACGGTGTTCTCCGGTGAGAGGAGATCGGTTTCCCGCGTGCCCGGAGCACCGCCGCGAACGTCGACGGCGCCGACGGTTCCTGCATCGGCAAGGATCACCGTGCAGCCGGTGGGTCGGTCGGCCAGCGTCTTGTGGCCGACGCGAATCCCGGGCACGGCGGTAATCCCGGACGGGACCGGCGCGGTCTGCGGCACGATCGCCGCCACGAGGCACGAAAAGATTACGAGACGCTGCACCCAGGCCCTGGCTGGCGATTATACCGGCCACGCTGACCTGATAAGATCATGGGATCGATGCGCCGCATTCTCGTCACTAATGACGACGGTTACTTTTCGCCCGGCCTCCGGGCGCTCGCGACGTCGCTCGGCGCGCTCGGTGAAGTCACCATCGTCGCGCCCCAGACCGAAGCCAGCGCCGTCGGACACGCGCTGACCCTGCGCCGGCCGCTGCGCCTCGAGCAGATCGAGCCGCGCATCTACGCGGTCGACGGCACGCCGACCGACTGCGTCAACATCGCGCTGCATGAGGTGATGAAGGAGAAGCCCGATCTCATCGTCTCCGGCATCAACAAGGGTCTCAACATCGGCGACGACGTCACCTATTCGGGGACGGTCGCCGGTGCATTCGAAGGCGCGCTGCTGGGCTACCAGGCGATCGCCATCTCGCTGAAGTTCACGCGCGGGGAGTGGGACTTCGGGCCGGCCGCCGCGGCGGCGACGACGATGGCGGCGTCGCTGCTGGAGCAGCCGCTGCCGCATCGGACGTTCCTCAACATCAACGTCCCGCAGGGGACGCCGGCGGGCGTGCGGGTCACGGTGCAGGCCAAGCGCAACCACATCACGAAGGTGGCGAATCGGCTCGACCCGCGCGGCCGGCCGTACTTCTGGATCGAGGAAGCCCAGGACGACTGGGAACCCGATCCGAAGTCGGATCATCAGGCGGTAATTGACGGATTCGTCTCGATCACGCCGCTGCAGCCGGATCTGACCGACCACAGTTTGCTGGACCGGGTCGAAGCGCTGACCCGGCAGGCCGGGAATGCGATAAGATAGGTCGGTTGTCGGGGCGTGGCTCAGCCTGGTAGAGCACTCGGTTCGGGACCGAGGGGTCGGTGGTTCGAATCCACTCGCCCCGACCACTTTTTGATCTGGGGGCTTTGCCCCCAGGACCCCCTACTCGCTCACTCGATCGACTCGGCTCCCCTCAAAAGCACCTAGCCAAGTCTCTCTCCGTTCGCGAGGCTCGCGCGCTGACCGCGCGCTCGCTTCCGATCCGGGCCTTCGTCCCCGGATCCTTGCTGGCTCTCTCGCGCAACTTGTCTCCTGTAGAAAACACTTAGACAAGTTGCGGCTCGATTCGCCAGGCTCGGTCGCACAGCTCCCTCGCTCGGGTGGACTTCGTCCCCGGACCCCTTACTCGCTCACTCGCTGCCGCTCGTTCGCTCTTGATCCAGGGTTTCGCGCCCCGCGCTGGGTGCTCAAGCGGTCGAGTGGCGTCAGTACACGGCGTCGTTTGTCGCCGCGCCGGGTCGTGGGCCGACGCGCGTTCGTGGCACGGTGCTATCAGTGCTCAAGAAGATGCCGGACGGCATCTGGAGAGCCTTCCGCGCGATCGGCTTCACGGAATGATCAAACGCGGCCGCTCGTTCGCTCGCGGCCGGCTGACCGGCGTACTCAAACGCTTTGGGCCTTCATCGCGATCACGTGTTCCACGAACTGATCGATGGCGATCTCTGTGCCCTGGTAGAAGCCTTTCGCTCTATTTTGCTCGAGGTCCGCTTCATCCCGGTGCAGCGCCGTGAAGACGTAGCGAGTGCCGGTTCCCACGCTTTCCATCGTCATGATGGCGGTGATCGGGATGTCGTCGAAGACAGCCGGGCGATAGCCGGGGAACAACATCGAGGTCCACACCAGTCGCTCCATCGGAATCGCTTCGAGAATACAGCCGACGTTGGGAGAAGCCTGGCCGTCTCCCACTGCGATGTCGATTCTGATGATGCCGCCCGGGCGCACGTCGATTTCGGCTCGCGACACACGCCCCCAGGGCTTGGGCATGTACCATTCCTTGAGATGCTCCGGGCTGGTCAACGCCTCCCAGACGAGGCGCGTGGGGGCGTCGATGAACCGTTCGATGGCGAAATCAAGCGTCGGGTCGAAGATGGCGGGCGTCATCATGCGTCGGATTCCTTCTCCTTGAGTTGTCTGACGTAGCTGTCGAACCGGTCCAGTCGAGCTTCCCACTCTTGGCGGCGCTCGGTCAACCAGTCTTCCACGACCTTGAACCGTGGGGGGGCGATCTCATAT
>DASUGM010000166.1:0-17154 GCA_036274055.1 Vicinamibacterales bacterium | reverse complement strand
CTCTTCTCTGTCCTCTCCCTGTGATTCGCTCTTGGCGCGCGCCGACGCTGCATGAAGGCGCGCATCCGGCTCTGAAAAGACATTTGCCACGAGCGGATTTCACAGGGAGAAGCACGAGAAAACCAAGAGGAAGAGCCGCGAGGATCAAATCGAGGGTTTTGCCAAACACTCTCCGGGATTGTCTCCCGCTCTTCTCGGTCTTCTCCCTGTGATTCGCTCTTGGCGCGCGCCGGCGCTGCATGAAGGCGCTCATCCGGCTCTGAAAGGACATTTGCCACGAGCGGATTTCACAGGGAGAAGCACGAGAAAACCAAGGGGAAGAGCCGCGAGGATCAAATCGAGGGTTTTGCCGAACACTCTCCGGGATTTTCTCCCGCTCTTCTCTGTCCTCTCCCTGTGATTCGCTCTTGGCGCGCGCCGACGCTGCATGAAGGCGCGCATCCGGCTCTGAAAAGACATTTGCCACGAGCGGATTTCACAGGGAGAAGCACGAGAAAACCAAGAGGAAGAGCCTAGAGGGTTTTGCCAAACACTCTCCGGGATTTTCTCCCGCTCTTCTCGGTCTTCTCCCTGTGATTCGCTCTTGGCGCGCGCCGGCGCTGCATGAAGGCGCGAACTCGTGTCTTGCCGAACGCGTTCACCGCGAACGACAGCGCAATCAACCACAGGTCGAGCCGCACCGTCCGCCGCGCCAGGTATTCGCGGTCGAGCGCGAGCGATTCGGCGGCGGCGTGCGTACCGGCGATTTGCGCGAGGCCGGTCAGGCCGGGCTTTGCGTCCCACCGAAAATCGAACTCGGCAGCCCCCCAACCGAGACGCTGAACGTCAGCCTCAGTCAGGGGCCGCGGACCAACCGCCGACATGTCGCCGCGCACGATGTTGAAGAACTGCGCGATCTCGTCGAGTCCGGTGGCGCGCAGCACTCGCCCGACCCGGGTGACCTCGCCGTTGCGCATCGTCCTGAACTTGAGAATCGTGAACGGGCGTCGCCGCACGCCGACCCGCGTCTGGCGAAAGAGAATCGGGCCGCCGTCGTCGAGCCAGACCGCGGCGCTGATCACCGCCATGAATGGCGCGAACACCAGCACGCCCGCGGTCGCGCCGGCAAGGTCGCCCAGACGCCTCATTGACATTGCATATTACTTTACATTACAAAGCATTGTGCGCTCGCTGCGCGTCAAGTTCATCTTGCCGGCCCTGACTGAAGCGACCAGTCCATATTGGCGGCCGATCAAATACTCGCTGTTTCCGCCCCTCGGTTTGGCGACGCTCGCCGCCTATCTTGCGCCAGACGACGAAGCCACCATCGTCGACGAGCACGTCCAGGCGCTCGGCATCGACGACCGGCCGGACCTTGTCGTCATTCAGGTGTACATCACCAACGCGCGCCGTGCCTACGCGATCGCGGATCACTACCGCGCCCGCGGCTGCCCGGTTGCGCTGGGCGGCCTGCACGTGACCTCGCTGCCGGACGAGGCCGCGGCGCACGCCGACGTGATCTTTCTCGGCCCGGGCGACCAGACATTTCCGCAGTTCCTCGCCGAGTTCCGCGCCGGCCATTTTTCCACGCGCTATGTCTCCACCGCCGGCCGCACGCTCGATCGCATTCCGCCAATCCGGCGCGATCTGATCAGTCGCCGCCGTTATCTCGTGCCGAACTCGATCGTCGTCACTCGGGGTTGCCCGCAGCATTGCGACTTCTGCTACAAGGACGCGTTCTTCGACGGCGGCCGGTCGTTCTACACGCAGCGCGTCGACGACGCGCTGGCGGAGATCGCGCGTTTGCCGGGACGTCATCTGTATTTTCTCGACGACCATCTGCTCGGCGACCGCCGGTTCGCCACCGCGCTGTTCGACGGGATGCGCGGGATGCGCCGGCTGTTCCAGGGCGCGGCCACGGTCGATTCGATCCTGCGCGGCGATCTGATCGAACGCGCTGCCGAAGCCGGCCTGCGCAGCATCTTCGTCGGCTTCGAGACGCTCTCGCCGGCGAATCTCACCAGCAGCAACAAGCGCCAGAATCTCGGCCGCGACTACGCCGCGGTGACCAGGCGGCTGCACGATCTCGGCGTGATGATCAACGGCAGCTTCGTCTTCGGCATGGACGACGACGACGAGAGCGTGTTCCGGCGGACGGTGGACTGGGCGGTCGAGCACGGCATCACCACCGCGACGTTTCACATCCAGACGCCGTATCCCGGGACGCGGCTGTTTGCCCGCATGGAAGCGGCCGGCCGCATCACCACGCGCGACTGGGATCTCTACGACACGCGTACGGTCGTTTATCAGCCGGCGCGCCTGTCACCGGCCGCGCTCAAGCACGGCTACGACTGGGCCTATCGCGAGTTCTACCGCTGGGGCGCGATCGCGCAAGGGGCGCGATCGCACGATTCGATCAAACACCAGGCCAAGCACTTCTTCTACGCCGCCGGCTGGAAGAAATTCGAGCCGCTCTGGGATCTCGTGATCCGCGCACGACAGCTCCGGGCGATGACGCCAATCCTTGAAAGCGTTCTGGCGAAAGTCACTAGAATCAAGGATGGCCGGCCGGGAGTGCTACCACTGCAAGCAGTGGATCGAGGCGGGAGCGGCGCACGACTGCTGGACGACGACTCCGGCGGCGCTCACGAAGGATCTCTCCGACGACCTGCGGGAGGCGTGGGATCGGCTGCATGAGACCGCGCTCGAGTTCGGCGAGCAGCGCGTCTACGCCTCGCACCATTCGATCATGTTCTCCCGCAAGGCATGCTATTTCTTCGTGCGGCCGAAGCGGAAAGCCCTCGAGGTCTGCATCTTTCTCGGCCGCGCCATCAAGGCACGCCAGATTCGGCGCGTCGAGCCGTCGTCGCGCACCAAGCTCGTGCACTTCGTCGACGTCACTCATCGGGATCAGGTCGAGGCGCCGATCACCGACTGGCTGCGCGAAGCGTACGAAAAGTCCGATGAACTGAGCGGCCGCGCGCCTGCGGCACCGGCGCCGCGCGGGAAAGGTCGGACGCTCAGCAAGGCGAGTAGCCAGGAGGACCGGGCGCCGGCGCTGAGAAGGGCTTTGAGAGGTGCTCCTCTTGGTCTTCTCGGACTTCTCCCTGTGCTTTCGCTCTTGGCAAGCGCCTCTCACTCAGCTCGCAAAGGGCAGCCCCGACGCTTCGTAACAGCTAATTGGATTGCTCGACATGTCCGGTTTCGATACAGACGCGCCCGCTCGCTGCAAACCAGCCGCTGTTGGCTGCAAGTCTCTTGTAGACGAACGACAAGAAGCCTAGGCTTGTCGACATGGGAACCATGCTGTCTGCCGCCGTCCGCCAGCTTCGCCAGGACATCGGCTACGCCGCCGCCTTCGTCGTCACGCTCGGCCTGGGCATCGGCGCGAGCACGGCAATTTTTTCGGCGGTCGAGGGCGTGCTGATTCGGCCGCTGCCATACCCGCACGCCGACCGCATCATGTACGTGCAGCAGCCGCTGCAGCGATCCGGCGACGACAACACGCTCTTCTCGTTCGTCGAGGCCGCGGACTATCGCACGCAGACGAGGACGATTGAAGAGATCGTCGAGTACGGCGACTGGCAGTTCAACGTCGTCGGGCTCGGCGAGCCGCGCGTCGCCTATGGCGGCCTGGTGACATCGAACTACTTCAAGGTGCTCGCGATCCGGCCGCAACTGGGCCGCGCGCTGCAAGCCGAGGACGACAGCCGTTCGTCACCGGCGGTCGCGGTGCTGACTCACGAGTTCTGGCAGCGCGTCGCCGGATCCGATCCAAATGTCATCGGCAAGTCGATCGAGCTGACCGGCGTGCCGGCGACAATCGTCGGCGTGCTCGAACCGGGATCGCACTACGCCGGCACCGCGCGCGCGGAGATCTACGCCAACTATCCGACCAATGCGCATTACATGGGCGCGTCGATGCAGAACGAGCGCAATCACCGGATGACCGACCTCTACGCGCTCGTCAAGGACGGCGTGAGCCTGCAGCAGGCGCAAGCCGACGTCAGCGCGGTGTCGGCGCGGCTGCACAGCAGCTACCCGGCGGACTACCCCGCTGAACGCGGCTTCGACACGACGCTGACGCCGTGGCGCGAGATTCTGGTGCGCCGTGCGCGCCCGACGTTGCTCGTGCTGATGGGCGCGGTGGGACTCGTGCTGCTGGTCGCCTGCGCGAATGTCGGCAATCTCACGCTGGCGCGGCTGGTGCGACGGGAACGCGAGCTCGCGGTCCGGGCCGCGCTCGGCGCGACCCCGGCGCAACTTCGCTGGCAGTTGCTGACCGAGCATGCCGTGCTTGCGGTGGCCGGTTCGCTGCTCGGCGTCGCTATCGCCGGCCTCGCGCGCGGCGGCCTGGCCGATTACGCGCGGCGGCTGACGCTGCGCGCCGACGCATTGCAGCTCAACGGCACTGTGCTCGCCTTCTCGCTTGTTGTCGGCGTGATCGCGGCGATCCTGTTCGCCTGGATGCCGCGACTGCCGTCGGCGGGGCGAGTCGCGTCGAGCGGCGGGGCCGGCGGCGCCGGCCAGCGATCGACGACCGGCCGCGTCGAGCGACGCGCGCAGCGGGCGCTGGTCGCGGTGC
The DNA here is from genome assembly GCA_036274055.1 of Vicinamibacterales bacterium. Lineage (GTDB taxonomy): Bacteria > Acidobacteriota > Vicinamibacteria > Vicinamibacterales > SCN-69-37 > DASUGM01. Next base: position 12,590 of record DASUGM010000166.1, on the reverse strand, counting down.
AGGTCGCGATCTCGTTCGTCGTCCTCGTCGGCGCCGGCCTGCTGGTGCGGACGTTCATGAACCTGCAGCGCGTGGATTCCGGTTTCGAGGAGAACGGCGTGCTCGTCGTCAAGGCGCCGAATCTCACGCGATTCCCGCCGGATCGCAATCGCGCCATGCTCGAGGACGTCATGGCGCGCGTCAAGGCGTATCCGGGTGTGCAGAGCGTCGCCACCAGCAACCGCGCGCCCTTCGAGGTCGTCAACATCAACGCGCTCTACCTGCGGACGGCCGAGGGCCGGTTCGCGACGTCGCAGCCGCCCGTGCAACTGCTGACGACGGTCGTCAGCCCCGATTACTTCTCGACGCTGAAGATTCCGTTGCTGCGTGGGCGCACATTCGGCGCCGATGAGACGCCGACCGGTCAGCGCGCGACCATCGTCAACGAGACGCTCGCGAAACTCGCGTTCGGCGACAAGGATCCGATCGGGCAGCGGCTCGAGTGGTCGTTCGACGGCCAGAACTGGCCGCCGCAGCCGCGCTTCGTCGTCGGCGTCGTCAAGGACGCGCGCGAGCTCGGCGGGTCGCGCACCGTCGTGGCGACGGTGTTCGACGCGTCATCGCAGAACTCGCCAGGCCAGTCGCTGCTGATTCGCACCGCCGACAGCAGCGCCGCCGTCGGGCGCGAAGCCGCGAAGATCATTCATGAGCACGATCCGAAGCGGCCGGTCACCGACATCGCCTGGCTGACCGCGTCGGCCGCCGAGCGCGTCGCGCCATCGCGGTTGAACGCGACGCTGTTCGGCAGTTTCGCGGTGCTGGCGCTGGCGATTGCCGCGATTGGCGTCGGCGGCGTGCTCGCCTTCTCGATCAGCGAGCGCACACGGGAGTTCGGGATCCGGATGGCGCTCGGCGCCGATCAGCTGCGAATTCTGCGCGGTGTGCTCGGCGAGGGATTGCTACTGGCCGCCGGCGGTCTCGTGCTTGGCGTCATCGGCGCCGTGCTGTTGTCGCGCTTCCTCGAGGGGCTGCTCTTCGAAGTCACGCCGCTCGACGCGGTCACCTTCGCCGCCACCGGTCTCAGCCTCGCGCTGGTCGCGCTCGGCGCCGCGTGGATCCCGGCGCGCCGCGCGACCAAGGTCGAGCCCAACGTCGCGCTGCGGGCGAGCTAGGGATTCTCGTCACAAGAGCCTTCAACATGGAGGACATGGAGAAGAGCTCCTTTCTTGGAAACCATTGCGAGATGAGTTCTGAGAGAAGAGCGCCTGGAAGATCGGAGGGCATGGAGAGTCCGAGGCACTGACTATCAGCTCTCTCCATGACCTCCGTCCGGTGCACGTGCTTTCCTGCCAGGGCTCATCTCGTGATGGTTTCCAAAGAAAGGAGCTCTGCTCCACGCCCTCCATGTTGAAGGCTCTTGGACTGGTACGCTTGGCCGATGTCCAAGCCCGCCTCATCTGTTTCTGACGTCGTCGCCTGGCTGAAGAGATCCGGCAGCCGGAAAGCGCGCGACGGCATGGCGCGTTATGGCCTGCCGTCCGAGCACGCCGTCGGCATTTCGGTCGGCGCGCTGAAGACGAAAGCAAAGGCGCTCGGCCGCGATCACGACCTCGCAATCGCGCTGTGGAAGACCGGCATCTACGAAGCGCGGCTGCTCGCGGCGTTCGTCGGCGATCCAGTCCGCGTCACCCCCGCCGAGATGGATCGCTGGTGCAAAGACTTCGACAACTGGGGAGTCGTCGACACCGTGTGCTTCAGCCTGTGGGATCGCACCCCGCACGCGTTTGCGAAAGTCCGCGCCTGGGCGACGCGCAAACCGGAGTTCGAAAAGCGCGCGGCCTTCGCGCTGCTCGCGTGCCTGGCGCTTCACGACAAAGCGACGAAAGAAGACCGGCCGTTTCTCGACAGCCTGAAACTGATCGAGCGCGCCGCTGATGATGAGCGGAACTTCGTCAAGAAAGGCGTGAGCTGGGCGCTGCGACTCGTCGGCCGGCGCAGCCGTGGCTTGCACGCCGCGTCGTTGGCGCTGTCTACGTCACTCGCAAAATCGACAGACCCCACTGAACGCTGGCTCGGCAAGGAAGCGCTCAGAGACCTCGGCAAGCCGGCCGTGATGAAGAAGGTAAATACCGATAGTCGGCAAGAGTATAGAAAGCGACTCAGATCATCGTGATTCCTCGCGATTTCCGTACGAAACGCCAGCGCGATGCGTGTCGTAGGAAGAAGACGAAGAACATAATCGGAGGAACCCAAGCGTGAAGATCAAGAACTTGCACCGGACGTTCGTCGCAATCATCGGCGCCGCAATCGCGAGCGTCACTATTGTTGCCGCTCAGCAGACTGCCGGACCGGCGACTGCTGAAAAGAAGGATGCCCCGACGGTGACCTTCAACGGTTGTCTCCAGCCGGGCTCGACCGCCGACACCTTCCTGCTCACCGCAGCCAAGGAAAAGGGCGACAAGTCCAAGGGCGCCTCGAAGACGGCGCTGAAAGTCGTCCCGGGCTCTGCAAAAGTCAAGCTCGGCGACCGCGTGTTGCAGGCTGTCGAAATCAAGGGCACGGTTGCCGACGCTCCCGCGACCGGCGGCAGCGCGGAAACCGGCGAGGCGCTGAAGGTTTTGACCGCGACCAGCGTGACCTGGAAAGCCGACTACTGCGGCTAGTTCGACCACGTTCACGACCCCTAGGCACCAGCGCCGGCGTATCCTCGGATACGCCGGCGTTTTTTTGTCTGTGAGCCGGTTTTCCAACCTCGTGCGCCTTATCAACAACGATGACTTGGCAGATGGTGGCCGTCGGCTTCGTGTCGTATCTGGCCCTGGCGTCGCTGACGCGCCGCGAGTTCCAGCCGGCGCGGCGCCGATTGATGGCCGCCGCGCTTCTCGGCTGGAGCGCTTTCGCGGCATCGATCGCCGCCGGACGCTACGGCGCGGCGCTGCCACCGATTCCTCAGGTACTGTTGCCGGCGCTCGTTCTCCTCGCCGGCTATTGGTTGTCCGGGCTCCTGTTCGTTCGCACAGATGTGCGCATCGAGAACTGGCTGCGGCGGACGGACGACGCGATGCTTGGTCGCACCGGCGTTCTGGCGTGGTTCCACGGAGCGCCACGCGTCATCGCTGAGTACTTCGAACTCAGCTACCTGCTCGTCTATCTCGTCGTCCCCGCCGGCGCGGTCACGCTCGCGCTCAGCGGTCATCTCGATCGAGTGCCGCATTTCTGGGCAACTGTCCTGCTCGCCGAGTTCGCGTGCTACGGCATGTTGCCGTGGATCCAGACGCGGCCGCCGCGCGTGTTCGCAGATGCAGCCGGAGGACGGCCGCCGCGCGACGTCGTCCGCCGCATCAACCTTGGCGTCGCGAATCGCGCCAGCATTCAGGCCAACACGATTCCGAGCGGGCACGCCGCCGGCGCGATGGCGGTGGCGCTCGCCGTCGGATCGACGCTGCCCGCGGCCGGCGTCGTGTTTCTGTTTCTCGCGCTCAGCATCGCCGTTGCAACCGTGCTCGGCCGATACCACTACGCGGTCGACTCCGTGCTGGGCGTGCTGGTCGCGATCGCGGTGTGGACGATCGTCTGACCCCCGTCCCCGGCGTTCAGTCGAGCGGGGACGGGGGTTGCTTTCGCAAAACTGCAGTTCGCTAGTCGTCGCCGACGTGCTGTCGATTCACAACGGCGAGATGCGTGAAATACAACTTGCCACGTGCGGATTCACAGAGAGAAGAATGAGAAGAGCGTTGAGAGGTTCTTCCTCTTGATTTTCTCGGTCTTCTCCCGGTGAATAGTTCTTGGCCAGCGCACTTTACTGGTCGTCGGCGAGGTGCTGCGGATTCGCAACGGCGAGATGCGTGAAATACACTTGCCACGTGCGGAATCACAGAGAGAAGAATGAGAAGAGCGTTGAGAGGTTCTTCCTCTTGATTGTCTCGGTCGTCTCCCTGTGAATAGTTCCTGGCAAACGCACTTCACTCAGTTCAGCCGCGGTAAACGCTCCGCTCACGCAACCGCTCTCGGCGCTGTTGCCGCATGGCTGGTCTTGTATGGCTGGCGCGGTGTCGCTAATCACTTCGGCCTGGGCACCAACGCCTACGACCTGTCGGTGTTCGACTACGCGCTCTGGAGCCTGACGCACGGCGGGCACGGCACGGTTTCCTTCCTCGGGCACTCGATCTTTTCTGAGCATTTCATGCCGGTGCTCTACGTGCTCGCGCCGGCGCACTGGCTGAGTCCATCGCCCGTGTTCTTGCTGCTCATTCAAGCGGTCGCGGCTGCGACGGCCGGCGTGCTGTTCCGCCGTGTCCTGGAGACGCAGCAGGGCCTCTCGCCGTGGCTGTCGACGGCGTTGATGCTGGTGTTTCTGCTGTCACGGCGGACGCACAGCGCGATGGCGGGGTATTTCTATCCGGAAGTCTTTCAAGCGCCGCTGACGTTTGCCGTTGTGCTGCTGTGGCAGGCGCGCGCCTGGGCGGCCTGGCCGTGCATGATCGCGCTGCTCTCGACCAAGGAAGACGCGCCGCTGTACCTCGCCGGCTTCGCGTTGTTTGCGCTGGTGACGCGCCGCGGATCGCGGCGCCGCGCGATTGCGGCATTGACGGTCTCCGTCGCCTGGTTCGTGCTTGCGCTCACCGTCGCCATTCCCGCGAGCCGCCGCGCCGATGGCCTGAGCGCTTCCAATCCGCTTCTGGAAGGACGCTACGGTTCACCGCAAGGCGATTCGACGATCGCGACCGTCGGCGGCCACCTGTTCAGCCGCAAGACCGCGGCCACGATCACCAGCCTGATCGCGACGACCGGCTTGTTGCCGTTGGCAGGCGCGGCGTGGATGATGCCGGCGCTGCCGGGCGTGATGGCCAATCTTGCCGCCGCGCCGGACAGCATGCAGTCGGGCCTGATCGATCACTACGCCTGGCCGATTCTGCCCTGGTTGTTTCTCTCAGCGGCCGCCGGCGCGTCGTGGCTTCATCGGCGCTGGCCGAAAGCCGCGGCCGCCTGGGTCGTGGTCCTGCTGCTGGCGACCGCCGGCGACAACCCGGCGATTCAACGAATGTTCGAAAGAAGAGTTCCGCCCGAGGCCGCGGTCGTCCGCGATCAACTCACGCGCGTCAGCGGGACGACGATCCTCGCCCAGCCGAACCTGATTCCACACCTGCCGAAATCAGCCTCGATGTACGCGATCGGCAGTCCAGTCGATCCGCCAATCACTCCGGATCTGATCCTGCTCTCCGCCGTCGGCAATCAATGGCCGCTCACTGCGGACGAAGTCGCAGCTCTGGTCGCGAAATACCGTGGCGATGCGCGCTATGAAGAATTGTCCACTGGACCGCTCGTCGCGTTTCGGATCAAACGATAGACCGGGGACGGGGGTGTCTTGCGAAAGCAACCCCCGTCCCCGCTCGTGCTGCAGGCAACTATTCACAGGGAGAAGACCGAGAAAAGCAAGAGGAAGAACCTCTCAACGCTCTTCTCGTTCTTCTCTCTGTGAATCCGCACGTGGCAAGTGCATTTCACTCATCTCGCCGATCCGTCCCACTCGACGCTCGCGGCAGCCGGAACGCCGCCATCTCCTCGCCGTTGCGGATCAGCAGCACGTCGCCGACGACCACCGGATGGTTCCAGGTCTTGCCCTCGATCGCCGGAATTCTCGCGAGCTCGGTGAACTTGTCGGGCGTCGCCGACACCAGCGCGATCTCGCCATCCTCGGAGAGCACGAGCAGCAGATCTGAATCAGCGAGCGCCACGAGCTGTCCCTCGCCGTAGCGGCCACCCTTCCATTTGCGCTTGCCGTCCGCGAGATCGATGCAGGCGAGGATGCTGCCGTCAAAACCGTAGGCGTGCCCGTTGTGGACGACGAAGTCGTTGAAATACGGCTTCAAGCCCGCCGAGGTCCAGCGCTCCGTCGCGGTCCAGCCGCTCGAATCGTGCGTGACCTTGAGACGGCGTACTCCGGAGCCCCCGGTCATCGCGATGCCGTTGATCAAGACGTCGTCGTCGAGCTTGACCGGCTGCACGATCACCGCGCCGCCGTTTTCCCACGCGTGCTGCCAGAGCGTCTTGCCGTCGGCCGGCGAAACGCTGGTCGCGCCGCCGCCGTTGAGCAGGACGATCTGCCGCGTGCCGGCGATCGTCATCAACTGCGGCGAGCTATATCCCGAAAGGCCAGCCGGCCCGATCCAGCGAGGCTTACCGGTGGCGACGTCGAACGCGCCGAGTTTTCCTGACGTCGCGACGACCACGAGGTCGTCGACGACGAGCGGCGAGCCGGCGAAACCCCAGCCCGGCAGTTTCGCCCCGGTATCGGCCGCCGCATTGCGCGACCAGCTGACAGCGCCCGTTCGTGCATCGAGCGCGTTGAGCACGCCGGTGGCGCCCATCGCGTAGACGCGGCCGTTGGCCAGCGTCGGCGTCGCGCGCGGGCCGGCGCCGCCGTTCGATTCCCAGAAGCGCACCTTGTCGCGGTGCATCCACACCGGCTTGCCCGTCGTCAGCCGGTAGCACGCGACGATCTCGTCGTCGCCGCGCTGTTCCTGCGTATAGATCAGATCGCCTTGCACCGCGAACGACGACCAGCCCGGACCGACCTTCCGCCGCCAGAGTTCCTGCGGCGGCGCCGCGGTCCAGTCGGCGTTGATGCGAAGGTTTCGAACGACGCCATCGCGATCGGGACCACGGAAGCCCGGCCATTCGGCGGGCGGCATCACCGCCGGTGGCGGCGTGGGGGTCGTCGTCGAGGGTGCAGTCGCAGCAGCGGCCGGCGATGCGGCCGCCGTTGTCGACGGTGTTGATACAACCGGCGGCGCAGAAACCGTCGGAGCCGCTGCGATCGGTGCCGGCGCGATCGGCTCGGGAACATCGTTGGCCTGGGCGAGCAACTTCTGTTCAGCCGTGGGCGTCCAGCGCCATGCGAGCTGCGGTCCGCCGCTGATGATTCCGTCGGTGCGCAGCAGCAGCCAGACGCCGCAGCCGATCAAAATCGCCAGGAGCAGCGCCAGACGGCTTGGCGTCTTCGACCAGCCGCGACTGACGACTGCCCAGATCACCAGTGCCAGCGCGACGGTCTGAATCGCGCTGATCGGAAACATCAGGCCCATCATGCCGCCGGCGATCGAGGCGTCGATGGCGCGATAGGTCAGATACATCAACACCGCGATCGTTCCGCTCGTCGTCAGACGCATCGACCATGGCGCGCGGCTGAAGAATAGCCACCAGATCACGACGATCAACGCGCCCAGGACGCCGGCGAGGACACCGAGCCCGCCGTCGGATGTGAACAGCGGCCTCAGGACGCTGAAGATCAGAAGCACGCCGCCGATGAGCCCGGGCCACAGACGAAGCGACAGCGGGTAGGTCGTGCCGGGTTGGGCCATAGATGTAGACAGTCTACGGCTATAGACGCAGGCGGTCTACAGCGTGTTCCGGAAGGGCCCGCTGGTGGGGAGGTGGCCTGGGGGACCTGACCGCGATCCGGGAGGGCTCACAGCCCGTGGTGAGCGCTGAGGCAGTCCTTTCGCAAATCTCCGCCCAGCGGTTTGGAGCGTGTCTTGCCTGCTTCTCGGGATACCAAAGGAGCCTCCGTGAGCATGCGTGACCTCAAGCCAACTGCCGCCGCCCTCCCGAGAGCAGGGGAGAAGCTCGTCAAGGGCCGGTACGGTTCGATGATGCCCGTGACACCCGCCAACGGATTCACGCTTATCGCAAGAGTGAAGCCAGGTTGCGCCCCGACGATCCGTGCCTACGGCCAGAAGATCGAGGACACGATCCGCGAGTCTCCTGACGCGCTGGCCGTGCTGAAGCTTCATTACTTGCGCTGGGTGCTCTTCGACAACGACACACGGTTCATGTACATCGGAATCTTCGACACCGATTTCGACAAGTACGTCGAGGACGCCGTCATGCTGTTCAAGGCGACCGGCATCACCACGATCTTCGAGCAACTGGAGGGTTTTCCCGCAGACTGGCGCGACAATCCGGCCGCGTTCGCCGCATTCTGCCGGGAGCATCAGGCGCCATCATTCATGGAATACGCGCAGTATCCCGACGTCAGCGCCACGGAAGTCGTCAAGGCCGTGACGATGAAGCGGGCGTTATCCGAAGCGCTCGATCAACTGCAGTGAACACGGTTCCGTTCAGATGCTCGATCTCGACGACATTCAACACTTTCTGCTGACGCGGCCGCACGCCCTGTCGGCGCGCTACGAGTTCCTGTCATTCGGAGGTCCGGAAGCCGGCCGCGCGTGGCTCGCGGGCATTCTGGAGACGGTCGGCAACGCCCGTGCCGTCGCGGCGGCCGCGGGCACTGACACGCGCTGGGTGACCGTGGCCTTCACCTGGAACGGGCTGCGAGCGCTCGGTGTTGACGAAGCTGCGCTGGCGACGTTTCCGGTCGAGTTTCGTGAGGGCATGGCGGCGCGCGCCGAAGTGCTGGGGGATGTCGGGAACAACCATCCCGACCGCTGGATCGGCGGGCTGGCGGATCCGAATCTTCACGCCATCATCATTCTGTTTGCGCAGGACGCCGCCGAGCGTGACCGGTCCGCGGCGCGGCACAAGACCTTTCTCTCCGAATGCAAGGACGTACGTGTGCTGTCGTCGCTCGACCTCGATGCGCTGCCGCCGATTGAGTTCTCGCACGACCACTTCGGCTATCGCGACAAGCTGTCACAGCCGGCCCTCGAGGGAAGCGGCGAGACGCCAGGTCCAGCGTCCGGCGCCGCCATCAAGCCGGGTGAGTTCATCCTGGGCTATCCCGACGAGGACGGCGACGGCCCTGCGCTGCCGCAGCCTGAAGTGTTGTCGCGCAACGGCAGCTATCTCGCCTACCGTCGCCTCGAGGAACACGTCGGCGCCTTTCGCAATTTTCTCGAGCAGAACAGCCGCTCGCCCGACGAACAGGAATTGCTCGCCGCGAAATTGATGGGCCGCTGGCGAAGCGGCGCCCCCCTCGTGCTGGCGCCGGAGAAGGACGATCCGGAACTCGGCGCGGATCCGACTCGGAATAACGCGTTCGGCTACAAGGATGCCGACCCCCGCGGATACGCGGTCCCGCTCGGCGCTCATATCCGGCGCATGAATCCGCGCGACACCGCCGTGAACATGACCCGGCGCCGCATGGTCAGACGAGGCACGACCTACGGTCCTCCCCTTCCCGCCGGTGCCGCCGACGACGGCGTCGACCGTGGCATCGCGTCGTTCTTCGGGTGCGCCAGCCTCGTTCGCCAGTTCGAGTTCGCGCAGAACGTGTGGGTGAACGATCCGAAGTTTCACGAGCTCGAGAACGAACGCGATCCGATCATCGGCGCTCATGACGGCACGTTCGACATGACGATTCCGAAACGGCCGGTCCGCCGGAAGATCAAGGGCCTGCCGGCGTTCACCACGGTGAAGGGTGGCGCGTACTTTTTCCTTCCCGGCATCCGCGCCTTGCGCTTTCTCGCAGGCGGCGCCAAAACCTAGCGGACGATCACGAGTCACACCTGCTCGGAGACACCATGGCAGAAGCAAAGATCTACGTCCCCAAAGTGGAAGCCCACGGCGCGGGCCGAACCTACAACCAGATTCACGTGCCTCGTCCGCAGACGCCGGGCCGCCGGCGCGTCAGCATCTACGTCTGCTGGAGCTATCCGGGCGAGTCGAACCGGAACGTCGCCGATCTGGACAACCGTTTCTCGACCATGACGGAAGTACGCCGCGTCGAATGGCCCAACTGGGAATCGCCGGACTGGGCGGATCCCACGCTGTATCCGCAAGGTATCGCCGGCGCGCTCGAACTGTTCTTCCGGGCCTGGCTGCCCTTTCAGCAGCTCGTCGGGGAAGTCACCGGCCATGTGGTGCCGGTGTTCCAGCGTGTCGATCAGGCCGGCTATCGGCTTCCCCTCGATGAGCGCGTCCTGTCCGATGCGGACACGCTGTTCGTGTTCGGCCTCGATCATCTGCTCACGGAACAGGAAGCCTCTTCGGACGAGATCGACGCGGTCCGGCGATGGCTGATGCGCGAAGGGACCTGTCTCGTACTGGGACCGCACCACGACGTCGGGATCTCTTCAGACCTGAATGAGCGGGCCATGGAGTACGCGCACCATGGCGACCTTCTGGTGCCGCGCCAGCAGCGGTTCGGCAAGTACACGAAATCCCTGATGAAGGGCCTCGGCGTTCCGGTCGAGAATCGCTACGGCCTGCGACCGGGCCTGGTCAAGGGCACGTCGAAGATCGCGCCGCTCACGATCAATCGAGACCTCGACACCCGACATTGGCTCGACGGAGTCACCAACTTCAGCTTCCACAAACATCTGCCCCACTACGCTGTGACGACGGACGACCCGAAAGCTGTCCACGTGCTCGGGCGGCAACCGATCGACCTGTCGCGACCACACCCGTTCTCGGAAGCGGGCAACACGGAATTCAACTCATTCGTCTGGATGCCTCCCGCCGGACCGCGGGCCGGCGAGGTGCTGCTGGCCGACTCGACGATCTTCAGCACGCTGTTTGGCGCCGACGACAGCCTGAAGCGATTCTGGACGAACCTGGTCACGGCGAAATGAACGCCCGCGCGCTGGCGGCACTGCTGGCAGTGACGGTCGTCGCGCCGGCTGCGAATGCCTCGGCCCAGACGCCGCTTACCGGGCACTACCCTCCCGGACAATCCGGCGTCCGCGGAGCGAGCACGCCAGCGCGGGGATTCGCGCTCACCAATTTCAATCGCCTCTTCACAAATCTCGAGATCAAAGACGAGAGCGGCAACCCGAACGGGACGGTTGACGAACTTCGCTACGCGAACATCACGATGTTCACGTGGACGACCGGCGTCAAAGTCTTCGGCATGACCTACGGCGCGCTCGCCGGGATCCCGTTCGCGACCGGCGACCTGCGCCCTGCCGCGGGCGAGACGACCTCGTCGGGCTTCGGTCTCGGCGACGTTCTCATCACGCCGGTATCGCTGTACCTCGCGCGCGAGACATTCGATTTTCAGGTGCAGTTCACCGTGTGGACGGCATCGGGACGATACGCGCCGGGAGCGACTGATAACCGTGGCGCTGGCTTCGCGTCGCTGGTGTATTCGGTCGGCGGCGTCTACTACCCGGGTGCGAACCGTCAGGCCTGGAGCCTGTCCGCCGTCGCCCGAATCGGACAGAACTTCGAACAACGCGGTTCCGGGATCCAGCCCGGCGACGACATCGTCATCGATTGGGGCATCGCGCGGGTCTTGCGCGCGGGCAGGCACGCGATTGACGCCGGCGTGTCCGGCTTTGGGACCTGGCAACTGACGACGCAGGAGGGCGGTAACACCGGGGACGTCGGTCGCTATCGGTTTCTGGGCGCCGGACCTGAGGCCAGCGTGGCGTTGACCGATACGCTTGCGCTGCGTGTTCGCGCGCAGTGGGAGTTCAATGCCCACAACGTGGTCAGGGGAAACAACCTCTGGATCATTCTCAACAAGCGCTGGTGAGCGAGGAACATCTGCGGGCGGAGGACGGGTCATGGATGTCGTTGTAATTGGCGCGGGCCCCGCCGGCATGATGGCGGCCGCGCGCGCCGCCGCGCTGGACGCTCGCGTGACGCTGGTGACGCGCGACGAATTCGGCGGGATGGCCGCCAACGATGGGCCCGTCCCGGTGCGGACGCTGGCTTACGCTGCGCGCCTGATGCGAGGTACGGCTCAGCTCGGCCGCTACGGCATCAGGATCGGCACGGCCAGTCTTGACTATGGCCAGCTCCTGCAACGCGCGAGAGAGATTACTGACGACGTGCGCCAAAACGCGGCGTTCCGCGGCGAGATCGATCGCCTGGGCGTGACGGTTCACGAACAGGCGGGCGTGGCGCGGTTTGCCGATCCACACACGATCGAAACCGAGAGCGGATTGCGGCTGCACGCCGACCGCATCATTCTCTGCGCCGGCGGCGTGAGCCGGCGGCTGACGGTGCCGGGCGGCGAATTGACGGCGACTCACAGCGATGCGTGGAGCCTGACCGAAGTGCCCCGGTCGATGATCGTGGTCGGCGCCGGCATGACCGGCGTCCAGGTCGCATCGATCTTCCAGACATTCGGATCGCAAGTCAGCCTCTTTCAGAAAGGGCCCCGCATTCTTCCCAGCGAAGATGCGGACGTTTCGGTGGCCGTCGCCGCAGGCTTCCGTGCGTCCGGGATGGTCGTGCACGAGGGATTCGGCGCGATCGAGTCGTTTGAGAAATCGCCAGCAGGAATCCGGATGACGCTGTCGAAGGATGGCGTCCGTGAAATCGTGGAAGCCTCGCTGTGCGTGAGCGCGATCGGCTGGGTGGCCGACGCGGATCGACTCAACCTCGATGCGGCGGGCGTGGAGCGAAATACGCGCGGGTATGTCTCGGTGGACACGTACCTCCGCACATCCGCACCCCATGTGTTCGCCGCCGGCGACATCACCGGCCGCTGGATGCTGGTGCCACAGGCCGCGCACGATGGCTGGGTCGCGGCGACGAACGCCGTGCGGGGACCGACGCGCTCGCTCGACGAAGGCGTGTCTCCGATTGGAGGTTTCTCCGAGCCCGAGTACGCGCGGGTCGGCGTGACCGAAGCCGTGGCGCGATCGACGCACGACGTGGTCGCGGCCACCGTGCATTTTCACGAAACGACGCGAACGATC
>DASUGM010000165.1:0-12057 GCA_036274055.1 Vicinamibacterales bacterium | reverse complement strand
GACGCCAACTTCGCGGCGCCGGCCGGATTGTGGGCGCCATCGATCAGGATCGGTCCGGCGGCGGTCTGGAGTAATTCGAGTCGCGCCGGCCAGACCGCGTCCGCGAGGCCGGTGCGGACTGCGGCCGCCGGAACGCGCAGGCGGCCACGCGCGTCCAGCGCGTCGAGCAGCGCCGCCGCGGTCGTGGCGTTGGCGAGCTGATGCCGGCCGCGCAGCGCCAGCGTGACGCCGTCATGGCGCCGCTGCGCCGTCGTCAGCGTCGCGGTCATGCGCCCGTCCGGACCGAGCGTCGCATGTTCAACCACGACGTCGGTCGCTCGCACGAGCTCCGCATGATGGGCGCGCGCGGCGGCGGCGATCACGTCGTCCACTTCAGCGACGTTGTCGGCGACGGCAATCAGCATGTCTGACTTGATCACTCCGGCCTTCTCGGCGGCAATCGCGGCGAGCGTGTGGCCGAGATACTGTTCGTGGTCGAAATCAATCGAGGTGATCGCGCCGGCAATCGGTGTGACGACGTTGGTGGCGTCGAGGCGGCCACCAAGGCCGACTTCCAGCACGGCGACGTCAACGCGCGCCTCGCGGAAGAGGTCGAGCGCCAGAGCGGTGGTTGCTTCGAAGAACGACGGCGGCGCAGGCAGCGTCGCGGCGGCCTCGCGCACTCGGGCTGCGAGCCGATCGAAGGTCGCCCCCGAAATCGGCCGGCCATCCACGCAGAAGCGCTCTTCGATGTCGACCAGATGCGGCGAGGTGTAGCGTCCGGTCCGGTAGCCAGCCGCGCGAAGCCCGCGCTCGATCATGGCCGCCGTGGAACCCTTGCCGTTGGTGCCGGCGACGATGAGCGAGGGAAAGGCGCGGTCGGGATGATCGAGGGCGGCGACCAGGCCGCGAATCTGCTCGAGGCCCAGCTTGATGCCGAAGAGCTCGAGAGAGATGAGGTAGTCGCGGGCGGTCATCGGCGGGGACGGGGGTCGATCTATCGACCCCCGTCCCCCAAAAACTGCCGGATGACCCGGCCGATCAGCGGTTTCAGTTCGCGGCGGTCGATGATGACGTCGATGAAGCCCTTCTCCATCAGAAACTCGCTGCGCTGAAAGCCCTCCGGCAGCTTCTGGCGGATGGTCTGCTCGATGACGCGCGGCCCGGCAAAGCCGATCAGCGCCTTCGGCTCGGCGATGTTCAGATCGCCGAGCATCGCGAAGCTCGCGGTGACGCCGCCGGTCGTCGGGTCGGTGAGAATCGACAGATAGGGGAGTCCGGCGCGATCGAGCCGGCCCAGCGCTGCGCTGATCTTCGCCATCTGCATCAGCGACAACGCGCCTTCCATCATCCGCGCGCCGCCCGAACATGACACGACGATGAAGGGCGATCGGCTGGCCAGCGCACGTTCGGCGCCGCGCGTGATCTTCTCGCCGACGACCACGCCCATGCTGCCGCCGATGAAGCTGTACTCCATCGCGGCAATCACCGTGGGAATGCCCTCGACCGCGCCGCTGCCGACGATGATCGCGTCCTGCAGCCCGGTGTCCTTGATGCTCTTGGCGAGCCGGTCGCGATATGGCTTGGTGTCCGTGAAGGTCAGCGGATCGTTCGATCGCAATCCGGCGTCATGCTCGGTCCAGACGCCGTCGTCGAACAGCATGCGCAGCCGGTCGGCCGCCGACAGCCGGAAATGATGGCCGCACTTCAGACAGACCTGCAGGTTTTCGGTGAGTTCCTTGTTGTAGAGGGCTTTCCCGCAGGTCGGACACTTGACCCAGAGCCCTTCGGGAACCCGGCTCGCCTTATCCGGGGCTTCGATGGGCTTTCGGGTCTTCTTGAACCACGCCACGCTAGTTGGACTCTAACAGATGCGAATGGGTGAGTGGGTGGTTGGGTGACTGTGTGAATGCCGTGGTTACCGGTTCCGGGGCACGAAGTACTGAGTGCCGCGGCCCATCGACCGCAACTGCTTGAGCACGTCGTCGATTGCCTCGTCGCCCCACGAGAGGTCGACGTGCGAGGTCTCGATGACCAGCAGCGGCGTGGTCGTGTAATGGAAAAAGAAATGGTTGTAGGCCTCGTTGAGCTCGATCAGGTATTCCTCGCTCGGCAACGACACCTCCTCGTCGTCTTCGGCCGCGCGACGGATGCGGTCGCGGAGGTGCCGCTTCAGCATGTCGGTTGGCGCCTGGAGGTAGATCACAACATCGGGCGCGGTGAGGTCGCGGGCGACGAGCTCGAACAGGCGCTGGTAGATGAACAGCTCGTTGTCGTCGAGGTTCATGAACGCGTAGACGCGATCGCGGTCGAAGAGGTAGTCGCAGACCGTGGCCTGGCTGAAGAGATCACCCTGGCGCAGATTGAGAAGCTGGCGGTGGCGGGCGAGCGTAAAGAACAGCTGCGCCTGGAATGCCGCGCCGCCGCGGCCGGCGTAGAAATCCGACAGAAACGGATTCTGCCGTTCGTCGAGCACGACGTTCGCGTCGAGACGCGCGCCGAGCCGTTGGGCCAGCGTCGTCTTACCGAGGCCAATCGGGCCTTCGATGGCAAGGTAGCGGAAGTCCAACTGGCGCGAAGTATAGCAGCCGGCTGCTACGATACTGGGATGCGGAGCCGCGACATCCAGAGGCCGCTCGTCGCGCTGGCGATGGCGGCGATGTTGGCCGGATGCGCGTCGGGCGCAAAGAAACCCGCACCGGTCGTGGCGCCAGTCGCACCGCCGGCCCCGGTGGCGCCGATCGAGACCAGACTCGGCTGGGTCCATCGTCTCGAGCAACAACGAGTGCTGCGCGACGCGTCGGTCCCCGGCGCCGATCTCGACGCGCTCGCGCGCGACGAAGACGCGACCGTGCGCCGCGGCGCGGCGATTGCGATCGGCCGCATCGGCATGACCGCGGGCGCCGAGACGCTCGCCGCCGCGCTTGGTGATCCGTCGGAAGGCGTGCGCGCCGCCGCGGCTTTTTCCATCGGCCAGCTCGGCTCGAAGACCGGAGTCGGCCTGCTGACCACCGCGCTTGCCGATCCGTCCGGCCTGGTGCGGGCGCGCGCGATTGACGGTCTCGGGCTGATCGCGGATCCCGCCGCGGCGCCGGCCGTGGCCGCTGCCGCCGCCGGCTGCGCGCCGCTGATCGCGTCGATCCCGCCTGACGATGAAGAGTGGCCGAAGTCGCCGGAGATCGAGATTTGCCGCGCCGCGCTGTTCGCGCTGGTGCGCCTGCATCAGTTCGACGACCTCGCGAAAGTCGCACTCGATGCCAACGGCGCGCCGGTCTCGCAGTGGTGGCCGGTGGCTTATGCGCTGCAGCGCATCGGCGACCCGCGCGCGGCGACGGCCCTGGTCCGACTGGCCTCGGTCACCAGCGTTGACACCGCCGGCTTCGCGCTGCGCGGGCTCGGCACCCTCAAGGATGCCCGGCTCGTGCCGATCGCCGCGGATCTGGCCCGGCGCGACGAGATTGATCTCAAGGTGCGGATCGCGGCCGTGCGCGCGCTCGGACAGATCAAGAACGACGCCGCCGCGGCACCATTGCTGGCCATCGTCACCGCCGTGAAGCGCCCGCCGCTCAACCTGCTGATCGAGGCGGCGACGGCGCTCGGGGTCTCGGCGATGCCGTCGGCCTTCGAACCGCTGCTCGATCTGCTGAACGATCCCGCGCCGCCGGTGCGCTCCGCGGCGCTGGCGGCGGCGGCACGCGTCGAGCCGGAAAAGTTTCTGCTGGTGCTGTCCGGTATCGCCCGCGACCGCGACTGGACCGTTCGCCGCACATTCACCGAAGTGCTGGCGATGTTTCCGGGCAGCAACGTCGCCGTCGGGCTCGACGAGCTGACCCAGGACGAGGACCTCCGCGTCCGCACCGCGGCGCTGACGGCGCTGGCCAAGGTCAAGGGCGGGACGCTCACCCGACGGCTGTTCGAAGCGATTGACTCGCCCGACTTCGCGATTCGCGCCACCGCAGCCCAACTGCTCGGCGACGCCAGACCCGATGGCGGCGTCACCAGACTTGCCGCCGCATACACGCGCGGCGACGGCGACGGCAGCAACGCGGCTCGCGTCGCGGCCATCGAAGCGCTGGCGAAGTACGGCGGCGACGAAGCCAGGGAAGTTCTGCGCCGGGCGCTCGCCGACCGCGAGTGGCCGGTGCGGCTGCGCGCCGCCGAGTTGTTGAGAACACTCGGAGAGACCGCCGCCGAGCCGCTGCGGCCGGCGACGCTCCGACAACCGTTCGACTTCTTCGCGTCCGCCGAATTTCTTTACCCGAAATACTCGCCGCACGCCTTCTTGGAAACGCGCCTCGGGACGATAGAAATCGAACTGAACGTGATAGATGCCCCGGTGACGTCGCACACCTTCATCGAGCTGGCCCGGGCCGGTTTCTACAACGGCCTGCGCGTCCACCGGTTGGTGCCCGCCTTCGTCATTCAGGGCGGCGATCCGCGCGGCGACGGCAGAGGCGGTCCCGGCTATGCGATTCGCGACGAGATCTCGGCGCTTCCCTTCATCCGCGGCACCGTCGGGGTGGCCATCGACGGCCGCGATACGGGCGGCAGTCAGTTCTTCATCACGCTCTCGCCGCAGCCGCATCTCGACGGCAAATACACCGTGTTTGGCCGGGTCGTGAACGGCTTCGACGTGCTCGACCGGATCTCGCCCTGGGATGTCATCGATCGCATCAGGGTCTGGGACGGGATCCGGTTTTAGAGCGCGGGTCCGTTCTTCGGGCATTCCTTCGTCGGGTACTTCGGGTACTTCGGGTACGCGGGGTACTTCAGGTACCAGGAACGAGCTGCCGCTGGCCCACATTCTCCACAGGTACGCGTTATGAGCCGTACCTGTGGAGAAAGCAGGCCCGGCGCAGCCTCGTTCCATGTACCCGAAGTACCCCGCGTACCCGAAGTACCCGAAGTACCATCCAGAAAAGAAAAAGGGGCGATGAACGCCCCTTTTTCTCTGGTTCTCTTGCGGGAGAGCGACTAGCGCTTCTTGCCGCCCTTCTTCTTCCCGCCCTTGGCTGCTTTCTTGGCCATTGTGTTTGTCCCCCCTTTCACAGTGGTGTGCTGCGCAGGCTTACAACTGCACCGCGGCGTCGCGGCCTTTCGGCTCGCCCGACCCGCGCACAGCGCCTTCGCTTCGTCGCAGGAACCGGCCGCGGTGCGTCACGCGCGGTCCTGACAACTCGAGAGATGCGTGGAGAAAAAAAATGGGCGCCGCCACGGCACCCGGTCGTCGTTCACCGCTACGCAATGGCTTGGCTGAGTGAACTGCTCTCACGCAAGATGTAGATTATGGACGTACAGAAATCACTGTCAAGCACAAAGTGCGTCGGCTTGTCAAAAGACGCTCGTCTTGAGTGACTGCTTCTGCGCGTGACGATCGCGCGCGAGCGCGATCAGCCGGTCGACCAGGGTCGGGTAGTCGACACCCGAAGCCGCCCACATCTTCGAATACATGCTGATCGTCGTGAAGCCCGGCAGCGTGTTGATCTCGTTGACGAACAACTCGCCGGTGGCTCGATTGAGCAGGAAGTCGACGCGCGCCAGTCCGGCGCCGTCGATCGCAAGGAACGCCTGGCGGGCCTGCCGCTGGATCTCGGCGGTGGTCGTCGAGTCGAGTTCGGCGGGAATGACCGTCCGCGATCCGCTGTCGATGTACTTGGCTTCGTAGTCGTAGAACTCTCGCGACGGCACGATTTCGCCGGGCAGCGAGGCCTCTGGGGTGTCGTTGCCGAGCACGGCGCACTCGATTTCGCGGGCCTCGGGCACCGCGCTTTCGACCACGACCTTCCGGTCGAATTGCAGCGCCAGCTCGATCGCCGGCGCCAGCTCGTCGCGGCCATGCACCTTGCTGATGCCGACGCTCGATCCGAGGTTGGCCGGTTTCACGAACAGCTGCTCCGGCAGGGCGCGGCCGATTTGCGCGAGCACGCCGTCGCGCGAGGCGTTCCAGTCGTGACGGCGGACGACCGCCCAGTCGGTGACGTGCATGCCGTTGGCGCGGAACACCACCTTCATCAGCGCCTTGTCCATGCCCACGGCCGACGCCAGCACGCCGCAGCCGACGTAGGCGACATTGGCCAGCTCGAGCAGACCCTGGATCGTGCCGTCCTCGCCGTACGGACCGTGCAGCACCGGAAACACGACGTCGAGCCCGAGGCCGGTGATCGTCGACGCGCCGTCGTCGTCGCCGTCGCGCGCGGCGCGCGGCTGCAACAGCAACAGCGTGTCCTCGCCCGGCCGCGGCGGCATGACGACGTCGCGGCCGCTGCGGGCGCGCGACGCCTCGCTGCGCACTTGATCGATGACCTCGGCCGCCGACGCCGCCGACGGCGGTCGATCGGCGAGCAGCCACCGGCCGTCCTTCTCGATGCGAATGGCGATCGGTTCGTAACGATCTCGGTCGAGGTTGGCGAAGACGGCCGCCGCCGAAGCGAGCGACACTTCATGCTCGCCGGATCGTCCACCATAAAGCACGCCGACTCGAAGACGTTTCACGCGGGGGACTCATTATAGACGGAAGGCGTCTTCCGGATAGGCTAGGGCGCGTGAGCGCCGCCTTCCAGTTCGAGTTGATCGCCACGAGCGGCGGCGCGCGTCGCGGACGACTCCGGCTCGCGCATGGCGATGTCGAGACGCCGGCGTTCATGCCGGTCGGCACGCGCGCGGCGATCAAGGGCGTGACGCTCGGCGACGTCGAAGCACTCGGCGCCGACATCATCCTGGCCAACACCTACCACCTGCATCTTCGCCCCGGCGACGATCTGATCGCGCGGGCAGGCGGCCTGCACCGGTTCATGGCGTGGCCGCGTCCGATCCTCACCGACTCCGGTGGCTATCAGGTGTTCAGCCTCGCCGAACGCCGCAAGCTCTCCGAGGACGGCGTGACCTTTCAGTCGCACCTCGATGGCCGGGCGCTCGTACTCTCGCCGGAGTCCGCGGTCGACATTCAATGGCGCCTCGGCGCGGACGTCGCGATGATGTTCGACGAGTGTCCGAGCTGGCCGGCGGCGCACGACGCCGCCGAGGCGGCGATGGCCCGGACCGTGCGGTGGGCGCAACGCGGCCGCGATCGATTCCTCGCGCTCTCCGAGGGTCGCGTGGCCGACATTCCGGCGTCGACCCCTGGGCAGGCGCAGTTCGGCATCATTCAAGGCAGCACCTTCAAAGACCTGCGCGACCGGAGCGTCGCCGGGACGGTCGCGGTGGGATTCGAGGCCTACGCCATCGGGGGGCTCTCGGTAGGGGAACCGACCGAAGACATGTATGCGGTCACTGCGCACACTGCGGCCCAGCTTCCGGCCGACCGGCCGCGGTATCTGATGGGCGCGGGAATGCCAGATGACCTGATCGAGTCGGTGGCTCGCGGGATTGACCTCTTTGACTGCGTGCTGCCGACCCGAAACGCCCGGAAC
The DNA here is from genome assembly GCA_036274055.1 of Vicinamibacterales bacterium. GTDB lineage: Bacteria > Acidobacteriota > Vicinamibacteria > Vicinamibacterales > SCN-69-37 > DASUGM01. The sequence continues at coordinate 4,669 of DASUGM010000165.1, read as the reverse complement.
GGCCAGCTCTTCACCCGGACCGGGCCAATCGCGATCAAGAATGCCCGCTATGCGGAAGACCCGCTGCCCCCCGATCCGGACTGTGGGTGCCCGACCTGCCGCCGCTATTCGCGCGCCTATCTTCGCCATTTGTTCATGGCCGGCGAGATGACGGCGGCGACCCTTAACACGTTGCACAATCTGTACTTTTACCTTGACACGATGCGGCAGATTAGGAAGGCTATTGAGTTCGGAACCTTCGATTCGTTCCGGAAAACGTTCCTCGAGACGTATTCCCGCCGGTCGTCTGCATAAACGCAATGAGTGAACTGAGTTCGCTGCCGTTGGTCCTCGCCCAGACCGCTCAACCCCAAAGTGTCTGGGTGTCGCTGCTGCCGTTCGCCTTGATGATCGGCATCTTCTATCTGCTCGTGCTGATGCCGATGCGCCGCCGCCAGAAGAAGGTGCAGGAGTTCCAGGGCTCGCTCAAGGTGAACGACCGCGTCATCACCACCGGCGGTATCTACGGGGTGATCACCAAGCTCGAGCCGATGCACGTGCAGCTGCAGATCGCCGACAAGGTCCGAATCGACGTGGCCCGCGCCGCCATCGGCGGTTACCAGGGCCAGGAACCAGTCGTCCAGCAGGACGGCGGGGCGCTTTAAATCATGTACAAGAACCTCCGTTGGAAGCTGATTGTCATCCTGGCTGTCACGGCCGCGTCCGTGTGGGCCTTTTTCCCGCCTGCGAAGAAGATCAAGCTCGGTCTCGACCTGCAGGGCGGCGTCCATCTCATCTTGAAAGTGCAGACCGACGACGCGCTGCGACTGGAAACCGCGACGTCGGCTGAGCAACTGGCGCAGGCGGCCAAAGACGCCGGGGTCACGGTCAAGGCGTATCCCGGGCCGGATCAGGCGACCCAGTTCACGGTGGAGGGACTCACGCCGGCCACCGACTCGCAGTTCCGGACGCTGGCCGATCAGCAGGTGGGCACGTCATTCGATCGCGCCTCCGGCGTCGGCGGCAACTACGTGTTCACGATGCGGGCGAACACCGCGCGTGACCGTCGCGCCGAGGCCGTCAACCAGGCAATTCAGACGATCGAGCGGCGCGTCAACGAGCTCGGCGTCTCGGAAGCGGTGGTGGCCGCCTACGGGTCGGCCGGCGATCAAATCACGGTCTCGCTGCCGGGCGTCTCGAACGTCGAGAACGCGAAGAACGTGATTCAGAACACGTCGGTGCTCGAGTTCCGCCTTGTCGAAGGCGGCCCGGCGCCCGATCAGGCGACGCTGCTGACCGCGCAAAACGGGCAGGTGCCCCCCGACATGGAAGTGCTGCCCGGCGTCTCCGAGACGCCCGGCGATACCAGCAAGCAGTACTACCTGGTGCGCAAGGTGCCGGCGGTGACCGGCCGCGACCTGCGGAATGCCCGGTCGACGGTCGACGAATACAACACGCCGGCGGTGTCGTTCACGCTCAACAGCGAGGGCGTCGCCAAGTTCAGCAAAGTCACCGCCGCCAACGTCGGCCGCCAGCTCGCCATCGTCCTCGATGGTCAGGTGCGCACGGCGCCGCGGATTGAAGGGCCGATTCCCGGCGCGGAAGCGCGGATCACCGGCCGGTTCACGCAGGAAGAAGTGACCAACCTGCAGTTGATCCTCAAGTCGGGCGCACTGCCGGCCTCGCTCACGTATCAGCAGCAGGAAGAGGTCGGCCCCTCGCTCGGCCAGGACTCCATCCGCGCCGGCATCATGGCGTCGCTGATGGGGCTGGCGTTCGTCACCCTGTTCATGCTGGTGTATTACAAGCTCGCCGGCGTCAACGCGCTGGTCTCGGTCGGCCTGAACCTGGTGATCCTGATGGGCTTCATGGCCGGCATCGGCGCGGTCATGACGCTGCCCGGCATCGCCGGCTTCATCCTCACCATCGGCATGGGCGTCGACTCGAACGTGCTGATCTTCGAGCGCATCCGCGAAGAGCTCGCGACCGGCAAAGGCGCACGGCAGGCGGTCGCCGCCGGCTTCGACCGCGTCTTCTGGACCATCGTCGACACCCACGTCGCGTCGCTCATCGCCGCCGCGTTCCTGTTCCAGTTCGGCACCGGCCCGATTCGCGGCTTCGCGACGACGCTCGTGTTCGGCCTGTTGGCCAACGTGTTTACTGCCGTCTTCGTCTCGCGGACGGTGTTCGAATTCGTCTTGTCGCGAAGGCCCGCTGGCGCGACGCAAATGAGCATCTGACGGAGAGCCCTGCGCCATGCGAATCCTTCACAATCCGAATTTCAACTTCATCAAGTGGCGGTGGCACGCGATCGTGCTGTCGATCGCGGTGATCGGCGCCGGCGCGATCACGATTCTCCAGCGCGGCGGGCTGCCCCTCGGCGTCGACTTCTCCGGCGGCTCCGTGGTGATCCTGCACTTCGATCAGCCGGTGGCCGAGGACGCGGTTCGCGGCGCCTTGCGGGGCGTCACCAGCGAAGCGGTGGTGCAGCGTTACGGCACGGTCCCGAATCAGGTGATGATCCGGACGCCGCTCGATGCGGCGCAGGACAGCAACCTCGACTCGAACGTCAAGAAGATCGAAGACAGCATGCGCGCCGCGAATCTCGGTTCGTTCACGCGCGTCAAGGCCGACCTGGTCGGATCTGTTGTCGGTGAAGACCTCAAGCGCAAGGGTATCTGGGCGACCCTGACCGCGCTTGGCGGCATCCTGCTCTACATCGGTTTCCGGTTCCGCTTCTCGTTCGCGGCCGGCGCGGTGGTCGCGACGTTCCATGACATCGCGGTGACGCTCGCGTTTCTGACCTGGTTCGGCTACGACGTGTCGCTGAACATCATCGCGGCGATTCTGACCATCGCCGGTTACTCGGTGAACGACACCATCGTCATCTTCGACCGCGTCCGCGAGAACCAGCGCGTCCGCCGCCGCGAGTCCCTCGACAACATCGTCAACGAGGCGGTCAATCAGACGTTGAGCCGGACCATCATCACGGCGGGCGTGACCTTCCTGGCGGTGATGGCGCTCTACCTGTTTGGCGGCGAAGTGCTGCGCGGGTTCGCTTTCACGATGCTGGTGGGCATCATCACCGGCACCTACTCGACGGTGTTCATCGCGTCGGCGGTGGCGATCCTGCTGAGCAAGAAGAGCGGGCCGACGCAGGCTGGCGGCAAGGCGACGAAACCCGGGGATGCCCGGAAAGCGCGGGCGAGCTAGCCCGATGACGCGGTGACCTGGCTGTCGGCGGCCCTGCTGGGCGTCGTGCAGGGGCTCACCGAGTTCCTGCCGGTATCGAGTTCGGCGCACCTGATCCTGGCGCGCGCGTTCTTCGGGTGGAACGCGGAGCAGCAGTTCGGCGAGGCCTTCGACGTCGCCTGTCACGTCGGCACGCTGGTCGCGGTGTTCGCGTTCTTTCACGCCGACATCGCGGCGACGATCCGGGCGCTGCCGCAGGCGCTCAATCCGTCGGCCGGCGTCGAGGGCCGGCGGATTCGCTACATCGCGATTGGCACCGTGCCGATCGTGATCGCCGGCGTGCTCTTCGATCGCGACGCGGTGAGCACGCCGCTGGTCGCGGCGATGGCGCTGCTGGTCGGCGCGGCGTTTCTCCTGGTGATCGAGCACTGGGGACCGCGCGGGCGGGGCGAGGAGGCCTTGACGCCTGGCGGCGCGCTGGGGATTGGCGTGGCGCAGGCCGCGGCGCTGGTGCCGGGCGTGTCGCGCTCGGGCGCGACGATCGCGACCGGGATGGCCGTCGGGTTGACCCGGGAAGCGGCGGCGCGGTTCACGTTTCTGTTGAGCATGCCGGCGATCATGGCCGCCGCGGCGAAGGAAGCGCTGACGATCGGGCCGATGACGTCCGAGCAGGTGATGCTGTTCGGCATCGGCATGGCGACGTCGGCCATCGTCGGGTACCTGACGGTGAGGTTTTTCATCCGCTTCCTCACCTCGCACCGGCTCGACGTGTTTGCGTGGTACCGGGTCGCGCTCGCGGTGGCGACCTTCATCTGGCTGGCGCAGTGATGGGCATCGGGCAGCGGCTGCGGCGGAATTTCGTCACCGGGTTCTTCGTGATGGTGCCGCTGGTCGTGAGCGTGGTGGCGATCGTCTGGGTGTTTCAGCTGGCGGATCGGCTGACGTCGCAACTCGAGCTGGGGGAACGCCTGACCGGCCGCCACATTCCAGGCCTCGGCCTGGTGGCGACCGCGCTGTTCGTGCTCCTGGTCGGGACGGTGGCGACGAATATGTTCGGCCGGCGGATGCTGATGCGCGGCGAGAGCCTGCTGCTCCAGGTGCCGCTGTTCAAGACGGTCTACGCGCCGGTCAAGCAGTTGATCAACGCGTTTTCGCCGGACAACGAGTTCGGCTTCAAGCGGATGGTGCTGGTCGACGACACCGCGCGCGGGTTCGTGCTGGGGTTTTTGACCAAGGAATTCGAGGTCGATCGCGGGCAGGGCAGGGAGAGTCTCTTTGCCGTCTACGTGCCGACCAATCACTTGTATCTGGGCGACATCCTGGTCGTACCCGCGTCGCGGGCGTCGTTTCCGGAGATGTCGGTGGAAGACGGAATTCGCGTGTTTCTGACTGGCGGCATGGGCCTGCCGGAGCGGGTGCGCGTCAAGCGGGAACTGTAGGGGTCGGATCTTGAATTGCAGCATTTGTGACGATCTCGCGTCACAAATGCTGCAATTCA
>DASUGM010000164.1:0-19443 GCA_036274055.1 Vicinamibacterales bacterium | reverse complement strand
ATCCTCGACGGTGACGCACAGCGATCCGTTGACGATCGGCGCGCTGTCGACGGCCACGGGCCGCGGGCGCAGCATCCAGACGGTGAACACGCCGGCGGCGACGACCGCCGCGGCCCAGCGCGCGTGACGACGAGTGAAGATGGCAGACACGGCACTACTCCCTGGTCTTGAGGACGGCGACAAGGTCGAGGCGGTCGATGCGGCGGCCGACGACGAGGCTCGACCCGATGGCCGCGAGGGCGACGATCGCCATCGCAAACAACCGCGTCCGCGGCGTGATCACCATCGGGAAGCGGAACAGCTCGGTGGCCAGCGCCGTCATCAGCCAGGTCGCGCCGGCCTGTCCCAGGCCGACCCCGGCGGGAATACCGACCAGGCTGATGATGGCGATCTCGCCAAGCAGAATCCGCCGCACTTCCTGGCGGGTGAAGCCGAGGACCCGGAGGCTCGCCAGGTCGCGGCTGCGCTCTGACAGTAGAATCCGCGCCGCGTTGTAGACGACGCCGAAGGCGATGATCATCGCGAAGATGACGTTCACTGTGACGAGGATGTACATCTGCCCGGCGAGTGTCTGGTGGAAGTTGTCGACGGCAGCGCGCTTGATCGAAACGCCGGCTATCGAGGGCATCTGCTTGAGTTGCGCGTTGACCGTGGCCTCGTCGGTCACGCGCAGGAAGGCCGTAGACACCGATCCGGCCTCGTGCAGCAGGCGGGCGAGCGAGACGCGATCCATGTAGGCGCTGGCGCCGAAGATCTCGGTGACGATGCCGGCGACCCGCACCTCGCGCTGGTCGCGGCCGTGCTCGAGCAGATCGACCTGCAGCACGTCGCCGGGGCGCGCCTCGAGCGCCTCGGCGAGCGAGACCACCAGGAGCACGCCATCACCGGGCATGGCAACGGGCTGCTGCCCGGCGCCGAGGACCCGGCTGAGCACGGGCTCGGCATCGAGGCCGAGCAACGCCGTTTCGCGTGAGCGATGGCCGTGACGGAGCCTGACCGGCGTCGCTCGCATCACCTCGACGGCCGTCACTCCGGGCAGGGACTGCAACTCGAACCGCGCCGCGCCGCTCCGCGGCTCGACGAACGAAGCCGCGAGGTCGTAGCGGCGCGCCGACTCGAATTCAATCCGGATGACGTTCTCGATCGCGTCGACGAGAAACAGACCGATGATGAGGACCGACACCGCCGTGGCGACCCCGACCATGGCCAGACCGCTGCGCAGCGGATGGCGGGCGACGTTGCGGAGGACCATGCGCGCCGCCGGTGAGCGCCACGCCGGCAGCAGCAGATGCTCGACGGCGGTGGCGCGGATGCGCTCGGGCGGCGCGGGCCGCATCGCCTCGGCTGGCGCCAGCGACGTCGCGCGACGGACGGCAAACGCCGCCCCCGCCAGCCCGGCGCCGAGACCGAGCGCCATCGCGGCGAGGCCGTCTTCGAGGCTCAGTCGGTACTCGAGCACCGGAAAATGAAAGAAGTCGCGGTACATCGAGACCATGCCGGCGCCAATCCACGATCCCGCGGCCAGTCCGACGCCGCCGCCGGCGCCGGCCACGGCCAGACACCACGCCGCGTAGTGCCGGCCGATTTCGCCGCGGCTGTAGCCGATCGCCCGGAGCGCCGCAATCTGCTCACGCTGCATCGCCGTCATGCGCATCAGCGAGACGTTGAGCAGGAAGATCGCCACGCCGAGGAACACCGCCGGCATCAGCAGACCGGCGGTGCGGAGCTGCATGAATTCGTTTTCGAGGAAGAAGTTCGAGAGCTGCCGCGCCCGCGGCGTCACGGCGATCGTTCCGTAGCGCGCCAGCGCGCGCTCCACGCCAGCGATGACCGCGGGCAGCGATGCCCCCGGCGCCAGCGCCAACACCGCGTCATTGAAGCCACCCTCCATGTCGAACGCGGCGGCGAGGCCGCGCCGTTCCATCCACAGAATGCCGAAGCGCTCGGGATCGGGCATGATGTCGGCGCCGCGCAGGCTGTAGACGTACTCGGGCGACAGGACGATGCCGGCGATGTCGAGCGGCCGCCGCCGGCCGTTGATGATCGCGGCGATCTGATCCCCGGGCCGCAGGCCGTGCGCATTCGCAAAGGCCTCGTTGACCAGCACTTCGTCGGTGCGGCCCGGTTCGGGGTCGCGGCCGCGACGGAGGTTGACGTCGTTGAGCGGCCGCCGCCGCGGCAGCACCAGCGAGACGATGCGACCGGAAATCGGATCCGCGAAGCCGGGGACGTCGAGCGTGACGTCGACGACGATTCGCGCTTCCACGTCAGCCACGCCGTCGATTCGCGCCAGTTCGTCGCGCACGGCGAGCGGCGCGCGGCGGGTGGTGACGAACACGTCGGCAAAGCGGCAATCGGCGTAGAAGCGCGCCGCCGCGTCGCGGAGCGAATCAAAGGTACTGAAATAGGCCGCGTACATCGCGACGCCGGCGGCCAGCACGGCCGCAATCGACAGCGCCTGGCCGCGCTGCGCGATCAGGTCACGAGCCAGCTTGCGGTTCAGCGCGCGCACGGCGTCACCACCGGAGATCGCGCGCCGCGACCCGCGCCGTATTCGCGGTCTCGCGGCGAATCGCGCCATCGGCCATGACGAAGACCCGGTCGGCCATCGCCGCGACCGGCGCGTTGTGGGTAATCACCACCGTCGTCGTGCCGAGTTCGCGATTGGCGCGCGTCAGCGCTTCGAGCACGACGATCCCGGTGGCGACGTCGAGGGCTCCGGTCGGCTCGTCGCAGAGCAGCACCGCCGGCTGCTTGGCAATCGCGCGCGCAATCGCGACCCGTTGCTGTTCGCCACCCGACATCTGCGAGGGAAAGTGATCGCGCCGCTCCGACAGCTGTACCAGGGCCAGCGCGTCGTCGGGTGTCATCGGCCGCGCGACGATGTCCGTCACCAGGGCGACGTTTTCGCGTGCGGTCAGGCTCGGAATCAGGTTGTAGAACTGAAAGACGAAGCCGACATGCTGCCGGCGGTACGCCGTCAGCACCGCTTCGGTCGCGCCGGTGAGCGGGCGAGCGTCGTAGAACACGTCACCGGAGGTCGGCGTATCCAGTCCGCCGACGATGTTGAGCAGCGTCGACTTGCCGCTGCCGGACGGCCCGAGCAGCACCACGAACTCGCCGCGGCGGATGTCGAGGCTGACGGAACGCAGGGCGTGGACGTCGACCTCGCCCATCCGGTACGTCTTGGTCACCTCGCGAAGACTGAACACGGGGGCCGTGTCCACCCGTTAGACCTCCGCCAGCTCCGGCGTCGCTTTGCGCGGCTCGGGGACATCCGTCAACGTCGCTTCGGTGAGCAGCAGGACGCCGGCGGCCGAAACCGCGTTCTCCACCGCGACGCGCACGACCTTGACCGGGTCGATGATGCCGCTCTCGACGAGGTCGACGTAGCGACCTGCGCCGGCATCGAACCCGATCGCGCCAGTGCCGGTGCGCATCCGCTCGACCACGACGCCGGCGTCGCATCCGGAGTTGATCGCGATTTGCCGGGTCGGCGCCTCGAGCGCGCGCCGCAGCATCAGCATGCCGGTGCGCTCGTCGCCGGCCGCGTTGGCGGCCTCCTGCTCGACGGCGTCGATTGCACGAAGCAGCGCCAAACCGCCGCCGGGAACGATGCCTTCGGCGATCGCCGCCTTCGTGGCGCTGATGGCGTCGTCGAGGGCCTCCCGGCGGTTCTTCATTTCGGCTTCCGACGGCGCGCCAACCCGGATCACCGCGACGCCGCCGGTCAGCCGCGCCAGCCGCTCTTCCAGCTTCTCGCGGTCATAGTCCGACGTCGTCTCTTTGATCTGCCGCCGGAGGTCGGCGGCGCGGCCGGCGATTGCCTCCTTGGCGCCGAGACCGCCGACGATCGTCGTCGTGTCCTTGTCGGCGACAATGCGTTTGGCCTGGCCGAGATCTTCCAGCGTCACGTGCTCGAGCTTGACGCCGAGTTCGCCCGCGATCAGCCGGCCGCCGGTGAGCACCGCGAGATCCTCGAGCTGCGCGCGGCGACGGTCGCCATACCCGGGCGCCCGGATGGCGAGGCAGGGAAGTGTGCCCCGAATCCGGTTCACCACGAGTGTCGCCAGCGCGTCGCCGTCGATGTCGTCAGCGATGACGACACAGCCGCGACCGTTCCTGGCGATCTGTTCGAGCAATGGCACCAAATCCTTGGTCGTGCTGATCTTCTTCTCGTAAATCAGGAGGTACGGGTCGTCGAGCACCGCGCGCATCTTGTCGGGATCGGTGACGAAGTACGGCGACAGGTAACCGCGGTCGAAGCGCATGCCCTCGACGACCTCGACCGTGGTCTCGGTGCCCTTCGCTTCCTCGACCGTCGTCGTGCCTTCGGCGCCGACGCGCTCGAGTGCATCGGCGACGAGCTCGCCGATCGCCGCGTCGTTGTGCGCCGAGATTGTCGCGACCTGCGCCCGTTCTTTGCGGCCGGCGACCGGCTGGGATTGCGCCTTCAGCCGGGCGACGACGATGACCAGCGCGCGATCGAGGCCACGCTTCAGATCGATGGCGCTGGCCCCGGCGGCGATATTGCGCACACCGTCCGCGTAGAGCGCCGCCGCGATTAGCGTCGAGGTGGTGGTGCCGTCGCCGACCTGATCGCCGGTGCGCTCGGCCGCCTGGCGGATGATCTGGGCGCCCAGGTTTTCTTCCGGATCCTCGAGATCGAATTCACGCGCGATGGTGACGCCGTCGTTGCAGACCAGCGGACGGCCGAACTTCTTCTCGATCAACACGCACTTGGACTTCGGGCCGAGGGTGACGCGGACGGCGTCAGCCAGCGCGGTGACGCCGCGCAGGACCTTCTCGCGTGCTTCGGATGTGACGAACAAGCGCTTGTGGGCCATGGCTCAAAGGAGTGCAAGGCGCTTGCCGGGTCCGGCGAGGCGGGAGACGTCGAAAAGGGCCGCAGTCCTGCCGATCCCACTCGCGGCGGCGGGCTGACGGGCGAAAGAATTTGGGTGGATGCGAGTTTTCCCGCGTCGTCTCGAGACTGTGGCGAGCGTCCCGCGGGTGTGCCACACCTTCGCGAACGGCAGGAGGCTTGCACGGGACACCCCCGAGGATCCGATGCGCAGCAACAAGACCTTCAGCAGTGTGCCGTTCACCAAACGCGTCGACTACGACGGCGGGGCGCACCGTGGCGCCCGCGCGATGAAAGGACCGCTGGTCTGCCGCAAATGCGGCGCCCTGTATTACAAGCGGCGCTGGCTGCCGGCGACCGATCCGCTGGCGCAGGAAGCGGCGACGAGCGCCGCCCGCACGACCTGCCGGTCGTGCGAGATGATCTCGAAGGGGCTCGTGGCCGGCTACCTCCGGCTCGAGGGAGAGTTCGTTCGAGCTCACCATTGGGAGCTCACGCGCTTGCTCGAGCGCGAGGCGGAGCGCGCCCTTCAGGACAATCCGACCGGTCGCATGATTTCCGTGCCGTCAGCGCGAGCCGACGTGATTACGGTGGCCGCGACGACTGAGCACCTGATCGAACGGTTGGGCCGCGCGATCGAGCACGCCTACGACGGCGAGATCAAGTTCGGCTTCGGCCACGGCAACAAGTTCGCCCGCGCCGTCTGGCACCGCGACTAGTCGCGGTCGAGCAGACGGACCGGCGGGTCGCGCCTGGCCGCCGCGCGACGTCCCGCTTATGTCGCGTGGCGGTAGAACCATCGCTTTTGAGCCTCTGTCGCGGCGACGTAACCGACTGTGATGAGCATGATCGTGGCGAGCAAAGTCCCTGGAATCGGCACAAAGCCGACCAGCTCGGCGAGCGGCAGGTAGGGGACCGCGAAGGCGAACGCGATCAAGCCGGCCGTTGAAACCAGCAGCAATGTGCCAGGCCGGCTGCGGTAGAAGGGCCGTCGCGTCCGGATCACCAGTGCCACGACCAGCTCGGTGAGCAGAGACTCCACAAACCAACCCGTACGAAACACGTCAGGTCCGGCGCGGAAGATACCCAGCAACACGCCAAACATCAGCAAGTCAAACAGCGAACTGAGGATGCCGAATTCGACCATGTACCGGCCGATGAACCGGATGTCCCAGCGCCTGGGACGATCGACGAGCTCCGCGTCGACGCTGTCGTCCGCGATGCCGACGGCCGGCACGTCCGAGAGGAAGTTGTTGAGCAGGATTTGGCCGGCAGTCAGCGGAAGAAATGGCAGGAAGAGCGAGACAGCCGCCATGCTGACCATGTTGCCCAGATTCGCGCTCGTGGTGATCAGGATGTACTTCAGTGTGTTCGCAAACGTCCGCCGGCCCTCCTCGATCCCCTGCCGGATCACATCGAGACTGCGCTCCAGGAGCACGAAGTCCGCCGCCTCCCTGGCGACGTCCACCGCCGCCTCCACGGACAGGCTGGTATCGGCCGCGTGCATCGCCGGCGCGTCGTTCACGCCGTCGCCCAGGAAGCCGACCACGTGCCCCATCTTCTTCAGCGAGAGAATGATTCGCTCCTTCTGGTTGGGGTCCACCTCGACGAAAAGGTCCGTCGTCTCCGCGACGCGCCAGAGCGCCTCGTCATTGAGCTCGTCGAGCTGCCGGCCGGTCAGGACGCGATCCGCTCGCATCCCCACCAACGTCGCGATGTGCTGGGCGACCAGCCGGCTGTCACCGGTCACGAGTTTGACCGAGACGCCCAGTGCGGCCAGTTCGGCAAGCGCATCTGCCACTCCCTCCTTGGGACGATCGAGGAAGGTCAGGAAGCCCATGAAGATCATGTCGCGCTCATCGTCGCGGGAGTAGACGGGGTGCTGCTCAACGGCTCGGGCTGCAACCGCAAGCACGCGGATGCCCCGGCCCGTCCATTCGTCGTAGCGTCGTTCGAGTTCGGCACGTCCGTCTGCATCGAGGAGTGCGTCATCGCCGGATCGCGTGCAGACGTCCATGACGTGGTGGAAGGCGCCCTTGGTGATGAGACGCGCGCCGTTCTGAGCCTGCACGACGACAGTGACCCGCTTGCGAACGAAGTCAAACGGGATTTCGCCGAGCTTGCGGACGGTGTCGAGATCGGGCCGGCGAGCGTTGGTGATCGCGTCGTCAAGCGGGCTGGCGACGCCAGTTTCGAGAGCGGCATTGCACGCGCCCAGATCCAGCACCGCCTGCGACGGCTGACCGGAGCCGTCGTAGGCTCCTTCCAGTTCGACGACGCCTTCGGTGAGTGTGCCGGTCTTGTCCATGCACAACACGCTCAGACTTCCGAGGTTCTCGATCGCGTTGAGGCGCCGCACGAGGACGCCGCGGCGAGCCATCATCTGGGCGCCCCGCGCCAGATTGACGCTGAGAATGGCCGGCAGCAACTCGGGGCTCAACCCGACGGCGAGCGCCACCGCAAACAGCAGGGTCTCCACCGGCGGCCGGCCGCCGAACATGTGTGCGGCGAAGACCAGGAGCACCATGATGAGCATCGCGCTCGTGAGCAGGTACCCAAAGCGACGGATGCCGCGATCGAATTCGGTTTCCGGCGGCCGGAGCGTGAGCCGATGCGCGATCGCTCCGAACTCCGTCTTGGATCCGGTCCTGACGACCAGGCATCGGGCCACGCCGCTGCGGACATTGGTGCCGACGAACACGCAGTTCGTGCGCGCGCCGAGGCCCGCGGACCGATCGACCACACCGGGCTTCTTGTGAACGGGAAAGCTCTCGCCGGTCAACACCGCTTCGCTCACGAAGAAGTCCGTGGCCTGCAGGATCACCGCATCAGCCGGCACGAGACTGCCGGCCGAGAGAAGCACGACATCGCCGGGCACCACCTCCTCGGGCGGCAGCGGCCGCGCCTGCCCATCGCGCAGCACGCTGGCGCGCACATGCAGGCGGGCGCGCAACGCACCGGCGACCGTTTGCGCGCGGTACTCCCTGGAATATCCAATGCCCACGGTGGCCATGACGATGGTTACGACGATCGCCGCGTCGAGCCACTGGCCCGTCACGGCGGAGGCGCCCGCGGCGAACACCAGGAGGAGGAGAAGCGGGCTGCGCGACTGGCGAACGAGCACGCCCAGCCGTGACAACGTGCGACGCTCTCGCAGTTCGTTGGGGCCGTGCTCGCGCAGACGGGTGGCGGCCTCCGCTCCGGAGAGCCCTTCGGGCCCGGACGTCAGCCGCTGCGCGACCTCCGAGGCGTCCAGCGTCCAATATGCGGTGAGCGGCGGGCTCCCGCCGGCCTGCGTCGGGCGAACCCGCGGGGCGATCGCCCGGCGAGAGAACCAGTAGCCCGGCAGCATTGGCAACCAGAAGCTGAGACCCCGAAAGAGCAGCGTGGCCGACAAGGCCACCGCCAGATCGACGCCCACCATCCGCAATGTGAATACCGAGGTCGCTTCGAAGGTGCCCAGGCCACCGGGGACGATGCCCATCGTCCGGAACAGGGTGGCAATCATGAAGCTTGCGAACACGCCCGAAGCGGAGGCCACCGTCCCTAGCGCTGCGATGAGCGTCCAGACAGTCGCTGCATCGAGGAACACGATCGCCAGCTGGATGCCGGTCGCTTCCGCAAGCAGACGACGGCTCCGGACCAGCCCAGGGTCCGCGCCGGCGATGAACTCGAACGTCGTGCGAACCCACGGAAATCGTCGGAGCCGCCGCGCGAGCCGTTCGTGGGGACGTCCGGATAGAACCAGCACCGCACTGCTCAGCCCCAGCGAAAAGACGAGGAAGAGCACGGCCATGACGATCACGACCGCATTGGAGTGTCCACGCCACAGCATGATGGCGAGCGCGCCTGCAAGCGCCACGGCGTACGCCAGATGATACGAGGCGATGTTGACGAGCACCGACGCACTGGCCGCTGCCGATGGCAGCTGCCGTTGTGTGAGTGCCTGTGCAATCAGGACGCTGCTGCTCAGGCCAGCCGAAGGCAAGGCCTGATCGGCGAACAGTTTCGCAAGCCCGAGTTCGAATGCCGTCTTCCACTCCAGGTGGTAGCCGGCCGCGATGCCGACGCGACGCCAGATCCCACCTTGAGCCAGATATGTTCCCGCTTGCAGCACCATTGCGACGGCGAGCCACCAGGGCTCGGCGTGCTTCACCAGCCCGACGAATGCCTGTTCCTCCGAGAAGTGGAGAGCGGCCGCGACGACTGCGCCGAGCAGCGCCGCGCCCAGCAGCCACGACACCCACGGCAGGCCGCGAGTGGGTTCATGGTCGGTGTTGGCACTGGTCATGGTTGTCGGCATGCGCGGCCGGGACGACGCCGTGAGGTGAAGTGGTCATAGGCCCTCCGGAGGCCGCCTGAACAGTAGACGCCGCGCTCGGGACTGCCACTGCAGTAGCGAGAGGCTCGCCTGATCGATGCGGATCATCTGATCACGCAGCCGAATGACGCCGCTGCGCGCGCCCGCGGTGTTGGGAAGCACGTTGAAAGTCATCTGCCCGTCGCCGGTCTGCGGCATCGATGTGGTGATGACGATCCACGGCACCTCAGCCACCGCCGACCACACACAGCGGCTCTGTGTCGGTCCGCCGCACTCGAGCGGATCGCTCTGCTGCACGACGATGACGGTGTGCACGGCGCCCGCCGCCGCGACGGCGAATGCTGACGACGACACGAAATACCGGCAGCCTGCCTGATTGACGCGAACATTCTGCCCGACGGTCGGCGTCGGCCAGCGGATCATCAGCGTGGCCTGTCTGGGCGCGTCGTAGTTCTCACCCAGCTGCATCGCGATCGATGCCGCGCCGCTGCCGGACGTCTGAGACAGCGCGAGCCATGACGCCGAGGCCGAGGCGGTCCATCCGCACGACGGCTGGGTGGAAATCGACGTAGTCACGATCGTCGGCGCCATGCAGGTGCTCAGGTCCACCGGCGCCACCGAGTACGTGCAACTGGCGGTATCGGCCTGCTGCACGATCGTCAGCGTGCGCCCCGCAATCGTCAACGCCGCGGTGCGGGTCGCCGGGTCGTGCTGTGGCGAAACGGTATAGGCCACTGTCCCGGCGCCGCTGCCAGAGGAGCCCGCGTCGACTGTGACCCACGCGGCGTCACTGCTCGCGGTCCAGGCACATCCCGAGGCCGTGGTGACCGCGGCCATCCCGGTGCCGCCGTTGGCGGCAAACGACGCCGACTCGGGCGAAATCGAATAGACGCATGGCGCCGGTTCGGCAGCCGCTTGCGTGATGCTGACTGCGTGCCCCGCGACCGTGACTGCACCGGTACGTGGCGCGGGATCTGCGTTTTCGCTCACCGCGACCGTGACCGCGCCCGAGCCCTGGCCGGCCGCACCGGCGGTGATGGTCAGCCACCCCGCCTGACTCTGGGCCGACCACGAACACGCCGACGCCACCGTGACGGCGATCGTCGTCGTGCTCGCCGCCGCCGAAAGCGTCACCGTCGCCGGCGCGACCGCGCTCGTACAGTCAGGACCGGGTTCGACCGGCGACTTGTTGCATCCGCTCACGCCAAGGCTGATGAGGACGCAGGCGATCGCAACACTTCGACTCATCCGCTTGTCTACGCCACTGTCAGAGCAGGTTCAGTGCCAAGCGCCGGACTGGCGATTGAGCCGCCGTGGTGGCGACGCGGTGCGCGAATCCCCGGTACCCCTGCGAACTTTCTCTGGGGCCTTCCGCGAGCCCGGCCGCCCGCGCACTGAACCAGGCGATTTCCGACCATTCCTGCAGGAATGGTCCTTGCTCAGGAACCAGGCAGCTCGTCGTTCGGCTGGCGGGCGGGAGGTGTGCGTGCGATTCGGGACGCGCGGAGTGCGCCGAGCAACGCTGGTCGCCGCGCTGGTGGTGCTGGGTCTGGGGGGCTTCTACCTCAGCCGCGGTCGCGACACACTCCAACTCGTCAGTCAGCCGATCACGCGAGGCGACGTCATCGATGCCGTCGGCGCGACCGGGACGCTGGAAGCCGTGACCACCGTGCAGGTCGGCACTCAGGTCTCAGGCACGGTGCAACATCTCTACGCGGACTACAACGCGCCGGTCACCAGGGGCCAGGTCATCGCGCGTCTCGATCCCGAGCTGTTTCGCACGCAAGTCGAACAAGCGCGCGCGAACCTGATGCGCGCCGAAGCCGACCTTGCTCGATCGCGCCTGGTCGAGACCGAGGCACGCCGAAAGCGCGATCAGACCGCGCGGCTGATCGGCGCGGGCATCGTCGCCCAGAGTGATCTGGACACCGCCGAAACGACGCTGCAAACCGCGATCACGCAGGTCCAGTCGGCCGATGCGCAGGTCAGGCAGGCGCGGGCCTCATTGAATCAGAGCGAAGTCAGCCTCGCCAAGACCGTCATCACGGCGCCGATTGATGGCACGGTGATCGCGCGCAACGTCGACGTCGGGCAGACCGTTGCCGCGAGTTTGCAGGCGCCGACGTTGTTCGTCATCGCCGCCGACCTCACCAAGATGCGGGTGAACGCCAGCATCAACGAGGCCGACATCGGGCGCGTGCTGCCCGGCCAGACCGTGCGCTTCCACGTTGACGCATTTCCGGCCGACGAGTTTGTCGGGACGCTGTCGCTGGTGCGACTCAGTCCGATCACCCAGCAGAACGTCGTGACGTATGCGGCGGTGATTGACGTGGCCAACCCCAGGCTCAAGCTCAAGCCGGGCATGACCGCGACCGTTTCCGTCGAGATCGCGGCGCGGCGGCGGGTGCTGCGGATTCCAAACGCCGCGCTGCGATTTCGGCCGACCGATGAGATGCTCGCGGCGTTCGGGGCCTCGCTGTCGGCGCGCGCGCCGCTTCAGGCCGACGACGCGGACGAAGGCCAGAGCACGGGCCGGGTGTGGCTCCAGTCCGAGACCGGTCTTCGGGAGGTCGTCGTGCTGCTCGGGGTTTCCGATGGGACGTCCACCGAAGTGCTCAGCCGCGATCTCGTCGAAGGCACACGGGTGATCACGGGGACTGCTGCGGGCACGTCGCGGTCGAGCGGCGCGGCCGGCAGCAGCACGATGACGAATCCGTTGATGGGCCCGCAGCGTCCGCCTGGGCAGCGTGGGGGCGGCCGATGAGCGAACCGCTCGTGTCCGTTCGTGACCTGGTCAAGGTCTACCGGCGTGGCGAAGTGGAGGTCCACGCGCTCGGTGGCGTGACGCTGGAGGTGCACGCCGGCGAGTTCGTCGCGATCACCGGGCCGTCGGGATCCGGCAAGTCGACGTTCATGCACATCGTCGGCTGTCTCGATCGGCCGACGTCCGGGACCTATCGGCTCGAAGACCGCGATGTCTCACAGCTGTCGCGCGACGAACTGGCCGTAATCCGCAACACGCGAATCGGGTTTGTCTTTCAGGGCTTCAACCTGCTGCCGCGCAAGAGCGCGCTCGACAACGTCGAGTTGCCATTGCTCTACGTCGGCACCGAGATGAGGGCCGCCGAGCGTCGCGAGCGGGCGATGGCGGCGCTTGCCGCGGTCGGCCTGGCCGAGCGCGCGCAGCATCGCCCCAACCAGCTCTCCGGCGGCCAACATCAGCGCATCGCGATTGCCCGCGCGCTCATCAACCACCCGGCGCTGGTCCTGGCCGATGAGCCGACCGGGAACCTCGATACGCGGACGAGCCTCGAAGTCATGGAAATCTTCCAGCGCCTCAACGCCGAGCAAGGCATCACGATCCTGCTCGTCACCCACGAGCGCGATATCGCTCAGTGCGCGGGACGCTCCATCGCCTTTCGCGACGGCTGCGTCGTCGAGGACCTGCCGGTCGTCGACCGGCGCACGGCCTCGATCGATCTGGCGGCGCTGCCGCCGCCCGCCGCGCGCATCGCGCGTCCGGCCTGAGCTACGACGATGTCCCGCCGCATGATCCTGCACGTGGCCTTCGATGCGCTCGAGGGCAATCGCATGCGCACGTTGCTCACGATGCTCGGCGTCGTCATCGGCGTGGCTGCCGTGATCACGATGGTGGCGCTCGGCCGCGGCGCACAACGCGTGATCGAAGAACAGATTCAAAGCGCCGGCACGAACGTCGTCGCCGTCATGGCAGGAAGCCTGACAATGGGCGGGGCCCGACAGGGGCCCGGCGCGGCGACGACACTGACCCCCCAGGACGTCGACGCGATCCGGCAGTTGCCCGATGTGCAGTACGTCGCGGCGAGCGTCAACACGCGCCGGCAGGTCGTGGCCGGCGGCCAGAACTGGTCGACGCGAATCGAAGGCACCGACGTGGACATGCCGGCGATCCGCGCCTGGCCGATGCGAACCGGCGCCTTCTTCACGACGCAAGAGGTCCGCGGCGTGGCCAACGTCGCGGTCCTCGGCGCCGTCGTCAGCGCCACACTGTTCGGGCCCGACGCGGACCCGACCGGACAGATCGTGCGCATCGGCACCCAGCCATTCAGAGTGCTTGGCGTCTTGTCCGCGAAAGGCGCGGTTGCGATGGGGCAGGACCAGGACGACGTCGTCTTCGTCCCGTACACGACCGCGCAAAAGAAACTCCTCGGCATCACGCACGTCCACGGCGCGACGGTGTCCGCGGTATCGGCCCGGACCGTCGCCAGCGTCGCATCGGCGATCGCCGAGACGCTGCGCGCTCGTCATCGACTCGCGTCAGCCGCCGACGATGACTTCACCGTGCGGACGCTCGAAGAGATGGCCAGCCTGCGGACGGAATCGACCCGCACGATGACCGCGCTTCTGGCCGGCATTGCCGGCGTGTCGCTGCTGGTGGGCGGGATCGGGATCATGAACATCATGCTGGTCTCCGTCAGCGAGCGCACGCGCGAGATCGGCTTGCGCATGGCGGTCGGCGCCAAGGCTCACGACGTGCTGCTGCAGTTTCTCGTCGAGGCGGCCACGATCAGCCTGGTCGGCGGGCTGGTCGGCATCGCCCTGGGATTCGGGTTCTCACGGGCGTTGACGTACCTGCTGTCGTGGCCAACGAGCTTTACCGGGGAATCCGTCGCGCTGGCATTCGGTTTCTCGGCGTTCGTCGGCATCTTCTTCGGGTTCTACCCGGCGAGACGTGCCGCCCGCCTGGATCCGATCGAGGCCCTGCGGTTCGAATGACCGGCGTGTTCGAGATTTTCCGGGCGGGCCGTGATTTTCTGGGCCGCCGGCAGAGGACGCGCCCCGATCTGAGCGTGACGAGCTCTCGCGACCTGCTTCAGAAGGGAACCGCCACATGACGACCGATAGCTTCGCGAACCGCGTCGACGCCGGCCGTCAGCTGGCGCGCCACCTGATCAGCTACGCCGACCGCTCGGACGTCCTCGTGCTCGGATTGCCGCGCGGCGGCGTGCCGGTGGCCGCCGAAGTCGCGCAGCAACTGGCCGCGCCGCTCGATGTCTTTCTGGTTCGCAAGCTCGGCGTGCCCGGACATCCTGAGCTCGCCATGGGCGCGATCGCCGAGGGCGGTATTCAGGTGCTCGACGAGCGCCTGATTCGTGACCTCGGCATTCCGCGCGCACTTGTCGAGCAGGTCGCGATGCGCGAGCGACTCGAGCTGGATCGCCGCGACCGTCAGTACCGCGGCGCACGACGCCGTCCCAACGTGTCAGGTCGTACCGTCATCGTCGTCGACGACGGGTTGGCGACCGGCGCGACGATGGAGGCCGCGCTGGTCGCCCTGCGTCAGCTCGGACCTGCCGCGATTGTCGCCGCGGCGCCGGTTGGCGCCTCGCAGACCTGCCAGCGCCTCCGCAACTACGCCGATCGGGTCGTTTGTGCAGTGACGCCTGACGATTTCGGGGCGGTCGGGCTCTGGTACGTCGACTTCTCGGAGACGAGCGACGACGAAGTCCGCAGGCTGATTGGCGCCGTCGAGTCGGCGCCGAGGCATCACTCGCCGCCGGCGTTCGTGCCTCTCGACCCGGTTGCGCTGGTCCGCCGTCGCGCCCTGCCGTGGACCGAGGCGCCGCGCGATCGCGATCGCCTGATCGACGCGCTGGCGACGGCGCGCGTTGTCCTGCTCGGCGAAGCGACGCACGGCACGCATGAGTTCTATCGGGAGCGCGCGGCGATCACCAGGCGGCTGATCGTCGAGAAAGGCTTTACCGCGGTGGCGGTGGAAGCCGACTGGCCGGATGCCTACCGCGTGAACCGCTATGTCCGCGGCACCGGCGGCGATCGTGACGCCACCGAAGCGCTGGCCGATTTCCGCCGATTTCCGTCGTGGATGTGGCGCAACGCCGACGTGCTGGACTTCGTCGGCTGGCTCCGATCGCACAACGAGCCGCTGCCAGTCGAGCAGCGCGCCGGGTTCTATGGCCTCGATTTGTACAGCCTCCACGCATCGATGCGGGCGGTGATTGCGTTTCTCGACAAAGTCGATCCGCCGGCGGGGCAGCGCGCCCGGGCCCGCTACGCCTGCTTCGATCGGTTCGGCGACGAGATGCAGAGTTACGCCCACGCCACCGGGCTGGGTATTGAGGCCACGTGCGAGCGGGAAGTGGTGACGCAGCTGGTCGAGCTGCGGCGCCGCGCCGCCGAGTACGCCCAGCGCGACGGACGCCTGGCCCAGGACGAATACTTCGTCGCCGAACAGAACGCCCGCGTCGTCCGGGACGCCGAGGCCTACTACCGCACAATGTTCGGCGGGCGCGTGGCGTCCTGGAACCTGCGCGATCATCACATGACCGACACGCTGTCCAATCTCGTGACCTTCCTTGGCCAGCCGGATCGGCCGGCACGGGTCGTCGTCTGGGCGCACAACTCGCACCTGGGCGATGCCCGGGCCACCGAGATGGGCGAGCACGGCGAACTGAACGTCGGTCAACTCGCGCGCGAGCGCTTCGGCGCCGGCGTCGTCTCCGTCGGATTCACGACCTTCACCGGCACGGTGACGGCCGCGACCGCCTGGGACGGCCCGGCCCACCGGCGTCACGTCCGGCCGGCGCTGGCTGCAAGCTACGAGCATCTGTTCCACGAAAGCCGGGTCGGGAACTTCCTGCTGCCGCTGCGCACCGATCTGGATCTGGCATCTGCACTCGCCGCCCCGCGCCTGGAGCGCGCGATCGGTGTGCTGTATCTGCCGGAGACCGAGCGTCGCAGTCACTATTTCCACGCCCGGCTCGCCGATCAATTCGACTACGTCGTCCACCTCGACGAGACGCGCGCGGTCGAACCGATGGAACGAACGTCCACCTGGGACGCCGGAGAGCTGGCCGAGACGTTTCCCACCGGTCTGTGAGCGCCAGTCACTGCGCGGTGTAGCCGCCGTCGATCACGAGTTCCGCGCCGGTGACGAACCTGGCCTCGTCGGAGGCGAGATAGACGATGCCCCACGCGATGTCATCGGGATCACCCATGTGTCCGAGCGGGTGTTTCGCCGCAACCGCCTGGCGGGCCTTTGCCGGGTCCGGCGCCGCGTTGGTGAAGTTCTCGACCATGGGTGTCCAGATGAAACCCGGATGAATGGAGTTCACACGGATCTTGTTCGGCGCGTAGAGCAGCGCGTCGGTCTTGGTCATCAGGCGGACCGCGCCCTTCGAGGCGTGATAGGGCGGCGCGTCCGGAGCGCCGACCAGGCCGTAGATCGACGACAGGTTGACGATGCTGCCGCCTCCGGCACGGATCATGTGCGGGAGCACGTGCTTCGTGCAGAAGAAGACGCCCTTGACGTTGACGGCCATCAGCGCGTCCCATTCGGCTTCCGTGATCTCGTGCGTTGGTTTGCTGACGCCGCTGATGCCGGCGTTGTTGACCAGGACATCGACGGCGCCGAACGTGCTGACGACCTCGCCGATCACACGCTGCGCCTCGGCTTCACGGCTGACGTCGAGCTGCCAGTAGGCGGCGCGCCCGCCGTCGCGCTCGATCTGCGCGACGACCTCGCGTCCGTCGGACTCGCGCAGATCGGTGACGGCGACGCGCGCCCCCTCGCCGGCCATCCGCAGGCAGGCCGCGCGGCCGATCCCCAGCGCCGCGCCGGTGACAAGTGCCGTCTTGCCGTTCAATCGATTCATGTCCGTCTCCTGACTCTCGATCGCGGCGCCGTCAGCACTGCTCGTCGGTGTCGAGACCGTGCGGCGCCTGCTTCCAAGTCAGAATCACCGGCGCCTTTCGGGCCGATGGCATCGGAGCGTCGGCGGGCACACCGACGACAATCGCGGCGATCACGGTGACATCGCCCGGGATTCCCAATTCCGCCTTCACGGCGGCGGAGTTGACGGCCGGTAACGCTGAGCCGATGCAGCAGGTGCCCAGCCCCATCCCAGCCGCTGCGAGCATCAGGTTCTCCGCGGCCAGCCAGCAGTCGCCGGCGACAAAGGGATTCGTCAGCCGCGCGCCGATCAGGACCAGCGTGCCGGCGTTGTAGAAGATGTTGAAATCCGGACTGGCCAGCGCCCGGAGGAAACCGCCGTTCTTTGGCGTCAGCGAGGGGTCGTGCAGATCGCGATAGAGCTCCGCTTCCTTCACCAGCGTCGCCTTCGCGACGTCCGAGTACCGCTTCAATGCGTCCCGATCCTGCACGACGACGAAGCGCCAGGGCTCCACGTGCATGGCCGTCGGCGCCTGAACCGCGGCCTGTAACAGCGCGCGCACGCTCGCCTCGCTGACGGCATCCGGCGTGAACGAACGGGTTGAATGCCGGGACGCAATCGCGTCGCTAATCGTCGTGGTCGTCCTCATCGTCTGCCTCCGAACAACTGGTCATGGACGGTGAGCACGGGCAGCGTGGCTCGCTGAAGACAGCGCTCGGCAACGCTGCCCAGTAGAAGATGGCCGACCGCGCCGCGGCCGTGCGTGCCGATGACGATGAGGTCGATGTCGTTGGCGGCCGCGTAGTGCAGAATGCCATCGACGGTCGGGCCGCTCGCCGTGGCCACGATGACGCGCTTTGCCAACGGTCCGCGCGCAGGGATCATCGTCTGCAGCTGTTCGCGCGCGTACTGCTCCGCGTTCCGGAAGATCGCCCCGAGTTGCATGCCCGCAGCTTCGTCGCTCATTCCGTCGAAAGGCGCCGGTGAGACGACATGCAGCAGGTGAATCCGGGACCGCAACTGCGTCGCCAGCCATTGCGCGTGTTCCCACGCCGCGGTGGCTGGCCCGCTGAAGTCGGTCGGGACGAGGATCGCGCGAACCTGAATCATCGACGGCTCACGCCGTTACCGTCAGCCGATCGTCGACCAGGGTGACACCCGGCGCCGACCACGCCGCGCGTTCAGCTTCCCGCCGTTCAGCGAGCGAACGGACGTGGCCACGCAGAATCACCAGGCCCTTCTTCGTCTGAACCTCGATGTGCTCGGCGTCAACCGCGGCGCTCCGCATCAGCGCTTCTTCGATTTTGTGGCGCACCACGGATGGCCGGGCCTTCGGCTTCACCCTGATCATGTTGGTGACGCCGGTCACGCCGAACAGACGATGGAGATCGTGCTCGGCCGCTTCACGCTGGAACTGCCACTCGACCGCCCCCGTGAGCGTCAGCCAGCCGCTGCGCACCGCGACCTTCACCGATCTTGGCGGGACGGCCGTGTTCCACGTGATCGAGTTGGCGGCGGCCTCGGCGATGGCGCTGTCGTCGCGGCGCGCGCCGGGATTGAGCCGCACCTCGATGTCGTTAGCGACGGCGCGAACGCCGTAGATCCGGCCGATGGCTTGCTCGGCCTGCATCCTCTCCAGACACGTCGACATCATGCCTTTCAGCGTGACGACGCCCTCGTGGACGGTGACGCCGACGTTTGCGGCGTTCAGTCCGGGTTCATAGTCGAGCGCCCTCAGGACGCGCTCTTGTAGCTCGCGGTCTTTGGTCATGGTCATTCTCCGCCGCGCACTCGATGCGCCTACTGCACACTTACTCACGCAGAACCGGTGCCAGTCGGGCGCGGCGGTTGAGCGGTGAAAATCCGCGAAATTAAACGGAAATCCCGGGAAATTCCCCGGTCGGTCCCATGATTTTCCACCCCTGAGTGTTCTTCAGAGTTCTTCACGACTCGCTGAGCGACCCGTTCCGTATGATCGATCCAGGAGCGGGATCGAGGAGCAACAGGAGGGGTTATGACGCCTACGCGTGCTCGCACGTTGGTCATCGCAGGTCTGCTGCTGATGCTGGTGGGTGCGCTGGATCCGCTGGAGGGGTCCGTGGTGATTCTGGGTGGTAGCGTGCTCGCGGCAGCCGGCGCCTTTTTCGCCAGGAGCCGGCGCTACCGGTTGCAGATCGCTGCGTCCCTCCTGATCGCGATGGGCGTTGCGGCGCTCTTTGGCCTTTCCGCCCTCGGCGGCGTTGGAGGTACCACTGGCCGATCGATGTGGTGGCTCGCGATCTGCGTCTCGTATCCGATCGGCTGGCTGATCGGACTCGTTAGCGCCGTCGCGGCGCTACGAGAGGCCCGATACGTGCCAGCCTGATGCGCTGATACGAAGCACCTTGGCGCCTCGTGAGCCGCCTTGCCTCAGATCGGCAAGCGCCTGATTCGCGGACTCGAGGGGGTATTCCGTGACCGTGGGCTCCAGGGCGAGGCTGTCGGCCAACTCGAGACACCGGCGGACGTCGTGGCGCGTCACGTTCGCGACGGTCTGAATCGTCTTTTCTCGCCAGAGATGCGTGGCGTAGTCGATCTCGGTCAGCGCC